>JAHBTC010000001.1 GCA_019638835.1 Fimbriimonadaceae bacterium
GTATGGCGACGTAAAACGAGCGACGCGCATCGTTGTGCGCGGGTTGGACCGAAAGGGGCGAGAAACCGTATTTGAGATGGAGGGGCTCGCAGCGCGCGTCGTGCAGCACGAGATTGACCATTTGGATGGAATCTTATTTATTGATAAAGCTGACCCCGCAACTCTTCATTGGTCAATGCCCGCCCATGAAGAGGCGGCCCTTCGGTGAGTCAGCCCAAAGTCGTCTTCTTTGGTTCTGCACCCTTTGCATTAGCTTCGCTTGCGGCGGTTCGCGATCATTGCGTTCTGGTCGTTAGTCAACCTCCAAAGCCCACTGGGAGGGGCATGTCGATGATGCCGACCCCAGTAGCCCGTCAGGCCCAAGAGTGGGGGCTGCCAGTGGAGACTCCGCGCAAATGCCGCGCAGAATCATTCATTGAAAGGCTCGCGACGATTGATGCCGACTTGTATCTCGTTGCTGCTTACGGACAGATTCTGCCTCAGACTTTGCTCGATCAACCCAAGTATGGCTCGATCAATGTCCACGGTTCGTTGCTACCACGGTGGCGTGGCGCGGCACCGGTGCAACGGGCAATCATGGCGGGAGATAAGGAAAGTGGCGTAACGCTGATGCGCATGGATGCTGGCTTGGACACGGGGGACATGATTGCAAAGTCAGCCGTTGCCATAAGCGATGAGATGACCGCAGGTGAACTCTATGAGTCGTTGGCGAGCCTCGGTGGTCAGATGGTGGAGGAGTGGCTTCCCAAACTGCTTCGCGGTGAATATCCGCAAGAGAAACAAGACGATGAGAGCGTGACTTTGGCCGCCAAGGTGACCACGGCCGATGGCCAACTTACGCTGGACGAGTCTGCGACCGAAACATACAATCGGTTTCGGGGTGTCACCCCCGTCCCCGGCGCATGGCTTCAATCAGAAACCGTAGGGCGGATAAAGGTCAAAGAGTTGCAACTCCGCAAAAGTTCGCCGTCCAATCTTGCACCAGGCACAATCGTTTGCGTACGTCCAAACCTGGAAGTTGCTTGGAAAGAGGGATTCCTCGATATGAAGTCGGTTCAGCCAGAAGGCAAGCGGGCGATGTCTGGTTCAGACTTTGCCAATGGGGCACGTCTCCGAACGGGAGATCGTTTACTTTAGTCACAATCGGAACGTCGTATGCAAAAGAAGATCGCCACGCGCGCCGTCATCATCCTATTCGTGATCGCCGCAATGTTCGCGGGATACCGAATTTTTGCCGACTGGGCAAAGGATCCTAACGACAAGGGATATGTGCCGACGCATGATCTGATACTCGCCTTAGAGGACACGGAGAATGGGACACAAGCCGTGATCTTCACCCTCGATGGAGTGAAAAAAGTCGTTCCGGGCGACTGGACCGAAAAAGAAGTTAAAGAAGCGACTTGGCGAAGCGATGGCAACCGAGTGATGTTTGTCGGGAACCGTGATGATGAGGCGTTCCAAATCTATCGGTGGAATCCGCAGTCTGGCGCGGTCGATCGTCGCATGCCTGCGGGATCTCGCAATGTTTCCTTTCTCTGGTACCACCAAGGGGGAGAAGAAGCGGGAAATGAGAGGGGACTCGCCATCGTTGGTGGATTGGTCTACCAATATGAACAGGGTGGCTCCATTCGGCTCTCTCAATTGTTGCCACCCCGTACAGTCGGCCCGACGGTAACCGAATCGGAAGGTGCAACCGGCGCGAGCGACGCGATGACCGGTCCCTATAAAGCCCTTGGCGAATCGTTTACGGATGCGGCATGGGCCGCCGGTGGGAACGTGGTATATGCCGTTATGCGTCGTCAGACGGGCGGGCAGATTCTGATTTCGCAACAGATCGGGGTGGACGACAAAGGAAGTCCATTACCTCCGGTCCCCATGATGGCCGCCGATCGAATTGAACTACACGTGAACGCCGCCGGAGACGCCGCGTTTTCGTTCACCGGATTCCAATGGCCGGATCCAGCAAACATTCCGGATGAGTTCCGCAAAAACGGAGAGGTCACGGTTCCTTACACAAATGGTCTTTTCCTTGTGAAATGGAATGCGGCAACGAACCAGCCCCAGATGATTCCGGTCTTCCTCACGGAGAAGAATGAAGCCGTCCGATCTCCTCATCTAAGTGCAGACAGCCAGGCAATTGTGGCTCAGTACGGGACGATTGAGGAAGAGCAGTTCAAGGGACAGTCACTGATTCTTGTGCCCGCCGCTGAAGGAGGAATTCAACAAGTGCAGGCGATCGGCCCCGCGTCGATGATCAATCCGGCATTCGCGCCTGACAGTAGCAAGATCGTGTGCATTGGAAAGGACGACCAAGGACGGACTCGCATCTATTTGATCGGACAAGGGCAACCGCCGCGCGCGATTGGCGATCCCGGTGATTACCGAGAACCCATATTCAGCCCGCAAGTCAAGGAGTCAGCCGCGCCGTAAGGAGTTCCCACACCTTCTGCGGCGAAGGCTGGCCCCTCAAGACGTTCTCGATCTGCCCGTATGGACAGACGCGGCGAGGATCGCTGACCGTGTAGATCCCGATTGCGACCTTTCCGAGCGCTGCGGCCATATGCGTGCTACCGGTATCCCCGCCTACGTGGGCATCGCATGAATCGATCAGGGCGACGAGTTCCGAGATGCTCGTTTTACCGACGAGGTCAACGAATGATTTTTGGGCGGATTGCCCTACAATGTCGCGAACGTCGGCAACGTCGGGACCACCGATCAAGATAGGTACCCAACCGGCACTTGAGATTTGATCGCATAAGGAAGCAACCGAGTGCGGATGCCATCGCTTCGTGGGCCACCCTGCTCCCGGATTGACGGCGATCCATCGGCCAGGTGCCCCACCTTCACGGACGACTAGGTCGCGGACGCGCGCCGTGTCTTCCTGAGTTGGTGCGAGTCCAAATCGTGCGTTCGCGACCTCCGCTCCCAAAAATCGGGCGACATCAACCAACTGGTCAGCAATGTGAAAGGATGTTGGATCGGGTCGGATCGGGGCGGAGAATAGGCGTGCTCCTTCTCTTTGCCAGTGATATCCGAACCTACTCTTCGCATCCGCGAGGCCCGTGACCAACCCCGACTTCAAGAGCCCCTGCATATCCAAGGCGACATCGAATTGGCCGAGTGAGCGCCAGTGCCTTCGATCTGTAGCCTTGTCTCTGGTCCACTCAACAACCTCATCTACGGAGTCGCAGAGGCGAGGAATGGCAGCGAATCGCCGGTCACAAACCCAGATCACTTCCTTGGCAACACCGCTATCTTTGAGAGCACAAGCGGTCGGCAATGTCAGCACGACATCACCCATGCTGGAGAGGCGACTTATGAGAACTCTCAATTCTGCCCCCCTAAAAGTTCGTCTGCCTTCTCTAAGACCGCGTGAACCGGAATGTCTTGTACGGGTTGCGCCCGTAACCAAAGGGCACGACTTCCGCGTGGCAAAAATTGCTCCGGGCCATGTTTGCTAAACAATGTGACAACCGGAACACCGTATGCGGCCGCGATGTGACCATTTCCCGTGTCCGCCCCGAGGTGTACTTTGCTTGCGGCCAACGCCACCATTGCCTGACGCAAAGTCAATTTGCCGACGCGGTTATCTATTCCATCAACCTGCAGTTCAGGCTCGCCGGGTGCACCTAAGGTCATCACATGATGACCGGCAGCCACAAGCCTTCGAGCAACTTCCTCCCAGTGTTTCGTTGGATACACCTTGTCCGGCCAGCCGGCACCCGTGGTGATGGTCACCAAAGAAGGAGCCTTGATCTGTTGGCGAAACGCCGTCACCTCTGCTTCAAGATCAGGCATGATCGGCCGTTCGACTGATTGGTGAACCCCGGCCAAGCTTACGAATTCAAGATCCCGCTCTACTTGGTGAATCTGCTTGAGCGCGACCGGTTGGGTGAGCCTGGCCGCGAGAGCGTCCGTTGCCCGGGCGGCATACCGTTCTTTTGGGGCAGCAATTCGAAGAGCGAGAGCAGTCTTGGAATGCCCCTGAAAGTCAAATCCGAGATCAAAATTTTCGCGGCGCAGGTCGAGCCACGCCCTAGTCTGCGCCCTCCAAGTTGCGGGATTCCATCGGCTCTTCTTCCACACTTTTCGGTCAAAAATCGCGTGCCGCTGAACAAGTTCCGGGCAAGCAATAACGACACTCGGCTCCCGTTGAACCGCCCATACTATTCGCGCATCCGGCCATTGTTTTCGGATTGCTGTCACCGCAAACGCCGTGATCACGCAGTCACCGATTGCCGCGAATCGAACCACTAACACTTTTGGGGGAGAACTCAAGCCATTCCCCTTCGCTTGGCCGAGCGCCAGCGATCGTGAATCCAAAGCCATTGTTCCGGGTGCTCACGAATCACGCCTTCCAACCATTGATTGATGGCGAGCAAGGGCGCTTCGCCCTTAGTTCCCGTAGGTTCACCAATTGGAAGCGGAGGTGTGATCCGGATCTCATATCTGCCGACGCCGATCCGGGGGGTAGATACGGCAATCAAAGGTGACCCGGTCCGTTCTTGGATCACTCCCATTCCCAGATTGGTTCCGGCAGGAACGTCAAAGAATGGGAGATACGCATCGTCGTGGTTTTGATCGCTCAACACTCCGACTAATTCATTGCGCTGGAGTGCTTCCAAAATCGGTCGGGCCGCGTTCCCGCGAGGGATGATTCTTGTTCCTGGACGGCGGCGCAGTTCATTGACAATCGCATTGACCCCTTCATCATCTGCATCCCTAATGACGACATTCACGGGGTATCCGGAGAGAGAAAGGTACGCGCCCGATAACTCAAAGTGTCCGAAATGGCCACCCGCCAATAGCGCGCCCTTTCCTTGGCGCAGTGCCTCTTGAATGTGCTCTTCCCCCTGAACCGAAACCATCGCCTGCAGATCCGACAAGTTTCGGTCTGCGCCGGCAAGAAAGTCGGCGGCGACAATTGCGAAGTGACGAATACTTGCATCCGCAGTTTCGTTCCGCCATTCGGTCGATGATTCAGGAAACGCGCGTCCAAGATTCTCAAGGGCGACCGTGATTCGTTTTCCGGAGAAGGTTCGAAGTCGTGAAGCCCAACGTGCACCGGTCTCCTCAATTTCCTCCGCTGAAGCGTGAGTGAGCCGACGACGCAAGCGATGGAGCAACCTTGCGGCCGCCCATCCCTCAAGCCTTTTCTGCCATGAACCCACGTACTTTGTTCTCCAGCCACGCCCGAAATTGTTCGGCAGGCTCGATGCGAGACGCTACCTGCACAACCCCAACAAGACCGGGAAAGGCGTCGCGTTGCGAGCGCAATTTCACCCAATCCTTTGCGGTTGTCAGGAGGTGAACCTTCGGGTTGATTTCCCTCTGCGATAAGATGCCCTGCAACGGATGATGGTCCGGCAGAAACTTTCCGCCCGTGACCCGAAAACCCATCGCTTCCACGCTTGCCTGAAAACGGTACGGCCTTGCAATCGCCGTCAAAATTTGGACGTCCGATCCTTCAGAAGGGACGTCACCATCGATTCCCGTAATAACGCTGTCGACTCGGAACTCTCCCGGCAGAATCAAGTCCGCTTTCTTTCTTCCCCCATGACGTGGTTCACGGTAAGGGCCTGATGGAATGCAAAACGCATTTCGAGGATTTGGGGGATCCACAAGAATCGTAACATCTCGGTGAACCGGCAAGTGCTGTACTCCATCGTCCATGAGTAACACGGCATTCGGAAACTGCTGATGGACGAGAGCCGCCGCATCTGCCCTTTGTCTACCCACCACCATCGGAGTATCGGGGAGCCTTTCCCGAACAAGTGCTGGTTCGTCGCCCCACTCTTTCGGGTCTAACGGGCCGCTAGGAGCGAGAGTTGCACCTTGCTGGTGGGCTGAGCCATATCCATTCTCGCTGATGACGACCTGTTGCCCAAGAGAAGCGAGTACCTCTGCAACATGGATGGTCAACGGAGTTTTTCCCATTCCTCCGACCGTCAAATTGCCAACACAAACTACGGGTGAGTGAATCCTTGAGGGCCTTTTCAAACCGAGTCGGTAAACGGATTCGTACGCCATCCAACTCAAGGTGTAAAGAGCCGTGACCGGAAGAAGAACGATTGAAGCCGTGGAGACGTGGTCTGGATCAAGATCGAGAACTCCCACCGCTATCCCCGTTCCATGCTTATCGGGGTCATATCAAGCCAATTCGGGCCCATTTTTCCGTCTACTTCGATCGGTACGGACATCGGAATTGCTTTTTCCATGAGGTTCCGTATCTCTTCAAGGGGACTTTCTTTATCTTCTGGCACCTCAAAAACGAGTTCGTCATGGACTTGCAAGAGCATCCGGACGCCGGTGTTTGCAATCAGTTTTTCCACCTGGAGCATGGCGATCTTCACCAGGTCGGCGGCCGTGCCTTGGATAGGGGCATTCATCGCCTGTCTTTCCGCATACATCCTTGCCACGCGATTCCCTGCGTGGATGTCGGGGAAGTACCGGCGTCTCCCGCATAAGGTGGATGTGAACCCTTTCGATCGGGCTTCTTCAACCACGGAATCCGTGAAGCCCTTTACTTGGGGGAACCTCTCGTTGTACTTACGGATCAGTTCTTTGGCTTCCGATACGCTAAATCCGGCTCCCAACTGCTGAGCCAAACCGAAGTCGGTCACGCCATAAAGTACGGCGTAGTTGAGCATCTTGGCGAGACCTCTTTGTTCCCGAGTAACCTCGTCGGGCGAGGTGTCGAACATTTGGGCGGCCGTCACTCGATGCACATCCACCCGGTCGCGAAAAGCATCTGTAAGTGCCTCGTCTTGACACATGTGCGCGAGAATCCGTAACTCAATCTGGCTGTAGTCGAAGGAGAGTAACTGGTAACCCGGAGCAGCGACGAATGCCCGACGGATTCTCCGACCCAGTTCTGTCCGGATCGGAATATTTTGTAAATTTGGCTCGTTACTGCTCAGTCTCCCGGTAGCGGCAACCGCTTGGTTGAATTTTGTGTGAATCCGGCCATCATCCGCCAACATTCGAGGAAGCGCGTCGGCATAGGTGCCTTTGAGTTTGGTGAGTTCACGATAAGTGAGGATGCCTGCCGCAACCGGATGTTCGGCGGCCAACTCCTCAAGTATCTCAGCGCCTGTGGCCCACCCGGTCTTGGTTTTCTTACCGCCGGGCATCTGCATGCGGTCAAACAGCACCTCACCGATTTGCTTAGGTGAGCCGATATTGAATTCTTCTCCGGCGGCGTCCCACACCTGCTTTTGAACGGCCTCGATCTCGATTTGCAGGTTGTTGCTGTATTCCTTTAGGTAGCCCGGATCAAGCTTGATCCCGGTGCACTCCATGTCCGCGAGCACAGGCACGAGGGGCAACTCGATCTCCTCCAGAACCGACGTCTGATTCTCGGCCTTCAATCTTTCTCGCATCGTGGCCTCTAGCGCGGCGAGAGCCGCGACTCGATCCTCGGGCCTTGAGGGTGGCGACGTATCGAGGTACCCAGCGATCAGATCGCCAAGATCGTAAGAAGTCCGGCCCGACTGCAAAACATAGCCGCCGAGCATCGTGTCGAACCGGGGCACGACTGAGGATCGGCACGAATGAAAAAGAGATTTGATGTCGTGGCCCGTGGCCCGGGATGGATCATCCGCAAAGACCGACAAAATATGCTCCCAAGGTGCCTTTGCAACATCCGTGCCCTTAGCGATGAACCCATGCGCTGATTCCGTGTTCTCATCCAAAAGGTTAGTTGGAGTTGCGGGCGGCCCCGGAAGAACAGCATAGTTGGAGTCTCCAAGCCACTTTCGAATCGAGTCAATGGTTCCGAGTGAAACTTCGGAAGTGGCCTGGACAGGTTCCTCTTTGACGGCCGCGACCGTTGCTGCCCCATCGGTTCGGTAAGGGGCAAAAACCTCTGGAAGTTTCTTGCGGTACGAGCGGAACTCAAGCGACTGCATCATTTCGTCGGCGATCGCTAACGACTCCGCGTCAACGGCGAACGGGGCAAAGTCGTATTGAAGAGGCACGTCCCGTACAATGGTCGCAAGCCACTTGCTGTGCCGCATCTGCTCTTCCTGTCCAACGAGCTTCTTCCGGAACTTCTCCGGAATCTCCTCCATTCTGGAGATGATCTCTTCGATGCCGCCGAACTCTTGAATCAGCAGGGTGGCAGTTTTGTCACCGATGCCGGGAACGCCTTTGATATTGTCGCTCGTGTCGCCGACCAAAGCTTTGTAATCGGTGATGTGCTCCGGTCCGAATCCGTAGCGCTCAACCACAGCAGCCGGGTCGTAGATAACCGTATCAGTCACCCCGCGTCGCGTGGTCATGACCTGAACGCATTCATCCACGAGTTGCAGGCTGTCTAGGTCGCCCGTGACAATGGTCGTGAGGTAGCCATTCTCTTCGGCAAGGCGGCTTATTGTTCCCACGATGTCGTCGGCCTCGTAACCAGTCACTGAGATTACAGGGATTTTGAGGGCCTGAATGAACGCCTCGCTACCGTCCAATTGTTGCTCGAGTTCGGACGGAGTTTCTCGTCTGGTGCCCTTGTATTCCGCATACTCCGCGTGCCTGAAAGTCTTGCCGGGAGCATCGTGCGCCACGAGAATAGCGTCCGGTTTCACCTGCTCTAGCAGCGTGAAAACCATCCCAAAAAAGCCAAAGAGGGCGTTCGTGGGACGACCATCGCTCGTGCTCAGATAGCGTGTTCCGTAAAAGGCTCTAAACAGCAAACTGAAGCCGTCAATGATGACGAGGCGACGGCTAGGAGGCATGTTCGAAGCGTACCCATGAACTCCTGAATAATCGTGAGAGATGCAACCGGAAACCCGCCAATAGGGTATGATTAGGCGGCTGGGCAACCAGCCCCGGCCCTCTTCGCGGAGGACCGATTTCTTGGGGAAGGAAGCATTCATATGGTGTATCGGCCAATTCGCTACGAGCAAATGATGAAGGCGGCGGAAGGTCTCGATGTCCGCGCTCGCCGGATGTTCGATGGCATGGCGATCTATTCGGGAGAGAAAATGTTCGCGTACCTCGTTGGTGAGGACATCGGGCTCAAACTCTCCCCCTTGGATCGCGAGACCGCCCTCGGAATGGACGGTGCGGAGTTACTCCGCGCCAATCCGGAAGCAGAACCGATGAAGGAATATGTTCGGATGCCGCGCTTGGTGCTCGATAACTACGACACATTTGCGTCGTGGGTTCAAAAGAGCGCTGATTACGCAACCGGGCAGACCGTCAACTAAGTTCTGCATTCGAAACGACAACGAAGTCGGGTCGGGGTCAATTTTCGACTCCGGCCCGTTTTCTTGACTCAGCAAGCAAAAAACCACCAAGATACGCCAAGGAAACGCGTTTGAAGAAGATCGGAGTGATCACAAGCGGGGGCGACTCGCCCGGAATGAATGCCGCCGTACGCGGGGTGGTTCGGGCCGCGCTCGGCAGGGGCGCAGAAGTTTTCGGATTCCGCCACGGTTGGCGTGGAGTGATCAGTGGGGACGGGTTTCCCATGAACTCCGGGTCTGTTTCGGGGATTGTCGATCGAGGGGGTACATCTCTACACACCGCCCGGTGCCCTGAATTCCGAGAGCCAAAAGGGCGCGAGCAAGCCGTTCAAGTACTTAAGGAGTTCGAAGTGGACGGCTTGGTAGTGATCGGCGGCGACGGATCGCTCACGGGTGCCCGTAGACTCTTCGAGGAGTTTCGTTTTCCCGTGGTCGGGATTCCAGGATCGATTGATAACGATATTGCCGGTACCGACTATTCCATCGGGTTTGACACGGCCGTCAATACCGCGATGGATGCGATCGACAAAATTCGAGATACGGCATACAGTCACGACCGCGTTTTCGTAATAGAGGTGATGGGCCGGGCCAACGGATTCATCGCAGTCGAAGTCGCTTTGGCAAGCGGTGCTGAAGCCGTATTGGTTCCTGAAGTTCCATTCTCGCTCATGGATGCGTGTAATCGGCTCCGAAAACTCCGCGTTGAAGGAAAGCGAAGCAGTCTGATCATTGTGGCTGAGGGGGCGGCGCGCGCGACGGACGTTGCCGACTTCATCCATCGCACGACGGGCTTTGAAACCCGCTACCTGGTGCTCGGCCACATGCAGCGAGGTGGTTCGCCAACCGCATTTGATCGGGTTTTGGCGGTTCGTCTCGGCGCTTACGCAGCAAATCGTTTGCTGAGCGGATTTATGGGTGAGATGGTCGGCGTAGACGGCGGCAAGCTAGTCGCTCATCCACTCAGTTACGTATTGAGCACCACAAAGAACATTGATCCGGACCGACTGCTTCTGGTTGAGGCGATGACGGTTTGATTCTTACTCTAACGCTCAACCCGGCTCTCGACCAAACGCTGTTCGTGGACGGCCTCAAGCCGTACGACACAAACCGAGTCCGCCATACCGAGACGGATGCGGGCGGAAAAGGGATCAATCTGAGCCGGGTTGCTCATGAGTTAGGAATCGAAACCCTCGCTCTCGGCCCTCTCGGTGGTGCCTCGGGGGATGCGATTTCGGGGGGCATGAAGGAAATGGGGGTGCCCGCTGCTTTTACTCCGATCGCAGGCCACACCCGCACGAATCTCAGCGTTGAAGACGGTTCCGGAAATCCACCGACAACGTTCAACGGCTTAGGACCGGTCATCAGCCTCGGCGAATGGGAGGGAATCGTCTCGGCACTCCGGAAAAACCTTTCGGGGGCCAGTTTTGTGGCGATGGGAGGCTCCTTACCGCCAGGCATTGACGTAACGGCGTTTCATGACTTGGCAGCACTCGTGCGCCGATCTGGAGTTGAGGTGGTCGTGGACGCCGACGGCGAAGCGATGCAACTGACGATGGAAGTCCCGCCGGATGTCATCAAGCCCAACAAGCGAGAAGCCGAGCGTCTTCTTGGATTTCCCTTGAACTCCCATGAAGAGATCGGACTCGCGTGCAAAAAACTCTCGTCCGATCTTGCTGAAGCCGGTTCAAAGCGGGCAGTGGCGATCATTTCGATGGGTGCCGAAGGCGCGTTCATGGCATCCCCTAACGGTATCTGGTTCGGCGAAGCGATCCATGTGAAGCCCAAGAGCACGATTGGCAGTGGTGATTCAATGCTCGCGGGAGTTCTGACGACTTTTCTTCGCGGGGGGGATGAAGTCGAGGCGCTTGCCCTTGGTCTGGCATGCGGTGCGGCAACTGCCGAAACCGACGGTTCAGAGATTGGCCGACGCTCGGAAATTGACCGTCTCCTTCCCCATGCCGTCGTGCGCCCCTGGGGTTGATTTCTTTCGCTGGTATTATTTTCAATCCGTCGCCGGGGTGGCGGAATGGTAGACGCGGCGGTCTCAAACACCGTTGGCAGCGATGTCGTGCGGGTTCGAGTCCCGCCCCCGGCACCAAAGTGCAACTTCATGCCGAAACGATTGGCGAGTAGAATGCGTCAAACGAGGAGAGGTTCTATGATGACGAAGTTGGTTGCAGTGATCGGCGCGGTAGTCGCCCTGTGCGCGAGCGCAATTGCTCAGTACAGCAACGGTTGGTCGAGTTACAACGATCCACTCACTGGTCCGATCCGTTTCAGCACCGTATTCCAGGGCCAAGACTCGGCCCTAAATACGATGGGAACTTGGGTGATCGCTGATCAAGGCGCGTGGGATAACTTCTGGTTACGCCATCGCCAACCGATTCGTGGTAACCAAGGAAGTTGGGGGAACGGGAATCAGGGCAACTACCGAAACAACGAACGAGCACCCCAACTCTGCAACTTTGAGCGCGAGCAACTCATCATCGTGCATTTGGGTACCCAACACGCAGGTACATCAGTCTACATTGACCGCATTGATCGGCCGGATAGTTGGCATTTTGACGTCTACTTCGCGACCACGCAGATGGTCCTCGGCCGACCTTCCAATGCTGACTGCAGTCCTTACGTCATCGTGAAGACGGCGCGTCTCGGAGGAACTCCTCGCTTCTTCCCAGTCCAGAATAATTGGCAGAGTCGCTACGGCAACGTTCAGCAAGGCGGTTGCGCGACTCACGTTTGCCGGCGGTGCCGCCATAGCGATTGCGGCGGCGGATGCGGGTGCGGTTTTGGTGGCCCTATCGTTTACGGGCCGAGTGGAGCGATCATTTCGGGAGTCTGCCGGGGCTAAAAGCTCCGACTCGCGGCTAAACTCGTTCCCATGACGGCGGAAGTCGTTTCGGTGGGTACGGAACTGCTCCTTGGCGACACGGTTGACACCAACGCGGTGGCGTTGGGCCGAGCATTCGCCGCTGCTGGACTTAGCCACTTCCACCGACAAACCGTCGGTGACAATCCAAAACGATTGCGCGTTGCGCTGGACCTTGCGTTCTCCCGCTCGGATCTCGTAGTCACAATCGGCGGATTGGGCCCCACTTCGGACGATATCACCCGGGAGTTAGTCTGCGATTCGCTGGGTCTGGAGATGGTTGAAGACGAAGAAATCGTCAACCATCTCAAATCACTTTTCCGTACGCGAGGTCGACCATGGGTCGAAACAAATGCGCGTCAGGCGATGCGCCCTGCAGGTTCGACTGTGATCGCGAACGCGAACGGTACGGCTCCTGGGCTCGTCGTCGAATCAGGCGGAAAGATGGCGATCCTCATGCCCGGCCCGCCGAGTGAGTTCCTGCCCATGTTGACCGATTCCGTGGCTCCGATCCTCGCTCGCATTGGGGGAGGCGAATTGATTCACAGTCGGGTGCTTCGTGTCGTCGGGCGCGGTGAGAGTCAACTCGAGCAAGATTTATCTGACCTTATGGTGAGCGAGAATCCGTCGTTGGCTCCGTATGCCAAGACATGGGAGGTTCACCTGCGTCTTACCGCCCGCGCTAACTCAGTTGAAGAAGCAAAGCGGATGATCGCTCCCTTGGAAGCCTTGGTTAGAGGACGGATTGGAGAGCATATCTACGGCGCAGACAAAGAAGAGTTGGAGGATGTTGTGCTTTCTCAACTGCGAAGCAGGGCGGAGACCTTGGCTGTCGCCGAGAGTTGCACGGGTGGGGGGCTCGGCGAGAGACTCACTAGAGTGGCCGGGGCAAGCGATGTTTTTCAAGGTGGAGTGATCTCCTACGCAAACTCGGCGAAAGTGAATGTTCTCGGCGTGCTCCCCGAGGACATTGCTGAGCACGGCGCGGTCAGCGAACGAGTTGCGTGCGAGATGGCGAGGGGTGCGCGAGACAGGTTGCACGCCGACTGGGGGATCTCCATCACCGGTGTCGCAGGGCCAGATGGAGGAACGCTGGATAAACCGGTAGGCACGGTTTGGATCGGCCTCGCCGGGCAGGGTGAAGTGGCGGCAATCGAACATCGGTTCGGTGGTACTCGAACCACGGTCAGGTCGCGATCTCAGACGGCCGCTCTTACGACGCTTTGGCGACGGCTTCGCTAACTCGCGGTCACCTTTTTCTCAGAGCGCGACACGGCAAATAGCACCGCAAGACAACTAAGAACTGGGCTGGCGTACAAAGCCCACGGCGACTCCAACGCCTTGTTCATTGCGTCGGTCATTGACACCACTTCAGGTCGTGGCTCCGAAGAACCAGGAGGCGGATTCCCGATCACTACGAATGCCATCACGAGCCCGAGAACAAGGATGATGCCCGCTAACACATGTGCGGAAGTCTTGCCGCCGATTCTGTAGGCGATCAAGCCTCCCACGAATGCTGCAATCGTATCCACGATAAGCTTCCCAATTCCCCAAGTCGTTGTCGTTTTCCAGGTTCCGGGTTCGAATGAACCGCTGGGCCCAAGAATGAGCCAAGACACCGAAGCCAACGCAAAGATCACTAGTGCCGTGGCAATGAAGCCGACAATCACTCCCCCGACGACGCGCATATCACTAATATAACACGGGTTTATCTAATTTGCTTTAGGTTTTGCGTTCGCTTTTCGGCGATCACGAACAGCGGCCGCCAATCGCTGCAGAACTGGCACTGTCTCGTGCCAACCCAAACAACCATCGGTAACGCTCGTTCCGTAGAGCAGTTCCTTCCCGGGCACGAGATTCTGTCGTCCAGGATGAATGTGGCTCTCCAGCATGATTCCCATAAGGCGGTCATCGCCGGCCGCGATCCGTTCGGCAAGATCCGCCGCCACCAATGGCTGTCTCCGAAAATCCTTTCCGCTGTTAGCGTGGGAAGCGTCCACCATCACCCGATCATTCAAGCCACGGCTGCGCAAGGCAGAACAAGCGGCCTCTACCGAATCGGCGTCGTAATTCGGTTGGTGCCCTCCACGCAAAATGACGTGGGTGTCGGGATTTCCTGCCGTGCTGAAAATGGCAGACTGACCTTGCTTCGTAACCGATAGGAAAGCGTGCGGCACGCTTGCGGCGAGGACTGCGTCGGCCGCAACATCAATGTTGCCATCCGTTCCGTTCTTGAAGCCCACCGGACACGAAAGCCCGCTTGCAAGTTCACGATGAACTTGAGATTCCGTCGTGCGGGCTCCAATAGCACCCCAGCCCACGAGGTCGGCGATGTATTGTGGCGAGATGGTGTCCAAGAACTCCGAACCGGTGGGAACGCCAAGTTCGTTGATCTCCAACAAGAGTTGGCGCGCCATGCGAACACCCTTGTTGATGTTGAAGCTTCCGTCGAGGTCTGGGTCATTAATTAGTCCTTTCCAACCAACGGTGGTACGCGGCTTCTCAAAGTACACCCGCATTACGATTTGAAGATCTTCCGCCAGTTCGTCTCGCATCCCCTTGAGCAGTCGTGCGAAGTCGAAACCTGCGCGTACATCGTGAATGGAGCAAGGCCCGACTACAACGAGAAGTCGATCATCTTCGCCACTGATGACGCGGGCAATTGCCTTTCGTTCCTCGCTGACGAACCTCTGAATGTCGGGCGTTGCCTCAAAAACGCGGATGAGGTGCTCGGGGGCAGTCAATTCCGCTTGCGCAAGGATTCGGGTGTCGTCGGTTTGGTAGCGCATCGCCTGGCTCCGCATCCTTTCACTGCAAGAAAGGTGCCGTTCCGTCGTCTTTGGCGGCTCAACGATATGGTACCGGGTTTGAACCTGCCTCTAAGCCGAATTGAGGGTGAGGATCGTGACCTCAGGCGGGCAAAACGTCCGGATGTCAGGCCCGCTCGTCCCTACGCCGCGCGAGACGTAGAGGGGTACTGGTGCGGAAGGGAAGAAACCCTGGATGTATTGTTTTGCACCCCGAGGCAATCGCATCGGGCTCATGTAGGGTAGCCGTATCTGGCCGCCATGAGAATGTCCGGCAAGCATGAGCGAGGCCCTCACGTCAATCCGGTCCACGAAGTCCGGCTCATGAAAAATGGCAACCACGTTCTTGTCGTGTCTTGCTGCGAGACGGTTGTGCTTGTCTCGTCCGGCGATTCCATCATCAATTCCGTGTAACAGCACACCGTCCACTTCCACCGTTTGGTTGCGAAGAGGACGGATCGTTTTGTCACCGCACAGATATCCAATAACCGTCTGAGTGTCAAACGTCCAGTAATCGTGGTTACCTAGAGTGATGAAAGCGGGAATCCCAGATTCCTTAACGGCCGCGAAGTAGCGGTCAATGAACCCTTTCGTTTGCCGCGTGTGATTGTCAATCGTGTCTCCTCCGATGACGATTGCATGAGGCTTCTCGGTTTGGGCCAGATTGAGCGCCCTTATCGCCCGATCAACTGCCACATCGCTGCTGAGGTGATTGTCAGTCAGAAACGCAATCCGGAATCCATCGGCGCTCCAACGCGGCAACGCTAATGTGCTTCGCTCTACGGTAAGACGATGCGCCTCACCCTTTTCCCACCATGCAAGCCCTGCACCGGCCAGCAGTACCCCTCCAGCTCCTTGCAGGAACCGGCGACGTGATATCTGCTTACGAGTTGACTTCCTCACTATGGGACACTAACCAAGAAATCGGGTTAAAGGTTTCATCAAATCCGCCACCCGACCTTTACTCAATGATCGGTTGCGAGGACGCCGGGACGATACTCGGTCACGCTCATATAGGGACTGCCTGGCCGAAGAATGCAGTCGGGGAATCCTGGCTGGTTAGGTGAATCGGGGAAGTACTGGGTTTCAAGACATAAGCCTCCGAAAGGACCGATCGTTTGTCCAGCCTTTCCCGGCACGGGAATCGCAAGCATTTGCCCCCCATAGAACTGCAAACCCGGCAAATCGGTAGCGACTTCTAATGTGCGGCCCGACTCCGAGTGAGCAAGTATTGCCGCCCGCCCTGGTCGCCTCAAAACGAAGTTGTGATCAAATCCCCTCGATAAGGCGAGTTGCGGATGATCCTGGTGTTGTACATCTCTGAGCGTCATTGGCTGCCGGAAATCAAATGACGTGTCGGCAACGGCCTCCTTATCGCCTGTAGGGATCATCCCTGCATTGATGGGCGTGAAACTGTCGGCGAAGATTTGAAGGGAATGGTCATCGGTCGTGCCTTGCCCCGCCAGGTTAAAGTAGCCGTGATGGGCCATGGAGAACGGCGTCGGGCGATCAGTTTGCGCTGTCGTCGTGATCCGAAGGGCTCCCGAAGCGAGTAACTGGAAAGTGACGCGAACCATCACGTTGCCCGGATACTCTTCCTCACCATCCGGTGAAATCCTCCAGAAAGTGATGGCGGGCTCTTCACCTCCCGTCGTTTGCGCCGACCAGACACGACGATCAAAGCCAATTTCACCTCCATGTAAGTGGCACGGTATGCCGCCCGGGGAGTTGTTCGTCGTAAGTTGATGCTCGACTCCATCCAACGTGAAATTCCCGCTGGCAATTCGGTTGGCAAACCGGCCAACCATACAGCCGAAGTACGGTGAATGCCGCTCATAGTCAGCGAGGTTGTCGAATCCGAGCACAATATCCGCGAGACTGCCCCTTCGGTCCGGAGTGAACCACGATTGAACGAGGAGGCCATACTCGGAGATCGTAACTCTAGTGCCATTCGGCAGAGATAGTTCGAAGAGGTGAACCGCTTCTCCGGTGCCAGTGATTCCCCACGGTCGTCTGCGGATCCCCCGTCCAATCCCACGCCATACGGGCATCGCCTCCCTGCTCAAAGCCATCAAAGTCAGATGAGGATATCCGAGTCTCGAGTCTTAACGGCGACACGGACTCATGGCTTTGACACCCAAAAGGGGAACCTCGTCGTCGGTTATCCTGTTAGTTCGTAGGGGTTAATAATGAAATCTCAACTGACTTTAATCATTGCCGCTTTGCTTGTCGGCTTCGCCGCTATCGCTTGCCAACCTGCCGCTGAGCCGACCGGAGACGTCGAGACTCCGGCGGGTACGGACTCGAAGCCCGCTGAGGACGGCGGAGGCACGACTTCCACCACGATGGGCGAAGAAGTACCCGCCTTTATGGTGGACGGGAAACTTGTTTGCCCGGTGATGGGTGCGACGGTGGAGTCCGCAGAAAAGGCGGTCGGCTACCAAGATTACGAAGGCAAGCGCTACTACTTCTGCTGCGGAATGTGCCCGGAGCAGTTTGAGAAGGATCCGGCCAAGTTCGTGAAAGCGATGGAAGAGAAGGCAAAGGAAGGCGAGAAGCCCGCCGAATCTCAATCCTAAGTTAATCTGTTTCCGAACGGACTACAACAGAATCTTGAATGGGGCAAACTCAGCCAATGGCTGAGGCCCCATTCGAACTTTCTGCCGGTCACCGCTGGTTCGCTATTGAATCCAACAACGCTGCATGGGATCTCCTGAGCGAGTCTAATCGCGACGAAGATGGGGATGAAGCGATGATTCACCTCGCTCACGCGGCTCTCTACCACTGGTCGCAAGTGGGGCAGCCAATCAATCGACTTAGAGGCTATTTGTTGCTTGCCAAAGCCTATGTAGAGACCGACGAAGTGGAAGGTGCTTTACGTTGGGCAGACATGGCAATTCACTCCCTTGAGTCAACCCCCGACGCCAACGCCTTCGACCGCGTCTGTGCCCTCGCCGTAGCGGCGGAAGCTCTCTCCATGGCAGGAGAAGAGGAAGAAGCAGTTTCGCTTGCGGAAGATGCCGTGGAGGCTTTCACCGGCATAGACGATAAGGAGGAACGAGACGTTCTTCTCAAGTTTTACGGAAATGTACTCGCGCCGGAAGATGGCGACGCATCCGAGGAATAAGAGTTGCCGGGCCGAGTTCGGTTTGCTTTCTCGGCCCGGTTGTACCGCCCTACGGCGAATGTAGAGTGTCCTTCACGGCAACTTCCCAGATGCTCGCGAAAATCATTCGCGCGACCATTTCCATTTGCCCGAAGTCAATCCGACTGACCTCGTCGCTCGCCTGGTGATAGTCCTCGTGAACGCCTGAGAAAAAGAACGCGATCGGTATTCCGGCGTTTGCGTAATGGACGTGATCGCTACGTTGCCAGAAGCGATTAGGGTCGTTCCGGTCATCGTATCGGGGATCAAGATTCAACCGCATTGTCTGGTCGTTGACTCTTCGAATCAACGTATCAAGTTCAGGGGAGAACGCTTTAGGGCCAATCATGTAGATGGAACCTCGAGGTGAGAGATCTGCATTGCGTGGGTTGTCGGGGGAACCTTCTTTTGACCGCCCAATCATGTCAATGTTTAGCATCGCTTTGACACGGTCGAGAGGGATCGTCGGATGTTGGGTGAAGTATTGACTTCCCCAGAGTCCCTTCTCCTCGCCGCAATGCCAAATGAATGCGATGCTTCGACGCGGTCGAACGCCAGACCGAGACGCGGCTTCTGCCATAGCCAACAGAGTTACCGTTCCGCTCCCGTCATCATCCGCACCATTCCAGATTCCATCGGAACCGTCGGTCGTGACCCGCATCCCTACATGATCATAGTGAGCCCCGGTCATGACGTATTCGTTCTTCAGCACAGGATCAGAACCAGGGAAAATCGCGATGACATTCTGCGTCACCTGCGTATTTGAGTTGGCTTCGACCCGGAACTTCGCCTTCATTGAGGTCAGAGTTCGGGACTTCATGGCGTCTTCGGCCGGAGTCTGCGTCATCACGTTGTTGGCCGCCTCGCCAAGAATCGCACCTGCCACATTGGCTCCGGCATAGAATACGGGGACCGATGCGGACGCGTCCGGATTTGCGGGAGTCGCTCTACCGTTCTGATACTGCTGGGCCCGACGGTTCCAGAATTGCGAGCCGGCGTTCCGATCGAGATATATAACGGCTAGGGCTTCGGATTGACGCGCCATATCCGTGGCTGTCCAATAATCGGTGCCGGCACGCCCCTGCAGTCCTCGGGGGCCTGCGCCGCTCAAGGCGACGATGATTTTGCCTTTCAGATCCATACCCGCATATGGGTCTTCACCATCCTTGACTTTGATGCCGTTGCCGACAAAAACGAGTTCTCCCTCACCGCTTCCGCTCGTCGGTTCGGCGATCATCTCGTCGCCAAAGTCAAATTCGTTTTCTCCAATGCTGAGAATCGTTCCTTCAGGATTGACCGAGCGAGCATCAAGTTGGATTTTCTGGAAGTAAGTGCCGTTATCGCCCCCCGGCTCTAATCCCCAGCGTTCGCACAGGGACGCTATGAAAAGCGCGGTGACGTCGAGACCACGAGAAGGTGTGTCGCGACCCTCCATCAAGTCGTCGGCGACGAATTTGAGGTAGGCACGTAGTTGATTCTGCGTTATGCCGCCGATCGGAGCCCCGTTTGGGGCGCGCTCCATCCCGGCTTGAGCGAATGAGGTGACCGCCAGCAGAAGCGAGGCCGCCACCGAAAAAGTGCGAGTACGAAGCATCGTCCCGATACGATACAGAAATTCGTTGCCATTTTGCTCCCTCGTGTCTGTGCATAAAGTCCTGCATAGTGCATAAATATGCGTTTCACGTCATAATGAAGCCATGCCGGTCTCATCTAGCCGCCGCCGAGAGGCGGTACGACGCCTGCTCCTCACGGGAAGAGTTCGATCCCAGGAGGAAGTTGTCTCGTTCCTGCGGGCTCAAGGGATAGGAGCGACCCAAAGCAGCGTTTCCCGAGATCTCGGTCAGTTAGGTGCGGTCCGGCAGGGAGGGCGCTACGTTCTTCCCAGCCGCGTTCAATTGAGTCTAGACGTTGATAATGCGGTTGTTCTCAGTGCAATTCCTGCAGGGCCCAACCTTTTGGTGGTGCGGACACTTATCGGCTGCGCAACTCGGCTCGCGCTTGAGATTGACCATCAGGAGTGGGAGGAAGTAATCGGCACCGTTGCCGGGGATGACACCATCTTTATCGCCACGGCTGATGCGTCTGACCAAGCGAAAGTTGCGAAGCGCCTAAACTGGGCGGAAGAGGCTGACCATGCCTAGGCACGTTGTACTGGCCTATTCTGGAGGGCTAGATACAAGTTGGTGCATTCCCCACCTGATCAATGAAGGCTATGACGTCACGACGGCAACGGTGGACGTCGGTGGGCTGGATGAAGCGGCTCGTTACGACCTCGAAAGTCGGGCGTTGATCTTAGGGGCCAAGGCACATCACATCGTTGACGCAAGACAGTTGTTCTACGATAAGACGGTCCGATTCTTGATCGCAGGAAATGTTCGTCGAGGCGGTGTCTATCCCCTCTGCGTGGGTGCCGAACGAACTGTGCAGGCGATGGAGTCTGCGCGGATTTCAGTCGAACTCGGGGCCGATGCCGTAGCCCACGGATGCACCGCCGCCGGTAATGATCAAGTGCGCTTTGATACGGCGCTAAGGGCGATCAACCCGGATCTTACCGTGATCGCGCCGATCCGTGATCTCATGCCAACACGAACGCAACAGGTCGCCGATCTCGAAGCTCTTGGGCTGCCCGTTCCTTCTCACGGTGCCGCCTACTCTGTGAACTCGGGGCTATGGGGAGTAACGATTGGGGGTTCCGAAACGAAGTCGAGCGATGGTCATCTGCCCGAATCCGCGTGGCAACGAACCAAAGGTGCCTTGCAGGCGGCCAAACCCGATCGGACTCTTGTGATTGGATTTGAGAAAGGGCACCCCGTGTCAATGGACGGAAAGAACATGGAACCCGTGGACTTAATCGAAGCCCTTGATGTTATCGCAGCCTCATACGGCATTGGTCGCGGGATTCATTTGGGCGATACCGTGCTTGGTTTGAAAGGACGGGTCGCATTTGAGGCGCCAGCGGCGACGGTCTTAATTGATGCTCACCGTGAACTTGAGAAGCTAGTTCTGACCGGACGCCAACAGCAAGCGAAAGACTCAGTCGCTCGTCAATACGGCGATTGGCTCCACGAGGGCCACGCCCTTGACCCTGCCGTTCGCGATCTTGAAGCGTTGCTCCACAGTAGCCAAGCGCGTGTGACGGGTGAAGTGGAACTCACACTTCGCACTGGCGGATTTTTCGTGGAGGGCGTCCGCTCCCCTTACTCGTTGCTAGCGGCAAGTGGATCGGTATACGGCGAAGAAGCGAAGGACTATTCCGCCAGAGATGCGGCTGGATTTGCCCGAATCGTAGGCATGCCGAGCGTATTGGCCGCGCGTGCCGGAAAGCACGGGGACGCATGAAGCCTTTGACTCTCGACAAAGTGGCGAGCGTCACTTACAACTGCAATCTTGATCGCGAAGTTCGCGTCGGAAACGAATTTCCTTGCCAGTCCGGTGATGTCGTTGCGGTCAGAGTGAAGAATAGCAAGAGCACTTATAACGTCTTGGAACTGCCGACCGGGCGCTTTAGTAGCCTCAAGCCCGGTGACATCATTGCTGGGGCACTTGGGCATCGGCGGGCTCTACAAGGCTATGCGGGAGTCGTTCCGGATAGCCTGGCCGTTGGCGATACCGTTCAACTCTTGAACATGGGTGGAGTACTCGGGCACTGCACTTCAGCCAGCGCCGAAGTTGGCCCACCATTTGAATGTGAGGTGCTTGGTCAAGTTTTGGAGTTTCCGTTTCTCGGCTCCCGTACCGGTATTCCCGCCAACATTGCGCGTCAAGTGGGTCCGCTCGACGAGACGCTTTCACCTAATCTCCCGCCCGTGCTCGCGATTGTCGGAACCTGCATGAATAGCGGCAAAACCCAAGCGTGCGCGAATCTCATCCAAGAGTTCACGAGAGAACATCGAAGGGTCGCCGCTTGCAAAGTGACCGGGGTTAGTCTGCGCCGTGATGTTCTTGGGATGGCCGATGCCGGCGCCCATCCCGTTACGTCATTCACCGACCTGGGAGTCGTGACTTCGTCGCGTGAGACCGCACCAGCCGTTACAAGAACGCTACTGAATCGTTTGGCGAAAGATCGCCCAGACCTGATCGTGGTTGAGTTGGGGGATGGTTTGATGGGTGATTACGGCGTCGATGCAATTTTTCAATGCGCCGATCTCCGTGATGCATTTACTTCCGTAGTCTTGGCGGCGAACGATCCCGTGGGCGCATGGGGGGGCACAGAACTGCTCCGAAACACATTTGAAGCGCAGATCGCCGCGATCACGGGGCCGTGTACCGATAACGAAGCAGGCTCGGGGGCGGTGACGAGGACAACGGGATGTCTCGCGCTCAACGCACGCAGTCAGGCCCGTGAACTCGCCGCGCAACTACTCGCATCGCTAGGGGTGGTCGGTTGAAACCCATCTTTGTGTTCGGAGCAACGGGCTACGTTGGCGCAGAACTAATTCGCTGGACAGTCGGTCATCCTGCATTTGAACTGACAAGTGCGGTGTCTTCGTCCCAAGCGGAAAAGCCCATCTCGGATGTCCTGCCCGCATTTTTGGCAACCTTGCCCGACGCCCGATATGAATCTCTGGATACAGCGATTTCTAAAGTCAGCGAACTGCCCGAAGCCGGCATTTTCTTAGCCCTACCGCACGGGGAAAGTGCTCGGCTCGCGCAGCGACTGATAACCGACTCGATTCAGGAAGGGCGAAGGCTTCACTTAGTAGACCTATCGGCGGACTTCCGATTCGCAGATCCGAACAGCTACGAAGCGTGGCACGGCTCATCGCATCCAGCCTCCGACTTGATATCAACCTTCTTTTGCGGGCATCCCGAACTTCATCCCGAAGTGAATGCGCAGCCGATTGCCCACCCCGGTTGCTTCACAACTTCAGTCACTTTGCCACTTGCCCCCCTTTGGCACCACAAGCTGATTGCTCCGAACGTGCAAGTCAGCGGCGTGACAGGAAGCACAGGCAGTGGTCGCGAACCGAAGCCGGGAACTCACCACCCTGACCGACATGGCGGGTTATGGGCTTACTCCCCGCTCACCCACCGCCACGCCGAAGAGATGGAGATGCTCGTGGATCGACACGGGGAGTCAGGAATTGACATCGCGTTTGTCCCCCATTCAGGGCCATTCACTCGAGGCATCCTCTCGACAATCTTTGCCGAAATGGACGAACCCCGGTCGGCCGAAGAAGTTGTGGAATTGATCAACGGCTTTTATGTGCCGCGAGGGCCCTTCGTGCGTGCGACCTCGAGCCATCCGAGCGTGAAACATGTTGCGGGGAGTAACTTCTGCCGCATCGGAGTGACGACGAACGGAACGCAATTGGTGATGACATCCGCTATTGATAACCTCATCAAAGGCGCAGCGGGAGGGGCGATGCAGTGGATGAACCGATTGGTTGGATTACCGGACGAGACGGGATTGATGACTGTTGCACCCGGATGGATGTGAAGGAAGGCACACGATGAATCAGAGATTTCTTGACCTCGCGGCTCTGGACGATGATCGCATTCAAAGCCTGCTACGGCTAGCAAGGGAATTGCAGTCCGCACCGATTTCTAACGCGCTCCGAGGGAAGGTGCTTGGGCTACTCTTTATGAATCCGAGTCTCCGCACGCTTGCCTCTTTTCAGGCCGGCATGGCGCAACTGGGGGGATCCAGTTTTGTGATCGCCCCTGGGGCAGGAAGTTGGGCGCTAGAGACTCAACCGGGAGTGGTGATGGACGGGGACAAACCGGAACATATCCGGGATGCAATCCCGGTATTGAGTGGTTACGCCGATGCGCTCGGAGTTCGGTGCTTCGCGAACCAATTGAGCCTGAGTGAAGACTTGAACGAAGTGTTTCTTCGCGAACTCAATACGCTGACCCCAGGGCCCCTCATCAATCTAGAATCGGCAGCAAATCACCCCTGCCAAGCGCTTGCCGAGTGGAAGTCACTTGATGATCTTGAGGTGCCCGCGAACGGCCGCTTTGTTCTGAGTTGGACATGGCATCCGAAGGCTTTGGCGTACGCTGTTCCTGCAGCAACCGGGACGATGGCGGCTCGCCGAGGAATGGACTTAGTCATTCTCCGCCCAGAAGGATACGACTTGCCGGAGCCGATCATGCAACGGATCTATTCGGAAGCGTCTCATGGTGGTGGACGAGTAACCGTGACCGACGATCGGGAAGCCGCGATGCAAGGTGCGCATATTCTCTACGCCAAGAGTTGGGCGAAGGCCGATGCACCAAATGGTTATGGATCTCCTGAGAGTCATTTGCGGCATTGGTGCGCCGACGAGTCCTGGTTTGCAAACGCTGATCCAAGAGCAAAGTTTTTCCACTGTCTCCCGCTCCGTCGCAATGTGGAGGCGACGGATGCGATCCTCAACGGCCCCAGATCAGAAGTTCAGCGCGTGGCCAATAATCGACTCCACGTGCAAAAAGCGGTGCTTATGGAGATGCTCTCAAAATGACGGAAAACTCAACCCGGGCCACGGGACTTCGTAGCGATGCGATGGCCGCATTGCGCACCGCGTTGCCGTATCTCAGCATGTACCGAGGGAAGACATTCGTTGTCAAGATTGGTGGGGAAGCGTTCGGGAGCGACGATGCGATTGGTCGTGCTGTGCTGGAGCAGATTGGTGTGCTCACTCACCTTGGAATGCGAGTCGTCGTGGTTCACGGAGCAGGTCCACAGGCAACAACGCTGACCGAAGCGTTGGGAGGTGAGTCAAAGATCGTTGATGGGCGCCGCGTAACGGACGAGACTGCGCTACGCGCAATCACTCTTTCACTGAACGGCGATGTTGCCACTAAGATCCTGGCGAATGGCCGTTCTCTAGGGTTGCAGACCGTAGCGGTCTCGGGCGTTGCGGCCCAAACCATCACGGCTCGGCGTCGCCCACCGGTTTCGGTTCGCGACGGGTCAACGGTGGACTTTGGATTTGTTGGCGACCTCGCTCATCTCGACCTATCTTTGGTTCAAACGCTCCTGGACGACGGTTTCCTCCCCGTGATCAGTCCATTGGGGGCTGACGCCAATGGTCAGGTCTTGAACATGAACGCAGATGGAGTTGCGTCTGCGCTTGCAGTGGCACTCGGTGCAAGCAAACTGATATACGTCACTGGAGCCCCAGGGATTCTTCGCAACCCGCAGGACACTGGGTCACTCATCTCGGAGACCGATATTGCCGGTCTCGAGGCTCTCGAAAAGGAGGGTGCGATTAGCACCGGAATGTTGCCGAAAGCGACGAGTATCCGCGCGGCCTTAGAAGGTGGCGTGGAGCGTGTGCACGTCGTCGGATTCGCGACTCCAGATGGCGTTCTGCGCGAACTGTTCACCAATGAGGGAAGCGGCACCCTTGTAACAAAGGGTAAGGGATGAACAATCAAGAACTCCTCGAGTTTCATCGGAACCTTGTCGCGACAAAATCCATTAGCCACGAAGAGGGGCCAATCGCGGATTGGGTGACCGACTGCCTGTGCGAACATGGTGTCGATTTTCATCGCTGGGGTGACAATGTCGTGGCCACTGTCGGAGAAGGACCCCACGTTGTCCTCAACTCTCATTTAGATACAGTCCCTCCTTGCGATGGCTGGACTCGTGATCCGTGGAAAGTTGAAGTCGAGAATGGCAACGTTTATGGTCTTGGGAGCAATGACGCAAAGGCAAGTGGTGCCGCTCTCACGGCGGCGTTTCTCCGTTTGATGAAAGACCCCCCTTGTCGCGTGACTCTACTGTTGGTGCCCGAGGAGGAGACGGGAGGTAACGGGGCGGAAATCTCTGTACCGCGGGTGGCGAAAGAAATAGCGGCCATTGATGCCGGAATTGTCGGGGAGCCAACGGGACTTGACATCGCACTCGCGCAAAAGGGTCTTCTCATCATAGAACTCGAAGCAGAAGGGGACGCCTGCCACGCCGCTCACGCGAACCGCCTTGGCGCGAGGAACCCTATCTTCACCCTTGCGAAAGATCTCGTCGCATTGGAAAGCACGGAGTGGGGGGAGCCAGACCCCGATCTCGGGCCAACGACGATGCAGGCCACGGTTGTCCAGGGGGGAGAAGCCCGCAACCAAGTTCCTGGTTCGGCCTCGGTGGCACTGGATTTCCGAACCGCACCTGGCCTGGGGCACGAGAAGCTCATTCAAATGGTGGAATCAATAGCCGAAAGTAAGGTTGGGGTGCGATCCCGCCGCCTAGAAGCGACTCGCTGCGATGCAGACACCGCCCTCGTTCGCGCGGCGAAGTCTGTCCGACCGGAAGTCACCCTTTTCGGCTCGGCAACGAT
This sequence comes from Fimbriimonadaceae bacterium, assembly GCA_019638835.1. Classification (GTDB taxonomy): domain Bacteria; phylum Armatimonadota; class Fimbriimonadia; order Fimbriimonadales; family Fimbriimonadaceae; genus JAHBTC01. The sequence continues at coordinate 26,325 of JAHBTC010000001.1, forward strand.
GAGTGATTTGGCGTACATGCGCGGGTTCCCGGCCGTGAAATGCGGACCTGGCGATACGTCTCGTTCCCACCGACCGGATGAATTCGTGGAGGAGCAAGCGATCGTTGATGCGGCCGCGTTTTACACGGCCTGGGTTCGCGCATTCGCCCAGGAGGCAGAATTGTGAGGCTTTGGGACAAAGGCGAGCCGACCGATGATTTGATCCTCCGATTTTGTGTCGGGGATGACTATCTGCTGGATGCGGCCCTAGTGCCTTACGATATTCGTGCGAGTATCGCCCATGCACGGATGCTTCATGAGTGTGGTTATCTCACGGCCGAAGATGAACATGCCATTCGCGATGGGCTATCGAAGATCGGCGAGTCCTTTGCGAACGGAGAGTGGCAAATCACTCCGGCGGATGAAGACTGCCATACGGCCATCGAAAACCGCTTGGTGGAACAGATCGGTGAGGCCGGCAAGCGGGTTCACCTTGGTCGTAGTCGCAACGATCAAGTATTGACGGCGGTTCGTCTCTGGATCAGGGACGCGCTTGACTTTCTTGCGAAAGACACCGAGTCAGTCGCCTCATTGCTGGATGAACTTGCGTCCCGAAGTGCAGACATCCCTCTGCCGGGTTACACGCACCAGCAGCGGGCAATGCCTAGTTCGGTTGCCCTGTGGGCCCGTGGATTCGCTTCGGAGCTACAGGATGATGCCGACGGTTTGCGACTCGCCAAGCGCAGGGCGCAAAAGAACCCGTTAGGTTCAGCGGCCGGGTACGGGCCTGCACAACTGGCACTCAATCGTGACATCACGACAAAAGAGTTAGGTTTTGAGGAGACGCAAATGCCGGTGACGGCGGCGCAACTCAGTCGAGGCAAAGCCGAGGCCGAGGCTGTTTTCGCCGCTTCGCTTCTTGCGCAAGATCTTGGTCGCCTTGCTTCTGACCTGTGCCTATTCTCCACGGCTGAGTTTGGTTTTGTTCGACTACCCAGTGCATTCACGACAGGGAGCAGCATCATGCCCCAGAAGCGCAACCCTGATGTATTTGAACTCGTCCGAGCGAAGTCCGTGGTTCCGCAAACTGATTTGCAAGCCATTCTCGCAATCACCTCCAAGATGACCAGCGGCTACCACCGCGATCTCCAAGAAATCAAGCGACCGTTAATGAATGCGATTGCGGTCACCAGAGATTTGGTGACCGTGATGGCTCGTGCGATTCCTGGAATCGAGTTTGACCGGACACGGGCTACGGAAGCGATGGATGATTCGCTTTTCGCTACGCAACGCGCTTACCAGTTAGTGGTCGAAAGAGGTATGTCCTTCCGGGATGCCTACCGAATGGTCGCAGAAGAGTTCCGCGACAGAGGCCGGTAGAATAGTTGCGAAAGCATGGATTGCTCCACGAGCATGGCCTCCCACGCGGTGGTCAGGAACTGGTCTCTTGAGCCGACGGAAGCGGCCGAATGTGAGGTTGCGCGGGTTATCGCCTCTCAGTTTGATGTTGGACTGATCCAAGAAGTTGAACGGTTCCGCGAAAGAGGGAACATCAATCTTCACACATTCCGCATCAGAAGTGACCAAGGCGACTTCCTGTTGCAGCGCCTCAACACGGAGGTTTTCGCTTTCCCAGACCGTGTGATGTCCGCGATGGAACAGTGGACGGTGTGCCAACGAACCACGCTCAAAGATCGCCCCGAAATCACGTGGGAACCGATCACTTTGGTTTCAACTGTTGATCGCAAACCGTTCCTTCGGTTCCGCATTGGTGGTCAGGTGAATGTTTGGCGGCTGATGGTTCAGATCCCAGATGTAGTTACCTTTAAATCACTCTCGGAACTTCCGAATCGCGCGGCTCAGTTGGCGCTCGCAGAGCAGGTAGGAAGGGGACTTGCACTGAACGCCGATCTGACCGCTGACTTAGACACCGACCGATTGCAGCCATCTCTACTGGGATACCGCGACACTTTTGGCTACTATGCGCAGTTTGAATCCGTACTCGGAGGGCATCGCGATATGGATTCGGTCGCACACTTACTCCCGGAAAGCGAGGAGTTGCGTGCGGCAACGGCATCGAACTATGTTCTCTCCCCCGGCATCGGAGATGCCGAAGCAGAATCTCGTCGCATGGACCCCACTCTACGGCCGTTCATAGAACTTGCGCAACAAGCGAAAGAGCATGGATTGACATTGGCGGAAGGCGTCCGCACGGGATGGCTTCGACGTACTCCTATCCACGGGGATACAAAGATCGACAATTTCCTTTTTGATCGGGAAACCCTTGCGGTACGGAGCCTGATTGACCTTGACACAATCATGCCGTATACGTGGCTCGCCGATTGGGGGGACTGCGTCCGCTCGTTATGCAACGTTGCCGGTGAAAAAGAACGCAATTTGGATTCGGTGCAAGTGGATCGCGAAATCTATCAAGCAGTGGCGTCGGGCTTCCTTGGCACGACGGAGCGAGCACGAACGGAAGAGATCGCGTTGATGGTGGATGCAGTAGAAGTTATCGCGTTGGAACTTGGGCTGCGGTTCTTGACGGATTACCTGCGAGGTGACAACTACTTCGCACTTGGCACCGGCGACGCGCCAGACTTGAACAAGGTGCGGGCGATGGTGCAGTTGACGCTGTTCAAACGCCTTCGGGATGCAAGACCTGCGCTCGAAGCAATCGTGGCTCAGGGCGCGTGATCTTCCCGGGCCCATACATTCGCAAGTCGGTTAGCAGGATCATGATCCCGTCGCCTGCTGCAGTCGGGCCACACGTTGTCTTGACCCCTCGAAAGTAGTCAAGTCGAGCGCATTCGGTCACGGCAAGATACGGGTCAAGTATTCTCTCGCTCGTGACGGCCCTCTGCGCGATGCTTGCCATCCTCGCGTCGCAGGATGTCCTTCTTCAGGACTTTGAGTCGGTCACATACGGGTCATGGGTCAGCACCGGCACGGCGTTTGGCAGCGAACCCGCTCAGGGCACGCTTCCTAACCAGATGGAGGTTTCGGGATATCGGGGCAGCCGCCTGGCAAATTCGTTCGTTGGCGGAGATGCTTCTACCGGAACACTTAGCTCACCGGCATTCACAATCACTCATTCACATATCACCTTCTTGATTGGTGGTGGCAGCTTTCCGGAAACATCGGTCAACCTGATGGTTGGAGGTAGGGCTGTCCGGTCATCTTCAGGCTCAAACTCTCACCCAAGCGGCTCCGAAGCCCTTGAACCGGACGGCTGGGACGTCCGGGCGTGGCTTGGTCAGACCGCTTAGATCGTTATCCGTGACGAAGCCACTGGTGGTTGGGGGCACATTACCGCCGATCATTTCGTTCTCACCGACAATCCATCTGCCATGCCTATTCGAGATCCCGTCCTTGAACTCGAAGCGCGCGCGCGCTTCCTTCACTTACCCATCAAAAACGGTGCCCCCAAACGGGATGTCACCCTAGAGATTGGTGACAGCCCACCGCAAAATCTGACCATTGAACTGTCGGATAGCGAACCCGACTGGTGGACCTCCGTTGATATTTCAAGCCAAGTAGGGAAGACGATTCGCCTGACGACGAGCCGATTGCCGGCAGGGTCAACCGCCTTCTCTCAGGTCTTTCAATCCAACGATGTACCGGGCGTCGTCGAAGCGTACGGTGAAGCCAAACGTGGGCTCTTCCATTTTTCGCCGAGACGGGGCTGGCTTAATGATCCGAATGGGCTTGTTTATTTCCAAGAAGAGTATCACCTCTTCTTTCAGCACAACCCGTACGGTTGGGGTTGGGGCAACATGCACTGGGGCCACGCCGTGAGCCGTGATCTCGTTCGCTGGACCGAACTTCCGCCTGCTCTTCTCCCCGATCTGCAAGGCACGATGTACAGCGGGAGTGCTGTCGTTGATGTCAGGAATGACTCTGGACTAGGGGTAGCGGGCAAACCTCCGCTCCTGTTGTTCTATACCGCGGCGGGCAATCCGTTCACTCAGGGGATGGCATCAAGCATGGACGGGAGAATCTTTACCAAATGGCCAGGAAACCCAGTCGTCCCACATATCGCAGGCGAAAACCGCGATCCCAAGGTGTTTTATCATGCGCAAAGCCACCGCTGGGTGATGGTGCTCTACGTGGAAGAAGGAGGCGAGCACACTCTTCAGTTTTTTAATTCCCAAGACCTTCGATCCTGGACACTAACCAGCAAGATCAGCGGATTCTATGAATGCCCTGATTTGGTTGCCCTCCCGCTTGATGGTGAATCAGATCAAATGAAGTGGGTGCTGTCTGCCGCCAACAGCGACTACATGGTGGGGAGCTTTGAAGGTGAGAGGTTTACGCCCGACACTCCTATCATCAAGGGGCAGAGTGGGCGCGGATTCTATGCCGCCCAAACCTTCAACGGCATTCCCGAAAGTGACAATCGCGTGATTCAGATCGGCTGGTTCCAGACCGAGACGCGCGGTGAGCCTTTCAACCAAGCCATGTCATTTCCCATGGAGCTTGGCCTGATAACCACCCCATCCGGCCCCCGGCTCACATGGACGCCGGTGCGAGAACTTGGCCAACTCGAAGATGTGGCTCATGATGTCCGAGCGACAACTCTGCGACCCGGATCGGTTGAGCCTTGGGCTGGCTTTTCAGCGGAAGCAGGGCGACTGACACTGGAGTTCCTCGATACCGACAGCATCCTTTCTTTGAACTTACGTGGGCTAGCAATCATCTATGACGGTGCGAATCGGGAGATCCGCATCGGAAACCTCAACGTTGCGGTGCCCCCGTCGAACGGCCGACAGCGATTGGACATCCTTGTGGATCGGATTGGGGTAGAGGTCTTTGCGGGCGGGGGGCAGGTGTTCATCCCGTACCCCCAAGTCTTTGATCACAGTCGCAAAGATTGGAAGATCGGGGTTGAAAAGGGCGAGTTTCAGTTCACATCGGTACGACTCGCTCGCATAAAATCGGCTTGGACACCGTAGGCGGGCGGTATGGTTGATCCGTGGTTCTGGCGGCCCTTGCGATGATGACTGGATTGGCGGATCCCTTTGGAGCGGCCCGTTGGCTGACGGTTCCCGAACCGGTTGCACCACTCTCCAGTTCCCGGTGGATTTGGATAAGGAGTGACGCTTTCCCCGAGCCTGGGCGCCACGCCGATGAGGGAACCGTGGAGTTCCAAGCAGAGTGGCGCATCGCCGGCGAAGTTGCGAGGGCAATGCTGACCTTTGCCGCCGATAATCGAGCCACCGTCACAATCAACGGACAGCAAGTCGGGGGAAACGAAAACTGGTCGTCCCCGACGGAACTTGATGTGACGGTGCATCTTCGAGCGGGAAGCAATCTCATCCTGTTCGCCGCGACGAACACGGCCGGAACTAATCAAAATCCCGCCGGTCTCATCGTTCACGGAATGGCGAAGACCGCTGACGGAAGAGACTATGTCCTTGATTCGAACCGCGAATGGCATTCTGATCAAGGAGAAGTTACGGAAATCGGTCCGGCGGAAACTCCTCCTTGGAACTTGCGGGACAAAGAGGGGCCGTCCCCGATTTTTCGGCACGAGTTTGATGCTCCTGCACCCGTCAAGCAGGCGACGGCGTATGTCATAGGGCTCGGTCACTTTGACCTTTTGGTGAATGGGCAGCGGCAAGGCGAGGGCTACTTGAATCAGCCATGGTCTCAGTTCGACCGACGCATCTATTGGACCGAGTTCGATGTAACCGAGTCGCTCAAGCAGGGCCGAAACGCAGTGCTGGTCACGATGGGAAACGGTTTCTTCCGCGTAGGTGCGCCAGGAACCGGAAGGTATGTCAAGGCCGATATGATGTGCGATTACAGTGAGGGGCAACCTTATCTGTTACGGGCGGCAATCTCGCTGGAATATGCCGATGGAACCCACGAGACAATTTTGAGTGACGAACATTGGCGTTGGAGACTTGGGCCATACCGACTCTCGCACGTATATGCAGGCGAGGATTACGATGCGCGGGAATGGGACGACTCTTGGACCCGACCTGGTGCGCAATTGGAAGGTTGGACGAACGCTACTCTTGCCCACCCGCCATCCGCGCAACTTGCCCCAATTGATTGGCCGCCCATTCTCGCTACGGACGCATGGACTCCTTCTCAAATAGTGGAACGAGACGGCAACCGAATCTCGTACATTTTTGACCAGAACGCTATGGCTGTCGTTCGGTTTCGAGTGCGTGGTCAGCGTGGTCAAACGATTACCGTTACGCCATCAGAAGTGATTTCTCCTGAAGGCGACGTCCAACAACTCAATCTTTGGGGTGGTCATGCCGTCGGCAACTATACGCTCCGGGGTAGCGGATCGGAATCGTACGAGTGGCGCTTCTTTTATCACGGCTTTCAGTATGTCGAGGTGAAAGGCGCGGTACTCCCGAACCAGCCGAATCCAGACCGCCTTCCCGTCATCGAGAACCTGGAGATGGTGCCCATCCGTACGGCAAATCGGACGACGGGTGAGTTTGTGAGTGGGAACGTCACCTACAACGGGACTCACCGCATCATTGATTGGGCCATCCAGTCGAATATGTCGTACGTCCTCAGCGACTGCCCTCAGAGGGAGAAAGCGGGATGGCTCGAGGTGGCGCATCTCATGTTCCCGAGCATCGCCTACCGATACGATGTCAAGGATTGGTATCGAAAGATCTGTCGCGACATGCGCGATGCGCAGCTTTCCAATGGTCAGGTCTTGACGGTTGCGCCGCGCGTCCTCCTTCTGCCGCCGAGTAGCCCCTATGCGTTCACAACCGAGTGGGGCGCGGCATCGGTGCTGGTGCCATGGCAGGCATACCAATGGTACGGCGACCGTACGTTCTTGGAGGAGAACTACGCGATGATGGTGCGGTACGTGGACTACCTTCGTTCGGTGAGCCCAACCGGCATTGCACCCTCCGGCCTTGGTGACTGGTATGACTACGGCCACGGTCAGCCTCCGGGGCCAAGTCGCTTCACGCCGACGCAACTTACGTCAACGGCGACGTACGCCTTGTGTCTCCGCGCAGTTCGTGACGCGGCAGAAGTTCTTGAAGAGAGTGCCGACGTTGTTCGCCTGGAAGCGGAGATCGAACGAGTGCGCACCGCTTTCATCGCGGCGTATTACGATGCGGAGTCAGCCACGTTTACGAACACCGGCTCTGTCCAATCAGGAAGTGCGATGGCACTCTGCGCCGGCCTCGCCCCAGAAGCCGATCGCGACCGGATTCTGGCAAACATTGTCCTTGAACTTCGCGATCGCGGATACCAACAAACTCCGGGAGACGTAGGGCACGTCTATCTGATTCGTGCCCTTGCCGAAGCCGGTCGCAGTGACATCTTGCACCGGGTCTACCAGCAGACGGGGACCGGCTCTTATGGTGGAATTCTTGCCAAAGGGCTAACAACTTTGCCTGAGACATGGGATGCGATCACGGTAGGTAGCAACTCGCTCAATCACTGCATGCTCGGTCATGTGATGGAATGGTTCTACGGCTACGTCGTCGGCATTCGCGCCACTCCGAATTCTGTCGGCTGGAACGAGTTCATAATTGCCCCTGAACCAGGAAACCTCAGTATGGCGCGAGGAAAAATTGAGACCCCACGAGGTGTGGTGACGGTGGAGTGGGAAAAGGGCCCTGAAGGATTCGTGATCAAGGGCACGGTACCGGATGGTGTTTCGGCGACCCTGATCATGCCCGGCACGAGCGACCACGTGACTGTCAACGGAAAGCCAAGTGGTCGCCGGACATCGCTCGCACCAGGGAGTTTCAGGGCCATACAGCAATGATGCCAGACGAGTCAGATGCGAACATTGGTTGAGAGATTGCCGAAGATATGAAACCGGAACCGATTGATCTTCACGCCAAGCTCGAAATGATTCACGAGCATTGGGCACCGAAGGTCGTCGCCGAAATGAACGACTACCAGTTCAAGTTGGTGAAGTTACAAGGCGAGTTTGTGTGGCACCAGCATGAGAATACGGACGAAGTGTTTTATGTATTGCATGGGTTGCTTGAAGTGAGGTTCCGAGATCGTAGTGTGTTCGTCCGCGAAGGTGAATTGTTCGTTGTGCCAAAAGGGGTCGAGCATATCACTCGTGCCGAAGACGAGTGTCACGTGCTGATCATCGAGCCAAGGGGAGTCATCAACACGGGCGCGCAGAAAGGCGACTTGACGGCTCCGAATGATGTTTGGATCTAGAGATTCTTGGCCTAGAATCACAAAGTGCCGGAACTGCCTGACATCGAACTGTATCTCGCCTGCCTTCGGCCGCGAGTGGTCGGGCAGCCGTTGCTCTCGGTTCGCACTTTCAATCCGTTTGTGCTTCGCACGGTGAGCCCGACGCTCGAGGAGCTTGTCGGGCACGAGGTCGTCGCCGTCCGCCGCATCGGCAAGAGAGTCGCGTTCGAGTTTGATGACGGCAAATGCACGGTGATCCACCTCATGGTCAGCGGCCGATTTCGGTGGACGGAGGCTGGTGCCACGGTGGTGCGTAAGACCACCCATGCTACATGGGGATTCCATGATGGGCAACTGGTGCTCACGGAGATGAGCAGTAAGAAGCGGGCCGGGATTTGGGTTTTCGCTTCTATTGCCGATGCTGAATCACTCAATGCAGGAGGAATCGACCCACTCGCCGCAACCCTCAAAGAGTTCGCCGTAGCGTTACATGGCGAAAACCGAACTTTGAAGCGGGCTCTGACGAACCCTCGAACGTTCTCGGGAATCGGTAATGCGTACTCCGACGAGATCCTTCATACTGCCGGACTGTCTCCTCTCCGGCTAACGCAAAGCCTCACGGAGGAGGAACTTTCCCGCCTGCATGAGGCAACCCAAATCACCTTGACGACATGGCGAGACAGGCTGATTGCCGAATTCAAGAATGGCGAGAAGTTCCCCGGTGCGGGGCAGGTGACTGCCTTCCGCCCTGAATTCGCTGCCCACGGAAAGTATGGTCAGCCTTGTCCGGTGTGTGGAAAGCCGATCCAGCGCATCGTATACGCTGAGAACGAGACCAACTATTGTGCGGTTTGTCAGAACGGAGGCAAGATTCTCGCCGACCGGTCACTCTCCCGGTTGCTCAAAGATGATTGGCCGCGCAGTTTCGCGGAAGAGGAGAATTGAGATCAACCCTACTCCGTTCTTGGAGGAAACTCATCGGTGACAACGCCATTCGTATCAATAAATCGTAGGCTGCCCGTCCCCTTGTGATAGAGCACGGTCGCGCCCTTTGAATCTTCTCCGTGAAGCGCGACTCCTCCTCCTCCGTGAGCAAACTGGGCGACGCCGATCCTTGTGGTGCCTTTCGCATCGTTGAGGAACAATCCGGTTGTGTCGGCATCGGTCCAGAGACGCACTCGCTCTTGCCCATCTAAATCCATGAGCTTGATCTCAGGCGCACCCTCAACCAGCCCGATTTCGGCTCGGACTCTCCCGCCTTCGTCGACCAACTGAAAAGCTGATCCCTGCACAACACCGGGAACTCGAACGAAACCTAGGACAAAGAACAGTACGGATACGATAAGGACGGTTGCAAGCAATCGGTTTTGCAGTTCTAGTTGTTTGAGGCGTGACTCAATAGTCGCAGTTTCACCAGCCATGATAGCGGTGAAACTACCCTCAATGACCGGCATTCAGAAGAATTCTGCCGCGAGGAATCTGGTGGAGGATAGTTCAGGCTATTAGAACGCTCACCTGACTTCTGTCCAATTCCGCATGGCCTTGAAGGCTGCTATAAGGCACCAGGGCAGTCGTAGCTTGTCCAGTTTGCATCCATCCGCCTCTCCTCGACTCCGGCCGATAGATCGGGCGGAGACTGCGTGAATGACTAGGGTACTTCCTCGGTCCACCGGGCTGTTTGAGGTAAGGCCCCAGTACGAAAATATTCTTGTATCAGTTCCACCGCCTGATGCCGAGCAACGGTCTTATCGAGCGGGATTTCCAAGTCGATACCGCACGTGCACTCAAACGAAAGTGTTCGATCCGTGGGTGAGGAGTCGGTCTCAATATAGAGGCCAGTATCAGCTTCGTGACGCAGGAACATCACCCATCCGCGGTCACCGCTTAGAAATACTTGCATAGAGTCTCCGTCCAGTTTTCCTATCGCTACGTGGACTTTCTTGCGTTTGAACAGACTTGCAATATTCTGTAAAAACTCATTTTTCGCTCCGAAGGGAAGGTTCAGCTCACGATGGTTAACCGTGATCAACCAGCCCTCGGAGCCATGCAAAAACTCCCATTGAGGGAGCGTCAGGCGTTGAATGAACTCGAAGTCTACATGAACATTTCCTGGAAATCCGCCTAGGCCCGCAACGGTAGCTCGACCCAGACGTGCGTACGGTTGATCACCGCTCACGCGAACAAATACTTGATGACCAGATTCTCTTGAGGGCACATCGTAGCCTCCCGCCCTTACTTCATTGGGAAACCAACTTTCCGATTCATGTGGTTCAGCGTCGGGGTCAGGGACGAGCCAAGTTATACGCGCGGGACTACGCACCTCGATTTCGTTCAGATCGAAGAAGCACAGAACTTGGGCGGGCCCAACAATGAATCGCCCTTCTCCGAACTGACGCCAGACATCGCCCCCAAGAAGGTGAATCGCTTGGGACTTGTCAACAAAATCCAAGCTCGCGAAATCGCCGCGATTCTTGGCCATCCGGATGAGGAGGATACCTGTGCGATCCTGCCCCAAGGTTAAGGAGATGGCTGAGATCAAGCGAGCGTAACGAAGTTTGGTGGAGGCTAGGGGATTCGAACCCCTGACCCTCTGCTTGCAAAGCAGATGCTCTCCCACTGAGCTAAGCCCCCGTTGGAACCAAATGGTACCTAGATCATCGGTATTCGACGGGTCTAGCCCGAGGCGCAGTCCCACTCCGAGATCATTCAAACTGAGCGGGTGATCATTGATTGCAGTGGAGAGATCTTCTACTGGCGAGGGCCAGCACCGTTCTACTTCGTCGCGATTCCTGAGACGCATTCCCGCGAAATCAAGGCGATCTCCCAGCGCGTGACCTACGGTTGGGGCGTGATTCCGGTCACCGTCCTCATCGGTGAAACGGAATGGACTACGTCACTCTTCCCGAAGGATGGGCTTTATTTGGTGCCACTCAAGGACAAGATTCGCAAAGCCGAGAATCTCGCCGAAGACGAAACTATCAGGTTGCGGGTCGTGATTGACGAGACGCCGGGGTAGTAGCATCTCACCATGAACCAGATCGAAATCGGTACTTCAGGTGTTTGCGCATCGGAGGTCAGCCTGGGATGCATGCGCATCGGCGGCCTAGAGCCATCCGCACTGGACAATCTCCTCACCACCGCCCTTGACGCGGGAATCAACTTCTATGATCACGCTGACATTTACGGCGCCGGGAAGTGCGAGGAAGTATTCGCTGAATCAACCAAGAGGTTAGGCATCCCTCGTGACCAGTTGATCTTGCAGAGCAAGTGCGGTATTCGGAAGGGTTACTACGACTTCTCCAAGCAGCACATCCTCACCTCTGTAGACGGAATCCTTGGCCGGCTTCAAACGGATTACATCGATTATCTGCTCCTCCATCGCCCCGATGCTTTGGTCGAGCCGGAGGAAGTCGCGGATGCATTTGAGCACCTATCGAGCCTCGGTAAGGTTCGGCATTTTGGGGTGAGCAACTTCACCCCTGGTCAGATTGATCTCTTGCGATCAGCCCTAGACGTTCCGATCCACGCCAACCAACTCCAACTTAGCATTATGAACACGGGCATGATTGATCGGGGGATATCGGCAAACACTCAGTTCCCCAACGCCATAGATCACGACGGAGGAATCTTGGATTACTGCCGACTGAATCGGATTACGATTCAGCCGTGGTCACCATTCCAATTTGGGTTTTTCGAAGGCGTCTTTGTGGATCACCCAAAGTTTCCGGAACTCAACGAAGTTTTGGGCCGCATCGCGGGTGAGTACGACGTGACGAAGACCGGGCTGGCAATCGCATGGATCCAGCGCCACCCCGCCAAGATGCAAACCGTCATCGGCACAACCAATCCACAACGGGTCCGGGAAGTTGTTGACGCTTGCCGTATCACGCTTTCTCGTGAGCATTGGTACGAGGTGTACCGGGCCGCCGGCAACGTTATTCCTTAGCCCGTGCTTTGCATTCCCGCCGCGACCCCTAACATGCATTGGAGCATGGTCGCGGATTCGCCCTCGCCGCGCAAAAGCGACGCCTGCATCATATGCAATGGTGCCACGATCGGGTTGCGGAAGGCGATAGTTCGTCGCACTGTGGATGAAGTCGCCATCAGTTCACGCCCCGTGATAGCTTCCACCCATTTGACGGCTAGCGCGTGCTCGTCGCAGATTGTTTGGTGGAATCGCTCGCCGACCTCTTTTGGTGAAACCTGTCGCGCATAAAGTGCGGCGATATCTAGTTCCGCGCGGCACAACTCCAACTCGACATTCTCAAGCAAGGTCTGGAACATCGGCCACTTTTGGGCCATCTCCTGTAACTCACCGAGGCGGTCAGCGAATGACTCGAACGCCGTACCCAGCCCGTACCACCCCGGCACTCCATAGCGCGACTGCACCCAGGAGAAGTTCCATGGAATAGCACGGAGCGAGTCAAGAGAGTTGCTCTTCTTTCCGGGTCGCATCACCGGTCGGCTTGCAATGCTGAGTTCGCTCATGAACGAGATCGGCGTCGCTTGCGAATAGAAAGTCCAAAACTCTGGATCGTGATAAACAAGGTCGCGATACTTCTTCATTGAGGTCTCAGCCAACTCCTCCATCACCTGGTGCCACGCCGCTGGATCCGGCGGTGCGTTCTCGGTATGCGCGAGTCCTTTCATTGCCGCCGAGAGAATCTGCTCCAGGTGACGGTGGGCGATCGGTCGCAAGGTATAGCGGAAACTGATGACCTCCCCCTGCTCCGTGAATCGTATCTGACCGTCAAACGAGCCGGGTGGTTGCGCTTGGATGGCACGGTGCGCACGTCCGCCGCCTCGCCCAACCGTGCCGCCACGCCCATGGAACAAACGAAGGGGCACTCCTCGTTCGTGGGATAAAGAACCGAGTTCGGATTGCGTTCGGTATAGCGACCAAGTGGCAGAAAGATAGCCACCATCTTTGCTGCTATCGCTGTATCCCAGCATCACTTCTTGGCCGTGGCCGAGATTCTTGAGATAGGCCGCGTACGCCGGATTCGACCAGAGGCTCTCAAGGAGAGGCTTCGAACCTGCCAGGTCATCAATCGTCTCGAGTAGCGGGGCAACGTCGAGTTCACCATGTGGTTCACCGTTCTCATAGTGAATGAGCCCGGCATCTTTCATGAGAAGGAGAACTTCAAGAATGTCACTAACGCCATGCGTCATGCTGATGATGGAGCACCGAATACAGGCCGGACCGTACGCCTGATGCAATTCGCGGACAACGCGGTAGACCGAGCGAACGCGTTCGGTTGCCTCCGTACCTCGCCATTCGGGCATAACGAGGGGTCGGGGATTTAACAGTTCGGTCGTGAGGGCGGCGACCTTGGCATCTTCGTCAAGACTCGTGTATTCGCCGAGTCCGGTTGCGGCAAAGAGCTCGTTGACCGCAAACTCATGCTTGTCGCTGTGCTCGCGTATGTCTAAAGCGGCGAGGTTGAAGCCAAACACCTGTACCTGCCTCACCAAACGAGCAAGTAACCCAGCGTCCGCTGATTTGGCGCAACCTCCGTTGCGAAGAGCCCCCTGCAATGCGCGCAAGTCCTTGAGGAAAGCGAGCGCATTCGGATACATGCTTTTGCTCAGGCGAGTGCGTAGTTCTCGAACGAATGCGATGTAAGGCTGTGCTTCGTTGGAGTCAAGCGGCTCCGAAACCGAAGTCTTGGGCGACTGCGTGAGTTCAATCTCAAGTTTCGCCAAGGATTCGTCGTAGACTCGATGGGCCAGCGCCCGGTGTTTGAGCACGGTCTCTCGGGTGAGATCGGCCGTGACGTTGGGATTTCCGTCACGATCGCCTCCCACCCAACTTCGATAGCCAAAAAAGCGTGGAAGAGGACGTTGCCCCAACGCTTGCTCAAAGTCGCGCACCAACCATGAAGCAACCCTCATGATGCTCTTCTCAAAGAAGTACAAGGCGTTCTCCACCTCTTGGTCAACTGTAATGCGGTCGAGTTTGACTTCCGGAGTTCGCCACAGCGCGGCGAGGTTCCTTTTCAGATCATTCAAATGCCAACCCTGATCATCCAAAGGTCGATCAAGGTTTGTGGGGTCATCAATCCCGAGCCGGGAGAGACTCTCTACGATCTCTTCCAATCGGTTGAGGACTTCGCGGTTACGTGCTTCCGTGGGGTGAGCCGTGAGCGTCGGGCAAACAAACAACTGATCCACCATCGCCCGGAGCTTTTTGTCGTCGAATCCTTCATTTCGTAGCTCCTCGAAAGTAGACCGTATGGACTCACGACGGCCTTTTCTTCCCCGGTTCACTCTCACGATTTCCATTTGCTCGGCAAAGTTAATGAGTTGAAGAAGGACCGTGTATGCGCGCGCTACGGATGTGGCAACTTCCGCATCCTTGAGAGCCGGAATCTCTTCAAATGGGTTGGCGTGAACATCCGTTTTGGCAAGTTGATAGAGTGTTCGTACGGTTGCGACGATATTCTCACCTTCCTCTTCAGCGATCAACTCTCCGACCAATTGGTTGAGAAGAAGGATGTCATGACTGAGCTGATCGGAGAGCCCGGTGGCTTTCGGATCCAAGTCAAGCAAGCCCGGAGAGTTCATGCAATTGTTCTACCATCCAAGCCTTTGAGCGATACGCTGCCCGGCTCTCCCTACTTCAACTGAATCCGGCAAATGGCGAGAAAGTTCCATGATTCCTGTGAGTCGGGAGTAACATCAAGTTGTCCGTTCCGAATTTCGATCGATTGCGTTTCTTGAGCGTTGCTGCCCCTGGGCAACCACCGATCCAGTCCCCTCTCCCTCGAACCACGACGCACAAGGAACCAAAACATGGCTACCAAGACCCTATTCGTAGGAAACTTGCCGTACTCCACGACTGAATCAGACCTCATGAAGGCGTTCGAGGCGTATGGCGGAGACAAGGCCCGCATCATCGAAGGCCGAGGATTTGGCTTCATTGATATTGATGAAGAGAAACTTGCGACCGCAATCGAAGAGATGCACGAGAAGAACCTCGGCGGTCGAAACATTGTTGTGAACGAAGCCCAACCCCGCACAGATCGCCCCCGAAATTCGGGTGGCGGCGGTAGTGGTTACGGCAACCGGGGCGGCGGTGGCGGCTACGGTAATCGCGGTGGCGGCGGTGGCTACGGCAATCGTGGCGGCGGCGGCGGACGCGATCGCGGCGAACGCTGGTAAAAAAGAGGGGACATCAGGGGGTGCGGCGACGTACTTACTGATGTCCCCTGGTGATTCTCATGGATGAAACAGCCAACGCCATTCCGCGTTACCGTCAGGTTCTTCGCCAAGCATTGCCCGACCGGCTCTTTCGCCCGGATAACCTTCACCTTCTGTGGGCCATCCCCCACATTCTCGTCATTGCCGCCGGCATTGCTAGCCTGACTCTCTACTTCGGCTGGTGGGCGCCTCTGGTATCGCTCGTTATCGGTCACAGTTTTGGCTGCTTAGGCTTCATGGCCCATGAAGTGGCCCACGGCACGGCGATCAAGAGCAAGTTTTTGAAAAGTCTTGTGGCAGGGGTCGCGTTTTCCCCATTTGCGATTGGCCCATATCTTTGGAGTCGATGGCATAATGCCGCGCACCACAGCCACACCCAACACGAAGAACTCGATCCCGACCGCTTGTTCACCGTTGAGGAGTATAAGAACTCTCCCGTTCTTCGTTTTCTTTACCGGATGCATCCGGCTCTTCGGAACATCGTGATCTTTTCATCGTTTGGTTACCGGATGTCACAACACAACTTCCTGGTCGCCTCAACGTATCTCAAGAGCGACGACTACACGAAGGCCGAGAAGTTCCGGATCGTTTGGCAGTTCGTTCTGCCAAAGGTGTTGTGGATCACGGGCACGTTGCTTCTTGGGTGGAAGGTGCTGCTTTTCGGCTACCTCATCCCTCTTATGGTGGCGAACTTTATCGTGATCGCCTACATTGCAACGAATCACTTCCTGAACCCACTTGCGGACGAAAACGACGTCCTTGCGACTACGCTTTCGGTGACTCTTCCTGGATGGCTCAAGTGGCTTGACCCCGTACACCTACATTTCGGCGCGCACGTCGCGCACCATCTCTTCCCGCAAGCGCCCACCCGATTTGCGCGACGCATTGAGAAGGAGATTCGTAAACTCTGGCCCGATCGATACCACGAGATGCCGATGCACAAAGCGTTGAAGGCTCTCTGGGATACGCCATGGGTGTACGCCGAGGACGGTAAAGCCCTGATTGACCCGCAGGTAGGTCGGTCTGCCCCCACCCTCGGGAACGGATTAGACCGCTGGCTACGGTTGCGGAAGCGCATCCGAAAGTCGTAAGGCTTGCTATTCGGGCTTCAGGTTGATCCGTACGGACTTGGCTGGCTGATCAAACTGGATAATCAGTTTCATCGGGTCAGTGCCTCGCGTTGCTCCGCCACTATTACCGAACTCAATGCGGTTCTTGAACGTGCCGCCCGGTTGAATGTCGCTGAGGAAGTCCGCGAAACTGCCGGATGTATTCTCGAACCGGGTGCTTTCGGTGTCAAGCAGTTGTAGCCCAAGGACGCCGGTGTATCCCATTTGGGCCATGTTTGGGCTGACGTTCATCGCCTCAAAGTCAAGGGCGTAGCCTGAGCCGCCGTTGCCGAAGGGGTCGGTGATCTTCGCCACGTTGCTCACCCGGAAACGCCAGATGCCGTTGTTCACCCACTCACCGAGGATTGCTTCAACGTACGGTTGTTCGTTTTGGGCTTTGGGTGGGATGAATTGGATACTGAGCCTTTCTTGGCTTGTGGTGACCTCCGCGCCTGCCGCCCGAAGCGATTTGAGTGGTACGTACACCTCTCCGTCTTTTTCGATCGGCGCGAGCGTAGACTTCTGCCCGTTGACATATAGGGTCTCGGGAACGGCGACTGTTGCGGCGAGCCCGGTGACGGCGAAAATGGGAAGCAGTCGCGTGATCACGGTGGGTTGATTGTAGTTCTTTTTGCGAGGGAATTCGGCTGTTTTTTTCAACTCATTTTCGGTCGACAGATTGGTCAGGGTCTTGCATACTCAGCGAAAAAAGTAGACAAGCGTCTGGTAATATCAAAACCTCTCTTCTGCGGGGCAGATGGCTCCGCGAGGTCGGACCATGCCCTACATCCTCTGGCTCGAATGGCGCAACTTCTATTGCGACGAAGATCTGCTTGACCCCCAAATCGTCGTGCGTGACGAACACGTCCTTGACGCGAACTCTGTCGCAAGGGGACGCGGCATCCAGCCCGGATTCACCCTAAGCCAAGCCCGGAGCATCCTCCCTGGCATCCTGACGAAACAGTGGGCAGAAGGCGAATACGAGCCCAAACAACGCGCCTGGCTTAACGAATGCACTCCCTATACTGGGCGAATCGAGCCGTTGCAGGACCATATCGCCGCACTCGATCTCACCCTCCTGCCGCAGGCCGAGCAAGCCGCCGAAGACCTCATCGAACACCTTCTCCGGCGGTTCAAATCGCCCATGCGATACGGGGCAGGGCCGTCCAAGTGGGTGGCCTCCATCGCCTCGCACCACCTCGAACTATATCAAGCCTCGGCCAACCCTCAACGGTTCCTCGCGCCGCTTAGCTTAGACAACCTAGAGGTCATCCCGATCGAACATCGGGAACGACTGAACCTGCTGGGTTACTTCCAGATTGGGCAGATTACGACCCTTCCTCCGGCGGTGCTGAAGCGGCAGTTCGGCGAGGGGGGAGACCTCATCCTCCGGGCGGCACGTGGGCAGGTGAGCGACCCAGTGCGCGCCATCTATCCCCCCGACCGGTTGATGGATGCGTTTCGATTCGAGTCTCCCGTCGCCGAGAGGGAAGCCCTTGATTTTGCTTTGAAGCACCTTGCGGAGCATCTCGCCCCCCGGCTGAACGGTCGTCAAGCCGCCCGCGCCCGCTTGGTGTTGGAAGACGAAAACGAGGACACGCTGACTGCCAAGCGCACGTTCCCTCGCCCGATTCATGACTATGCCGGGTTGCGTTCGGCGCTACGCATTCTGTGCGAGCAGATCGTAGCGCGCATCCAAGATCCGCTAGTAGGAGTGCGGGTGATGCTGACCGAACTGGAACCCTATCGTCCGCTTCAGAGTGATCTGTTCATGCCGATGAAGCGGCTGACCCCCGAACCCGCGATGGCGGCGCTTGAGCAAGTTTTCGGGCAGGGGGCGGTGATGACGGGTGCGGCGATGCCCGTCCCACGTCGTCGTCGTGTTTTGAAGGAGTGGAAGGATGCCACCGGATGGTCCTGAGATCACCGCCCGATGGCGAGAAGCCGGCGAATGGTGGCGTAACGAACCGGCCTTAGAGTTCGTGCAGTACCGGGACAAGAAAGGGATTCGGCGCGAGAAAAGCCGCCCCTTCGTCTATCCCGAGCCAGGGCAAGAAAGCGAAGTCCGGATCCGTCGCCTCCGAGACGAGAAGGTGCGTCTGGCAACTGGGGCATTTATTCCTCCCGAATATGGGAACGCTGTCGCCCCGAAAGAGGGAGTTCTCCTCCACGCGATGAGTGGTTTCTCCTTCTGCCGTAGCACCTTGCACGCAGCCGAGATCCCCGCTTTCGCCGCCGAAAAGGGGTACCGAGCGGCTCTTCTTGCCGACTCATTTTCACTCAGCGGCGCATACGAATTCCAACGGACGTGCGACAAGGTGGGCGTCCATCCTCTCATCGGCGCGACCCTTGAAATGGAGAGTGGCGGCGAGATCGTTTTGGTGGCGCGGAACGCGACGGGATACCGTTCGCTCTCACGGCTCATCACCGACTGTCACCTGAACGAGCCGAGACTCTTCCCGCTTTGTACTTGGGAACGACTGGCCCACCACGCCGAGGGACTACTTTGTTTGACGGGCGGCAGCAATGGCCCTCTTGACCGGTGCCTCATGCGCCGGGAAATGGCAGAATCCGCAACTCTTCTTGACCGTTTGGTGGATTTATATGGTAGGGGCCATGTTTTTGTCCAGATTGAGCGAGCAGCCCTCCCTTGGTCAATGGAAGTTGAGAGGCGGTTGCGAACGCTTGCGACGGAGAAAGGAGTGACGCAGGTCGCGGGAGGCCCGACACTGTTCCTGCGTCCTGATCACTTCCCGGCACAAGACGTGATTGTATGCGTGGATTCGCTCTGCCTGATTGAAGAGGTGGACGGACGCAAACCTCGCCGTGACCCGGCTCAGCCGCAAATCACATTGCCTCCCCGGCGAGAGATCAACGCGGAGCGGTTCCTCCACGAGTGGCCCAAGGCCGTAGAGAAGTATCGCGACGCACCCGATCTCCTTGCTAACCTTGACCGAGTGGTGGAACTCTGCGATAAGCGAGTTCTGCCCGGTCGGGTTGACCTCCCACGGGTCTGTCGGAACGAGGTGGGTGTCTTCCAAGACCTTGTTGAACTTGGAGCACGGCGGCACTACGGGGCACTCACCGTACGCCACAAACGACGGCTTCACTACGAAATGAAGCGTATTCTTCGGTTGGGTTACGAACGGCATTTCCTCATGGCTTGGGATATGTGCAACTGGGCGGATGGGGAAGGGATCGTCCACAGTGGCCGCGGATCCGTCGTGGATTCGGTGGTTGCCTACTGCCTTGGTCTGTCGCGGATTGACGCGCTGGAGTTCAACCTGCACTTTGATCGCTTCCTCCCCGATGACGGCAGTAAGCGGCCCGACATTGACATTGACTTTGAGGCGAACCGTAGGGAAGATGTACGGCAGTACCTCGTTCGCAAGTACGGGGGTCGCCACGTCGCTACGGTCGCCGCGTTCGGCACCTTCGGTTCAAGAGGCATCGTCCGCGAGGTGGGCAAGGTGATGGGGATCGCCCCGCAAAGCATGGCGTACCTGGCCAAGCGTCTTCACGGAGGAGTGACCCCCGAGAGGCTCGAAAAGGCCCTTGATGCTCGTCCCGAACTCCGCGAGAGCAACATCCCCCGCGAGCACTTTCATTGGGTGTTCCGGTTGGCAACGCATCTCATGGATCTGCCGCGCAATGCCCGCGCCCACTCTTCGGGCGTGGTCGTCTCGGCCTTACCGATCGCCGATATCGTTCCCGTCACGGAATCCGGAGCCGACGGCGTGCGGATCATGCAGTGGGACAAACGGAGCGCGAAGTTCTGCTTTGATAAGTTCGATGTGCTGTGCTTGCGTGGCAACGATGTGCTCAGCGGAACTGCCGCGCGGGTCGGGGACGAAGTCAACGTGGATCAACTCCCGATCCACGATCCGGAGGTGTACCGAACCATGCGCGCGGGTCATCTCATCGGCATTCCGCAGTCCGCATCCCCCGCCATGCGACAGGCGCACATGCGCATCAAAACCCAGAACCTGATGGACGCGGGGATTGTGCAAGCGGGGATTCGACCGGGAGTGGGGGGCGCAGTGAAACTGAACGAATACATCGCTCGGCGCAACGGAAAGCCGTTTCGACTATCTCACGAAGATTTGGACGAGATTCTGATGCCGACTCTGGGGATTGTCGTGTTCCAAGAGCAGATTGATATGCTCCTCACGAAGTTCGCGGGGTTCTCTGGGGGCGAAGCAGAGGAGATACGCGAACGCATCCACAAGGACAAGCGTGATTACGCCTCGACCATCAAGGAAGAGGTACTTGCTCGAATTGAGAGTCGCGGCTATCCCACCCACGTTGCCGAGGATGTTTATCAATTGGTGGCCGGTTTCAAGGGATATGGATTTGCCGAGGGGCATGCGTTAGCGTTCGCCGAGATCACAGTGCGCTCTATCTATCTGCAACAAAGATTCCCAGCGCCGTACTTCGCCGCGCTCCTCGATGCCCAACCGGCAGGTTACTACGGCCCCGCAACGATTGGCAACGAAGCCCGCAATCGGGGTGTTCGGGTGCTACCGCCAGGAGTGAACACCAGTGAACTGGGATTCTTGGTGGAAGATGTGCGCTCGGACCAAGACCCAAAAATCATGTTTCCCGACGGTGGAATCAGAATCGCTCTTCGTCAAATCATGGGGGTAAGCGATGCCCTAAGGGAACGTATTGTTGATCGTCGCCCTTACCGCTCCTTTTATGATTTTGTGGCACGCGCCGAACCCGATCGCGATGAGTTAGAAAACCTGATCCTCTGCGGAGCACTGGACGAGATGCATACCAATCGGAGGGCGATGATGTGGGCGATCCCGCCTGCCTATGAGTATGCGGCGCAGGTAAGGGGACAAGCGGGCAGGCTCCCCTTCGAGATCGTCTCCCCGGACCTGCCCAGTGGAGTAGAGGACTTTGACGCCTTCGACCGGGCGGTGCATGAGCGACGCATCCTGGGGATGGATGTTGCTCACCATATGGTTGCCTTTGAGCGTGAACGAATTCGAGCCAAAGGGGGAGTGACGGCCGCCGAGGCCTCTAACCATCGCCCCGGCAAAGAGTTGCTGGTGGTGGGGAACCCGATACGCCTCCGCTTCCCGCCGACCCAAAGCGGGCGAAGGGTGCTTTTCTTTGATCTGGAGGACGAAACCGGGCTCCTCAACGTGACTTGTTTCGATGACACCTACCAACGCTATGGCCACCATGTGGTCTGCAACCCTTATGTGGCTTTGCGGGGGCAAACCGAAGACCGTGACGGTCATCTGTCCTTCATCTGTGACCGGATATGGACGTATCGCCCCGCTTGCTATTCCTCAGCGGTGCCGGTGCTTCCCCTAGTGACGGCGGACTTCCTGATGTCCTAGCTCTCAGGGATTCCGTAAGTCGGCGGAACGACCTCGCTTGGAGTATACGGATCAGGGGCGAACGGGTTTGCTGTGAGCACCCAAAGGTAGAAGATTGTAAAGAGAACGCCCGCGATCAGGCCGAACCACGCCCGCCCAATTCCAGTCTTACTCGGGTTAGCCTGACAATCCCGGATAGCCAAGTAACCGACAATAATCGCAAACGGAGCGGCAATTCCAATCATTGAGAAGATGCCGAGGTAGCCCGCCGCGATCGCGAGGCCGCTGGGGTTTACCGGAATCACAAACCGAAGCGGGTCTTGCTTCGGATCCGGCGGCGCATAGTGACGATGCGTTTGAGGCGGTTGATAGTAGCCTTGCGGCACTTGGAGGGTGGGTTGTGGGTGCGACGCGGCAACGGGACTGACAACCGGAGGCGGAGCAGTGGGTTGCACTGATCGCGGGTTCAGGACCGCCTGAAGTTCGGACGCCGACAACTCTCTGCCGCTGGCGGCCTCCTTGACGACACACGCTGCATCAAGCTTGCCGTGGTTATGCATATACCGCAGGTTGTCGGTGTCGAACGGCCCCATCTGTTGGTCGTCCTTGATCACGTACCACATCCGGTAATCCACGTCCGATTACGCACGAATCCAAGGCGAATTGTCAAGCCTTGTCGCGGAAATGACACCGAAGCACCCCGAAGACGCCAAGCACGTGGCTCACAGTAGAGCCAAGTTGACATTAGAACTGCCCACGCAGAATTACTAGTTCTATTGAGTGCTCGGAAGAGGGTTACTGTTAATAAGTTACAATGAAATTCTGTGGCACATTTCGTGTGCAGAGAGGATTTCAAATGAAACAGATTCTTACCTTAGCGATGGTCTGCTCGCTCGCCGCGAGTGTCATGGCTCAATCCCGAAGTTCGTTCTCGACGGCATTGATTAGTGGTGTCATGACGACGCAGACCGGCAACCAGATTGATCTTGCCGTGGCGGCAAATCCAACCCTTACGGTTGCAGGCAATACATACAACATCACCGAAGTCTTCGCCGTCTACGCTTTGGACAACAACGACGACTTCAGTGCTACGGGCACGAGCCAAAATGGCTGGTCATTCAACAGCAACTACGCGGGTTCTGGCGGCATTGCAGGTTGGAAAACCAACCCAAACAACGGTATCACGGACCAGAGTCTGACGTTCAACTTCACCTCAACGGTTGGTAGCGCGGAAACGTTCGGTTACCACTTGCGGGTGGATGGCAACCTCCCTGGCGGCGGGAACACTGGCTACTTCTCCGCTGTTCCAGAACCGGCTTCAATGATCGCTTTCGGAGCTTTCGCGTTAGCCGCTCTTCGCCGCAAGCGAAAATAAGAATCGGCAATCTATCCCGATATGAATACAACCTCCAAATAGGAGGTTGTATTTCTTTATCTGAACGATAAATGAATGCCAAATGAACGGCAGTTCACGCATTGTGCAAACGGCCCTGTCAAGAATACTGTAGTTGCCCGTTAAGGAACAAAGCAACCGCATTGTATGGTCACAATGGGTGCGTTGCGTTCGCTTTTGAACGGAGAGAAAGATGAATCGTATCCTTGTTTCACTTGCATTGGTGTCGGTGGAGGCCCTTGGCTTTTCCCAGTCCCGTAGTTCGTTTCAGATGGCGAACATTTCTGGCGTCAGCGTCATCCCAGCCGGAAACTCATTGGAACTCGTCGTTTCGGCCAACCCGACTTTGACCTTTGATAATGTGACCTACAACGTCACCGAAGTGTTTGGTGTCTGGTCGCTCGATAATAACGACGATATGGTTGCTTCTGGCGTGGGCCAGAACGGCTGGTCGTATCACGACAACTACTCGGGTAGCGGCGGCATTGCCGGCTGGAAGACCAACCCAAATAACGGCATTCTTGACCAATCGCTCACGTTCAACTATTCGTCACTGGGCGGCGTTGTCGAGACATACGGCTATCACATCCGTGTGAGTGGCAACCTTCCCGGAGGCGGCAACACGGCGTACTTTACGCAGGCCGTACCGGAACCGGCTTCGATCGCAGTGCTGGGGATCGGTTTGCTGGGCTTGTCTCGGCGTCGTGCGCGAAAAGCGTAGTCTGACTCGCTAAGAAAGCCCCACCCCGACGGGGTGGGGCTTTTCCAATTGTGTCCTTGAATAGCCTGAAAAGCTAATAATCAAAGTCGGTGGGCACTCTCGATACGCCACAAAACTAACGATCTGCCATAATCTGCCCCATGCGCTTCGCGACCCGTGCCCTCCGCGTAGGCCAAGACCCTGACTCCACCTATCGCGCCGTTGTCCCACCGCTCTATCAGTCCACCACGTTCGCGTGGGAGAGCCTCAACGACATCCCGCCCATTGACTACACCCGTTGCCAGAACCCCAATCGGCAGATGCTGGAGGAAGTCATCGCCTCACTGGAAGGGGGCACCCATTGCACCGTTTTCAGCAGCGGAATGGCGGCCATCGCGTCCTGTTTCTCCTTGCTCGAGCAGGGCGACCACGTGCTGATGGCGAGTGACATCTACGGCGGCACTTTCCGGATGGTTGAGCAATACCTGCCGAAGCAGGGCATCACGCACAGCGTCTTCGATGCGCATGATTTTTCGAGCATTGCCAAGGCAGTCACACCGCAGTCGAAGATGTTGATTTTCGAGACGCCTACCAACCCCACTTTGCGAGTTTCAGACATCGCGGCGGTTTGCGCGGAAGCAAAGCGTCACGGTCTCCTTGTGGTGTTCGATAATACATTCGCGTCGCCGGCCCTGCAGAATCCGCTTGCCCTCGGGGCGGACATCGTGGTGCATAGCACCACCAAGTACATCAGCGGGCACAGCGATGTCTTGGGTGGATGCACCGTCACGAGCAACTCCGAACTCGGTTACGCGATTTACGAGTGGAACAAAGCGTACGGAGCGACGCCATCGCCGTTCGATTGCTGGCTCTCGCTTCGCGGATTGCGGAGCCTTGGGTGCCGCATGGATCGTCATTGCGAAAACGCTCAACGTGTTGCCGAGGCATTCCAAAAACACCCCGCCGTGAATTCGGTTTCGTATCCAGGACTGCCCGACCACCCTGACCACGCGGTGGCGAAGAAGCAGATGTCCGGTTTCGGCGGGATGCTCGCGATTGAGTTCCATGAGGAGGCAGTAGCGCGACACGTCGCCGAAAATTGCCAGATCTTCCTTCTCGCCGAATCGCTCGGCGGAGTGGAAAGCCTTATCGCTTACCCACCGCTGATGAGCCACGCGACGATGAACGAAAGTCAGCGGTTAGAACGTGGAATTCTGCCGACGCTCCTGCGCTTAAGCGTTGGAATCGAGGACGCCGAGGACCTGATCGAAGACATCGGGCAGGCGATCGCGAGTGCCCCGGTTATGACTCGGGTTTAGGGACCGAGTTTTGCCACACTGAATGATCGGCGTTCATTTATCTTAGAAGTGACCGATAGTGCCGCCGAGGTATTCGTTGGCAAGGTTGGCATCGCGGGGCCGGGGCACGCTGCCGATTTGGATATTCTTCGCCAGTCGCCCGCTCCTAATGAGATTGTTTGGGCGACATTGCTTGTGCGTGATGCCCATCAGGTTGAACAATTCGTCTGCGACGAACTTGGATTTCCGCGGGCCACTATGGCAAACCTCCGAGGATCGCGCCTTCGGTCGGGTCTCGTTTCAACGGAAAGCCGGTTTGGATTTATGTTTGCTGCGTTGGACATGAACGACCGTTTGGAAACCGTCGCCGTGTTCTTCGATGGCCAGCGACTCATCACTGTAGTACGAGAGAGGGTAACGCTCCTCGAAGAAAGTTTCAAAGTGTGGCTATCGGATCCGGACGGATTAGGCCGAGACATCGGTACATTGTTGGCGCGCCTCCTTTCGGAGATGGCGAATGATTTGGAACCAGTCTTCGAAGCGTTCCACGAGAGGATCGAAGACTTCGAAGAAGAGTCGCTTAAGCTTGGTGGCGACAACCCCGGTAAAGCGCTGAAAGAGCGGCGTACATTACTATTGCTGCGCCGCAAGATCGCTCCTATGCGAGATAATGTTCGCGCGCTTGCTCGCCGCAAAGAGATGCTCGGAGCGCAGGTGATAGAGCAATTGAGAGACCTCGGAGATCGAATGAACCACTTGGTGGATGAGATAGATATTGGGCGGGAGATGGTGCGAGAAGTGGTTGATGCGGAGATGAGTATGACGAGCAACCGCCTGAATCAAATCATGCGAAAAATGACGGTAATCACATCTGTACTGGCGGTGGCGACTTTGGTGGCAAGCAACTACGGAATGAATTTTGAGGTGATGCCAGAACTCGCCTGGATCGCCGGATATCCTTTCGCGATTACGCTGATGCTCGGACTCTCAGGTTTAACATTGTGGCTGTTCAAGCGTAACGGCTACTTCTGATTCTTGGGCGAACTTGGAAGCAGAGTCGTGCAATCGGCATCGCGAACAGAATACAAAGGGTCGCCAAAATGATTGACGTGAAAATTTCAATGTCTGTCACAAAATAGCCGATCTTGTAATAGAACTCTCTCACTTCTTCTGCCAAAAGGTAAGAGTACGGATAAAGAAGGAGGTCCATGACGAGGATCCATATGCTTGCGACACGGATGAGCAATGCGAGAATGCTCACCCCTGTCACTCTCGATGGAGTAATGCTAGGGAGTTTCATCGGCCTCAAGTTCGCCATCTCCCCACAAGTCAATCCTTTTCCAGGCAACTTGCCCGAAGCAAAGTCGAGCAAAGAAGTCGGCAAAGACAATTCCAGTGAGTCCGATGAGCACTTGGAACAACCCGTAGGAATGGAAGCGAAGTATTTCAGTCAGAGGAGTCGGAGCCCCATAAGGGCTGACTGGAAGCGAGATAAGGCTGAAGACGAAAACTTTGATTCCGTCCACGCAGGACATAAACCCTATTGCCCGAATAGCAACGCTGAGGAGCCGCATCGCATCCATGCCTCATCCTACCGTGTGTGAGTCCAGGCCATTTGTTAGGTTCAAATCAGTAAAGCTATGACCACCTTTCGGGACCGTGGAACACGATTCCAACCGGGCACGTCTCACCCCTCACCAAAGCCATCCAGCCCAACTCTTTCGGGATACGGGTCAGATGGGGGCGGCGCGGGGGCTTGGCCCCGCTATCGGATAAACCGTGGCAACACGGCCAAAGGGTTGGGTGCCTTCCCAATCGCTCCGTGAGGAGACCGCCAAGCAATCCGAGGCTCTGCAATCTTCGTCCCCTGGGCGGAGCAGAACCGGAAGACCGAAACGAGGATCAACGGCGAGTGCTGCGATCCATGTGGTGGATCGCCCCACCACGAAGTTTCACGCGAAAGGTCGAAGGGTGAGAGTCAAAGAGGAGGAGACATCGTGTGACCGGTCCGTCGGTAACGCGTTGCTCCAGTCGCTACGGCGTCGGGCTCCTGTCAGGAGTACGCCGTCTTGGATGACCGTCTGGTACCCGCGGAACGGGGAAGGGCAGGGGGGCGTGGCGCATTTGCTCGCTAACAAGCGAGGAAACGCCTGACCACGCACGTCTTCTGGGCAATCAAAAAAGAATGGCTCAATAGTAGAGCGCCGAAATGATAATTCGGAAGGTCCGGGTGCGATTCCTGGTTCTTTTGCCAAACGCGAAAGAGTGGTCCGTGCTGTGACGAAAGCAGCCTGTTTCCTCCGGCTTCGGCCAGGGAGGAGCGAGATGGATGTCGCAACGTCCATCGCGTACTGTCGTGGAGACAGGGTAGAGAACTTAGCGGTTCTCGAACGGAGGTGTCGAGCCTTCGGCCCGGGGAAGCGGCATAACAGTCCGGCGCGAAAGAGGGTGTCAAACCTCTGAAAAAAGATGGCGGCTGAGGCGCTTGTCATGCTACGGAGCAATCCGGGTATGGCGGATAAACTCGCTAACCGATACGGCGAGCAGAGAGCGACCAAGAGATCGTGGAAATCTAGAGCGATTTCATTTAAAAGTTTGGCCGGTGGTGTTCTGCACCTCCGGCCTTTCTACATTTACAAACAGTTTCCAAGAAGAACTCAGCAACATCTTAGTCGCGAGGCACCCGTAAGTCCATTTCTGAACTAGCAATGGTCAGGAGTGGCTGATAGAGAATCGAGAGCCTATGAGACCGATCTCGCTTGGCTTATTCATACATTGGCAATATTTCTCTTCCGGTTTCCCGCTCCGTGGGAAACTGAGCCCCTAGCCGATACAACTCCGCCAGAAGATCTGTGGCCAACTCCTTCATCCGCTCTGGCTGATTACGCTTGACATCACGGGTTTCGCCGAGATCCGCCTGCAAGTTGTACAGTTCCCACCGCCGATCGCCATAGAAGAAGATGGCCTTGAAGTTGCCTTTTCGGATTGCCGAAAAGGGTTCAAGCCCCGGCCCGCCAAACCCACGGTGGTGCGGGTAGTGCCAAACGTTAGGCGAAACCCGACCCACATCTGTGCCGGATCGCACCGCCCCTGCGAAAGACTCCGCGTCAGGGCCGTCAAACGAAACCCCCGCGAGATCGGCAATCGTATCGGCGAGGTCAGAGCCAACTATCCAGGTCTTGTCGAGGGTCGCCCCGCGAGCCACCCCCGCTCCCGAAAACACAAGCGGCACCCGGTATCCCCCTTCGTAGGCCGAACCTTTCCCGCTTCGCAGGGGCAAGTTATGCAGATTGGGAAAGCCACCTCGCGCCGTCTGCGAGAGTCCGCCGTTGTCGCTCGTGAACACGAAGATCGTATTATCCAATTGGTTGGCCTCGCGAAGAGTGTTTATGAGCGTGCCGATTGCGGCATCGCAGGTTTCCACCATCGTGGCGTACGCCGCCTCGGTCTCGTTCATCCCGGTGTAATTCGCAAGGAACCGAGCGTTCGCCGTTATTGGTGTGTGAACGCTGTACGGCGAGAACCACACGAACACGGGCTTGTTTGATTGCAACGAAATCTTGATGTCCTTGGCGGCCTCGATTGCAAGTGCATCGTCAAGAAACACATCTTTGCCGTGGTACGCGGCAAGATCGGGGACATCGTTGTGTGCGGGTGGCGCCCCAGGTTCAGATGTGGCGGCGGCAAAATTCCGGGTTCCGAGGTAACTGCTGGGGTGACCCGCCGCCGATCCCCCAATTGAGCGTTCAAATCCGAGATTCTCGGGATCAGCGCCCGCCGTTCCGCCTGCACCGAAGTGAGCTTTTCCGACCTGCAAAGTGTGGTAGCCCGCTTTGCGGAATGCCTCTGCTAACGTGGGTGCGTCCCCCGGTTGGAACCCGATCTTTCTCCAATCGGGGAGGTCGATCTCGGGGTGCGGTCCGTCGGTTTCTTGGCCACTATGCACCCAACTCGTCACATGATTACGGGCCGGATTCTCACCGGTGAGTAACGCTACTCGCGAGGGGGTACATACCGGACAAGAGGCGTAAGCCTGATTAACCTGAACACCGTTGCGGGCGAGTCCGTCGAGAACAGGAGTCCGAAAATGCCTGCCGACCAACTTCTCGTCCAGCCCGAACGCCAGAGAAGTATCTTGCCAACCCAAATCGTCAATGAGGATGAGAACGACGTTGGGCGGAGTAGCCGTAACCAAGCTTGCCGAAAGCAGGAGAGAGGCGAACATGGGGCCAATATAGCCCGAGTCAAGTGGCGAGGAGAAGTTTCGTCCGAGTTTGACAAGGACGGGGTGGTGGGCCTAACTGGATTCGAACCAGTGACCTCACCCTTATCAGGGGTGCGCTCTAACCAACTGAGCTATAGGCCCGGAGACGCAAAGATACCCGAACCCACTGCCCGCCAAGGGACCACGAAGATGTAACGAACTTATCCTTCAACCGTCCACAACCTAGACTTGCAGGCGGTGACCCCGGTATTCTAATCGGGCGTTCGCCCTGCGGACCAATTGGCACCATGATGCGACTTACCTCTTTGATGATCGCCCTGCTGGCTGCGGCCACCGCTTGGGCCGACTTCGATGGCCCGGCGCCCCTCGCGTGGCGATGGGCAGGCTCGACGAGCGTGGTACCTGGCGGCGCACCCGTAGTAGAAGACGACGTCCTCTACGTTGCGGTCGGCCCCCGGATCTACGGAATCGATCGCGCCACCGGCAACCAAGTGTGGCGATACCCGGCAGGAGTGCCGATTGAAGCGAACTTCCGGCTCGGCTGCGTTGTCTCGGGCGACAACATTTACGCCGTCGCCGACAACCGAATCCTTTATGCCGTGAACAAAGTGACAGGGCAGTTGGCATGGCAAGGCAACCTGATGGACCAAGCCACCGGCAACCCGGCCCTTCTCGATAACAAGGTGATCGTCCCGGTTGTTGGCAACAAGGTACAGGGATTCAACAAGGCAGATGGAGCGAACCTGTGGGCTGACCCTATGACGATGGCAGGCGGAATTCCCGGTCAAATCGTCGGTCACCGTAACTCCATCATATACATCAACGATGCGGGTGATCTCAAGTCCGTCGACATGACGTCGATGCGCGAAGACTTCTCCGTTCGGTTACAGTCGTTCAGCCGTTCGGTCGCGCCCGTGCTCGTGGATGACAACATTTTCATCAACTCAGGCACCTACGTCATCGCAATTCGTGCCGCGTCAGGTCGTCCGGCTTGGCAGTTCAATACGAACACGCGTCTCGCCTTCGCTCCGGCAGTCAACGACGAATATGTTGCTTCTGTCGGTCTCAACGGCGAAGTCTTCGTCATCAATCGCCGCAACGGTACGCAGGTGAGCGGGAAGTCGTTCGTGCTGAACAAGCAACCGGCAACTTCCCCTGCTTTCGTCGGTACCACGCTGGTTGTAAACACCGCTGACGGCAATATCAACGTCGTCGATCCGGTGATCAAGGAAGTCCTCTTCAGCTACCGCGCGGTGAGCCTCGTTGGTCGCACGCGGACCGAGGAAGGCACGGGCCCCGGTGGCGGTGCTGGGCCGGGACGTGGTTCCGGCGGTGGATCAGGTCAGGCGGGCGAAGGTGGAAGCGGTGGTCGAACGGGTGGAGCCCAAGACCCCGCCGAAGATACAGGTCCGGATTGGATCGCGGCCGCTGGACCAGCGGTCGGTGCGGGCGACTCGCTGATCGTTCAGGTTCGGGATGGCAGCATCCTCAGTTTCGATAAGAACTACGGTGTGGACCTTACGGCTCCAAGCGTGAAGATGGATTGGCCCGGAAGCGGCGAACTCATCTGGGGACGCCCGCCGCTCAACTTCAAGTGGACGTTGGAAGATTTCGGTTCGGGCATCAACCCTGACACGGTTGGCGTGACGATCAACGGCAAGCAAATGGAAGTCATCTTCCAGCCGAATGGCGAATTGTTCGTTGTGATTTCGACCACCGGCAATAATCGGCCGCTGCAGAATGGTCGCCAAGAAATTGTGGTCACGGCGAAGGACTGGCTTGGCAACGAAGCCAAAAAGACGTTTGTGGTCGTGGTGGACAATAACATCGCACCTCCGTCTGGAAGTTCGACCACGGGCGCAGGCGGCCCTGGCAGCGGTGCGGGCGGCGGTCCGGGCCGAGGCAGCGGCGGTTGAGAACGCTTCCGCCGATTTTCTGGCACGCACTGCTAGCGGCGGAGTTACCCTACGAAACATCCCGGGCGATCGTTGAATCGCTCGGGATGTCTTCTTTGGAGCCCCTCTCGGCCCTGCGAAGTTGGCCCGGCCTCTCGACGGCAGTTCGCAGTCGGCTGGACCGAGTGGATGCCCGGCGGGTGCAAGACCTGCTCGCCAAGGGATATTGGTGGCGAGAAGGAACCACCATCGAATCTCTCGCCGAAGTGCCGGCTGCCCCTTGGGGCTTGTTTGGTCGCGGTCAATCTTCGGTGCTTGACCGTCCATCCGTTGCGATCGTCGGTACGCGGCAAGCATCTCCGTACGGTAAAGCGTGCGCCCGAAAGTTCGCTGAGCACCTCGCCGAAGCCGGTTGGGTCGTGCTCAGCGGCGGTGCATTGGGGATTGACGCTCAAGCGCACGAAGGTGCCCTCGCGGTGGGCGGCTCAACTGTGGCCGTCCTCGGCACGGGAGCCGACATTGTCTATCCCGCCGCTCACGGCCCACTTTACGAACGGATGTGCGTAGACGGCGCGGTGGTGAGCCAGTTTGCGCTCGGAACGGCATCGTTCCCCGGGAACTTCCTTCACCGTAACGACGTGATTGCGGCGCTCGCCCATGTCGTTTTAGTGATCGAAGCCCCAAGCGGATCGGGAGCCCTCCGCACCGCTCAAACGGCAGTGGACCTCAGCAAACCGATCTACGTCGTGCCGGGTCCGCTCTCCACGGGCAGATTCAAGGGGAGCCACGGACTGATCCGCGACGGGGCGACACTGGTGGATCATCCGGGACAGATCACCGAGGAGATTGGATTTATTGACGAGTTCATCCGTTCTCCCGAAACTGAAGAAAGAGTTGAAGGTGATGAGGCGATCCTCCAGTTCCTTGACGAGACTCCGAAACTCATAGAAGAACTGGTGGGAGCGA
The DNA here is from genome assembly GCA_019638835.1 of Fimbriimonadaceae bacterium. Lineage (GTDB taxonomy): Bacteria > Armatimonadota > Fimbriimonadia > Fimbriimonadales > Fimbriimonadaceae > JAHBTC01. Next base: position 58,580 of record JAHBTC010000001.1, read on the forward strand.
CAGGTCGGGACGCATCTGATCTTTCGGCGGCGATGACGTTGTTAGAAATGGATGGCCTCGTGACGCGCACCCCGTCCGGCTATATCATCACCCCATGAAACCGGTCTATGACGCCCTCGGCCCGGAAGGGTTCGGTACCTACGAAGTCAGTTGGACCGAAAACGGCCCCGGATTCCGGCGGGTGAGCCGTCCCCCACAAGGGTTAATTGTTCCCGGATTCGTTGACGTTCACATTCACGGCGCATTTGGCATCGACTTCATGTCCGCGACGCTCATGGAAATGCGAGAACTCGCAGGGAAGTTAGCCGAGGTTGGATACGAGGCGTTCTTGCCCACCACTATCACGGCCCCGGCGAACGAAGTTCTTCGCGCGATTGATCATCTCCCCGCTCACGAGATGATCCCCGGATTTCACTTAGAGGGCCCGTTCATCAGCCCCGAGTTTCCTGGAGCCCAACCCATAGAAGCAATTGCGAGTCCGGCCTCGCCTGAATCCGCATGGGATTTGATTCTTGATGACCCGCGCATGCGGCTCATTACACTTGCTCCCGAGGTAGTCGGTGGCCTGCAACTGATCACTCGGCTCAGGCGGCCGGGATTGACGGTGAGCATGGGACACACGAACGCGACCTACGATGAGGCCCGAATGGGATTTGAGTTTGGGGCGAGTCATGTGACGCACACCTTCAACGCGATGCGACCCTTCCACCACCGCGAAGCCGGGATCCTCGGCTACTTGCTCAAGAACGAGAGTCTCACCACCGAACTGATTTACGACCGACACCACGTCGCATTTGAGGCGGCATCCGTACTTGTGGGGTGTCGGCCCACCGACCGAATGATCGCGGTGAGCGACAGCACCGCCGCTACTGGGTTGAAGGAGGGGAAGGAGTTCACGATGTGGGGCCACGAGGTTGTTTTGGGCGAAAAGTGCGTGCGCATGAAGTCGAACGGAGCACTCGCCGGGAGCGCAGTGACTTTGCTAGATTGCTTCCGCAATCTGGTGGAGGACTTTGATGTCGAGACGGCCATCCGATGCTGCTGCGTCAATCCTCGACAATTGCTCGGCAACAAGACGCCGAAGATTTATCTTGAATTTGATCGCGAGTTTAATCTAGTTTCGCGGTTTACTGCGCTTGGTGAGCAGCTTTAACTAGCTTCTTTCGGAAAAAGGATGAGGCACTTCTGACTTCAAAATAGGTCTTCGGTAGGTACTGGTACTTTTCGCGAATGTACCTGAGATCAGTTCTTGTGCTCGTCCTGGTGGCGACATGGACGCACGCGATTGGCGCACTCGGTTGGAACGTGCCTAACGATCCAGTCATGGGAGTTGGCACGAATGCCATCCCCGAGTATTTCAGCGGGTGCAACTCAAGGGCATTTATATCAGCCTATACTCTGTCGGAGGGTGAAGGGGAGACTCAAACCCTCACACCGTCCATCGTGAAGTCGCAACTCTTCATCAACGATGAGCTCATTGAAGAACAGAACTGTCCGGTACATCCCACATTAGGCATCCCATTACCCCTCTTCTCTATGGGGCACTCAATAATGTTTGATGCTGCTCATTATGGTGGGGCAGGTGTCGGGACCATCGTGATCAAGCAAAAAGTATGGGAATATGGTAGCACAAGCCCGGCTGAGAATTCTTACTCGGTAAGCTCGAAGAGTGACGCAATTCTCGCAGGCTATCATAGCGTTGACGCCAATGGATATGCATGGTACTCTTACGTAGACATTTGGAGTACGACCCAGTGGGCTTGGACTCCCTACTCGGCGGAATACAAGATTTCCAATGCCCTCACGTCGAAATTCGCACAAATGGATTATGACCCTGATGTTCTTAACTCCATGAATTGGGCGGCAAGTACTTTCCTTTCTGGATGGTCAGGTAAGAACAATATCTTTGTAGCTTTACATGGAGCACCGGCAGAAGGTGGATTACCCCCATTGTTGTTTGGCGCATCAGAAGACCCTTGGAGTGCCTACCCGGGATTTCCTTCCGCGTGGCCGCCTCCCACGGCATCCTTTCCACTGGAACTTATAATCGGAACATACCCAGAGCCTGCAACCACCCCCAGCGCGACTATTGCCAGCAATGTATCACTATGGAGGATACGGTACTATCGAATCGCACAAATCGGAACCGGTCTGCCTCCCTTCAACACTTCGGCAGAACCTCCAATCAACTTGGCGTTCATTTACAGTTGTGAAGTAGCTAGCGGCGGTGGGAACTCAGATCCAGGAATTGCCGGAGATAGTTTGTATCCGAATGGGAATGTTTATACTGCGGTTAGCGAGTTCCCGGAAAATCAATCCGCGGTCATGTTTGAAGAATCAGTGCAGATTGCCGCTGCAACTGCGTTGCGAGATCACTGTTACTACTGGATGCAAATTGGATATAGCGTCCGGCGAGCCATGGACAAATGGGAGGACTACATGGCAGATAGCGACACGGTGTTTGGCGACTCAGCGGATGTTTATGGAGATCATGCAACCAGAATATCACGCGTATACTTGCCGTCGTATCTAAGCCAAAGTACTACTTACGTGAGGAGTCTATGAAGGGAATCTATATAACATTGATCTGCGCCGCAGTTGGAGGCAGTGCAGCTCTCGTTCTCCATCGCAACCTGACAGGTGAGCGAATCAATAGTGCGACAAATGAGAGCTCATCAATCCTCGATGACAATTTATGCGAAACTTCAATCGAAGTGCTCCGTCGTCTGGATCCAAATGTCGAATATGACCGATGCCAGTTGACCGATCAACGTGGTGCGTACATTACAGTCCCGTCCGGCGACGAGATGCAAGCCGTTGGGATCATAGGAGGTACTGACTATCTCCGGATAATCTGGGAGCGGGGCGGCCAGACCTCCATGGGCCGCTCAAAAGACATTGGGCAAAGACTATCTGAAAGTGTCTTGAAAGATAAGGCAATGGCCATCGCGGAAACTTTGCCTGGGTGGGGGCGCGAACATGAGAAAGTTGAGATGGCGTTTACGACTTATCCTGGCGAAGTGCGCGGCCTGCGATTGTCCTTTGATCAACTACGAGGCGGCTACCGGTTCCTTGACCGCAGTGTCCGAAGCGAAGTGGAGATTCGGGAAGATGGGAAACCACTAAGAGTTGGATTTATCTATGACCTACCTCAAACCGGAGAGAGTTCACCTCGTCTCTCAGTATCGCAAGCGCAAGGCGTGGTTGCATCATTGGAGCGAAAGCCTGCGATAGAGCCGTTGCCAATACTTGGCTGGTATGAGACAAGTGAAGGCTCAGTCAGTCTCGGCTATTATTTCTCCGGGAAGGGTAGCGTTTCTCGCTCAACGAAAGGGGGTGGTGTGTTAGTGGACGCCATCGGTGGTCAAGCAACTCTTATCGGTTTGTCTGAATGGCCTTACCAGGTACGGCGTCGCAAATACATGCAACGCTGACGTGCCGGGGTTACACCTAGTCAACCATCCGGTTGAGGCGATCGCGGACCGCTCGCCAGTCCTCGGTGTCGGGGGGCATTTCGATCCAAACGTCGCTCTCCCCCAAGTTGTCGTATTCGTGGAGCCAACCGTACAGTTGCCGAGCGAAGAGTTGAGGCGTATGGGTGCCGATGGTGATGGAAGGAGTCTGCAACTCGCCGTTTGCAACGAGGTGAACCCGCGCCTTTGGCGAATAGTGGCGGGTCAAGTGCCCGGGCGATGACTCAGATTCCTTTCCCTCCGCATAGCGAACAGGGAGCCCCGTCGCTTGCCGCAACTGCTCTGCTGTGATGAACCCGGGCCGTAGGATGACCAGGTCATCGTCATAGACGCGAACCACCGTACTCTCAATGCCAATCTGGCTCGCTTCGCCGTCGAGCACCGCCCAGACTTGCTCGCGGATCACCGGGTTGAGATGTTCGATCCGAGTCGGGGAGAGTTCGCCACTCAGGTTAGCGCTCGGGGCGGCGAGGGGGCGGGCACAATCCGCAAGAAAGCGCAATGCAACCGGATGGTTCGGAACGCGGAGCGCGACCGTATCAAGCCCGCCAGTCGTAACATCGGGCACCTTAGGCTGCTTGGGTAGCACCAGGGTAAGCGGCCCGGGCCAGAACTTCTCGGCAAGTACTGAAGCCACTTCGGGCCACTCGCTTGTCAGTCCTTGGGCTTGCGCGGCGTTTTGGACATGGACGATGAGGGGGTTGGTGGCGGGTCGCCCCTTGATCGTGAAGATCTTGGCGACTGCCTCGGTGCTGAGCGCATCGGCGGCGAGCCCAAGGACGGTTTCGGTGGGGAGGACGACGACTTCGCCGCGCTTTAAGCCCTTGACGGCGGCCCTCCAGGCATATTTCTTGTCTGAAACTGGCCGGACCGCGCAGAACATGCTTCCCGAAATCGTGGGGACGTCCTGTAAGACGTTCAATGGTGGTTCATCAAGAAACCACACTCTACGAGAATGTGCAGCTTGCATGATCAACATTCCAAGCCCGTCACGGACTCGCCAATCAGCTTGCTTAGCTTCCGAGAGGAAAGGAATCGAAGCGTCGCCATAGTTGACGTCGTAGGCAAGCCCTCGTCGTTTTGCCGCGATCCAGATCACGGGAGGTGCCTCACCAGAGTGTCCCGCACTGGTCGTGTTTACGATCACACCGTAGTCGGAAGATCGCTGGACTTCTGTGGTGGTTTGGTACCCCGCTGCTCTCGCCCACTCTAACGATTCATCGCGGCGCGCCCAGATCGTGAATGGCCGGGAACGATGAAAGGACTTCGCAACAATTCGGGCGGTCCCTCCCGACCCCAGAATCAATACGGGCCTCGTTCCTGGATTCTGTTCGTAGAGGTCATAGGAGAATCCATAAAGATCGGTGTTGTAGCCGAAAAGGGAAGGCAAGATGAGAGTGTTGACTGCACCTAGTTCTGCCAGTTCAGCTGACATCCCACGCGCAAGCGAACACGCCTCCTCTTTCAGCGGAACCGTGCAGTTCACGCCCCGATATCCAAGCGAAATGAGTCGTTCCAGCGCCTCGGCCAACTCCCCCTTCGGTACCCGAATCGCGCGATAAATCTCCTCCAATCCGGCCGCCCGCGCCGCCCACGCATGCAACCGAGGCGACAGAGAATGCGCAATCGGGTCACCCAGCACCGCGTAGTCGCCGGGCGGAGCGTCGCGCCACTCAAACCACTCCGTCATGAGCGCTTTTGTACGCCGTGGAAAGTCCATTGCCGCTGACCGATGAAATTCACAAGCGCAGCCACGACGAGGCCACAGAAACTCGCGATCGCGAAGTCACGTTTCTCTCCGATATGAACCATATGCATGACCGTCGTACTGACGCCTAGATTGACGAGCATCGCCGTCAACGCCACGACATAGAATTTGGCAACAAGATTGAACTGAATCTTGCGCTCCGCTACGCGGAAGGTCCAGCGGCTGTTCCAAAAGTAACCGTTGAATATGGCTAGCAGTACCGGAAGGATCTTGAGAGGAGCGTACGCTGCATCTGTAATCGCCTTTTCGGTCATAGGTGAACCGGGATTGAAGATTCCAAGTACGGATTGCCCCACGTGCTCGCGGAGCGAAGTCTCCCCGTACGGCGCTATGTACATCAAGTAGAAGTGGATGCCGATGTCAATGATGGTGCTCGTGACGCCAATCACGGCGAACTTGAGGAACTCGGTCACCACTTGGTGTTTGAAGAGCCCCGGCTTGTCGGCAGGTACTCCGTAAGGGACCGAAGGCTGGAAGTATCGGAACAAGAACCGTCCGATCACGGCCTCAATGACTCGGTTGATTCTGGTTCCCGCAAATTCAACATTGCTCATGGGGGTCACCCAGATGGCGTCAATCCCCGCCCGGTTCGCGCCCAAGACATCGGTCAGCAACTGGTCGCCGATCATGACGGTCTCCGTCGGCCCCGCCTTGTGGCGGCTCATCGCCTTCACAAACATCTGCCGGCTTGGCTTCATCCGCGCCAAAACAAAGTCAATGCCCAGCGATTCGCATAGTGCCTTCAATCGCTCGGGGTGACGCGTGTTACTGATCACGCACAGTGCGAATCCCTTTTCTTCGGCATGCTTCACCCAGTCAAGCGTCTCTTGAGGCAAGTCCATGGATCGCCAGGGCAAAAGCGTATTGTCAACGTCAAGCAAGATGAGCCGCTTTCCTCGTGCCCACAACTCGTCTACGTTCACCTCGTGAAGTCGGTGAATGTTAGCGTGAGGCGCGAAGTGCCGCAAGAAGTAAGGGATCTTATCCTTGCTATAAGCACCCGGAATCCGCATTAGTTCGCCTCCGCCGCTTCTCGTTCGAGCCGGGCTCTCCGGATGTTTGCCTGGTGTTCCGGGTAGGTGACAGAGAAAAAATGCGAGCGATTCGGCCTCGCCACATAGTAAAGGAAGTTATGTTTCGCGGGGTTCAAAACACCCTCAATACTGGCGAGCCCCGGCGATCCGATCGGCCCCGGCGGCAGACCCCGGCTGAGATATGTGTTGTATGGCCCCTTGATCGTGCGAACTTCGCCGGGGCCGAGCACTTTCCACTCGCCAAGCTGATAAAGCACCGTTGCATCGATCTGTAGTTGCATACCCTTCACCAAACGGTTGTCTATAACTCCCGCCACCATCGGTCGTTCTTCATCAAGGGCGGCCTCCAGTTCAACCATGCTGGCTTTCGTCAAGACCTTGTTGGGATCCTGATGATCCTTCAAGACGGGCCAGACCTTGGATTCGAAGGCACGTAACTGACGAAGGATGGTTTCCTTCGCGCCAATCATCGGCGGCAGGTCGTAGGTGTCGGGGAAGAGATAGCCCTCAAGCGATCCCGACGGCACTGGGAACGACACTTCGTCTTTGAACTTCTCGCCATCCTCTGCGAGCGAAATGTACTCGCTTGCCGAACACACTTCCTTTTCTTCGAGTCGCTTGGCCACGCGGGAAATCCACCAACCTTCCGGGATTCGGACAGATTGCCGCACTGGGTGCTGCAACGAACGGAAAACTTGATCGAGCGTCATCCCTGGCCGAAGTTGATAAGTCCCGGAGTCAATGATGCCGGGGGTTCGCTTCCACTTTGCGTACAGCCGGGCAGATTGGGCGTCGCGGATGATGCCTTGACCTTCCAGTTCAATCAGTGCTTGATTGAGCGACATCTGGCGCGCAAGCCGCACATACCTTTCGGGCCCTGGAGTCACTGGCTTCCACGCGGCGGAAAGCATTGCAAATGCCCCGCTTGCGACGAGCAAAAGCACAACCCCCAGCACTAAAACGATTCGCAGGCGCTTCATTGCCCCTCCGCCACAAACCGTTCTAGGATTCGGAGGGCGGCTTCGCTATCAATTGACCGTTTGATTTGGGACGCTTTCAGGCCCGCCGCCAAAAGCTCTGACTCGGCACCCACGCTCGTGAGTGATTCATCGCAGTAGTGAACCGCCCAGCCAAGATCCTTCAATTCGTCTCCAAGCATGCGGCAAATCCGACTCATCTTTGTTTCTGCGCCTTCAATGAGAGGAACGCCAATGACGACTTCATTTGCTCCCTCCGCCTTCGCAATAGCGTGGATCGCGGCGGCGTCCTTCGCGAGGGTTCCAGTTGCCGGCAAGAATGGCAATGTGCGCCCGACGGCAAACTCCGACTCCATTGTGGCCAAGCCGATTCTTGCTCCACCAAAATCAACGCCAACCAACCTCATGGTTGAAAGGCCTCCCGGACCCATTGTTCGAAGGCCGGGGTGACACTGATTGCCTCATCGGAGAGTTGAGGCTGGCCAGCGAAGTCGGTGAAAACGCCACCGGCCTCACGAACGATCAAAGATACGGAACTGATATCCCAACGACTTACCGTAGGGTCAATCATTGCATCAATTTGTCCGCCCGCTACCAAACAATGGCCGTAAGCATCACCCCAAGTTCTCGTGGCAAGGGCCGATTCGGATAAGCGTAAAACGCCTTGCATGCGGCCTCGCTTGACAAGACTGCTATGCCCGCCGCACGCAATCAATGCCCGCGCGGGTACAGATTCATCTCGTACGCGGCATGCCTTTCCGTCCATGAACGCCCCCTTACCGCGCTCCGCCCAAAACGCCATGTTCAGTGCGGGAAAAATGGCAATTCCCAGTTCAGGCTCGCCCGCGACTTCATAAGAAAGGAGTGTCGAATAGAGCGGGACGCCCGCAACAAACGACTTGGTTCCGTCAATCGGGTCAATCACCCAGCGGTCATCATTTGCGCCAATAAGGCCCTGCTCTTCACCAAGCACGGTCTCACCCGGATATCTCTTTTCAATCGCGGCCCGAATTAGCTCTTCGGCGCGCCGATCTGCTTCGGTCACGGGAGTAGCGTCGTTCTTTAGTTCGACATTCACCCCGGCCCGGAAAAGTTCGAGCGTGGAACGAGCCGCCTCCCAGGCGGCATCGAGGGCAAATTCGAGTCGCGACATCCTCTCTCAGTTTGGCCGATTCAGTCTAAACGTAAGGCGGCCCTCCGACCAGCAAATGATTGGAGGGCCGCCCGATGTTCCGCCTTGATTACGGCATCAAGACGGTATCAATCTCGTGGATCACGCCGTTCGTGGCTTTGATGTCCGTGGCTACAACCGTTGCGTTGCCGATCATGACCTTGTCTCCCTCCACCTTGACCGGGAAGTTTCCGTTCAAAGGGGTGACTTCGGTCATCTTCACAACGTCTGCCGCCATCGCGCTTCCGCTGATCACGTGAGCGGTGAGTACAGCTTTCAACTTCTCCTTGTCGGCCTTGAGCGCTTCAATGTCCGCTTCCGGAATCTTTGCAAATGCGTCGTTGTTGGGTGCGAGCACGGTGAACGGGCCCTCACCTTTCAGCGTGTCGACGAGCCCGGCTTCTTGAATAAGCGATACCAGAGTCGTAAATTGCGGCGCATCCATGGCCGTAATGACGATGTCCTTATCCATCATCGGCTCTTCCATGGTCGTCGCTGAAGCGGACTCATTCATTGCGCCCGTCGTGGCGGTCGCCTCAGTACTATCTGCGGGGGCTTCAGCGGGCTGACATCCGACAAGTCCGATGGTCATCGCGGCCGCGACGAGCAAATACCAGTTCGATTTCATCTTTCGGTTCCTTTGCGTGCAGGTGGGCACGCGCTACCGATTCAACGGAATCGAAGACCGCATGTCAGCATCTTTGGGTTTCGGCCCGACTTTCGACGTGGGACATCGGTGAAAAAAAGCCCGCCTCCCCAAAAAAGGGAAGCGGGCTAAGTGTTATCTAAGTCAAAGACTTAGGGGTTCGTGCCGCCAGTGTTTCCACCGGTCTCGCGGTAGGTGCGCATCGGGTCGGGCATATTGCCCTCAGCGATTCGCGGGCTAGCCGCATCGCTCCGGTTCGTCTCATCCACAACCTTTGCCGTGAGGAAGAACACGATTTCCGTGCGCTCGCGGCTGGTATTGGTTCGGCTGAACAAGAGTCGTCCGATGATTGGGAGGTCCTTCAAGATCGGGATACCCGACACCGAACTTCGATCTTGTTCGAGGATCAAACCGCCGATGGCGATCGTCTCGCCGCTCTTCATGTTTACGAACATATTCGTCCGTCGGTCGCTGGTCTGCGGAAGTGATCCGCCGCCGGGAACCGGAAGGAATGACGTCAAGATGCTGAAGTTCTGCTCCAGATCAAGTGCGATGTTGCCTTCGGAACCGATGCGAGCCTTGATATCGAAGAGTGCTCCGACTTCGAGCTCATCGGTGATGACCGTTGTTCCGCTTTGACTGGCTTGGATCTGCTTAATGTAGCGGATCGTGTCGCCAACGAAGAGTCGGGTGCCACGGCCGTCACTCACAAGAGCGTTCGGACGAGCGATCAAGTGATTTCGGTCGTTCAACTGGTCGAGGGCGCCGAGGAAGGAGCCCACACCTTGATAGGAGCCACTGATGGCACCGGGGGTGTCGGTAGCGACGCCCGGATTCATGTTGATGCGGCTACTAATCAGTCGTCCGCCGGTGAGCAGACCCCAGTCAAGACCCAACTTGAGAGCGTCTTCTTTGCTCAGTTCCAGAACCCGAAGTTCCAGAGCAACCTGTCGCGGGGCTACGTCTACGAGTGAGAGGTAGTTCCGCGCCTGCTGGATCTGGTCCGGCGTTCCGCGCACGATGAGTCGCATCGGTTCATGACCGATCTGTCGGGTGAGGTCGGACGTTCGGTTCGTCGTCGTACCGCCACCGCCGTTTCCGGCAGCACCGCCGCCTTGATTCTGCGCCGTTGCCGGGTCATCCGCCTTCTGACCGTCGTCTTCGCCCGTGATGCCGGGGGTAACCGGGTCTGGCACGATCGTGACGTGCAGGCCCCGAATTCGGTTCTTCAGGTCAAACTCGGCGACCATCGGTTCGAGGTAGCGGAGTTCAAGGATCGCGTACTCGCGTCCGAGACCATTTGCGTCAGCGGTATAAGCGATGCCGACGGCTTCGCACAATTGCTGATCAAGTGCCATGGCGAACGTTTTCAACCGGCCGAGTTCCGTCTTTGGTCCAACCATAAGGAGGACTTGTGAGGGTGCGTCGGAGCCAACAAGTTCACTGATCGCCGTCTGCTGAATCGAGTAGTCGCCACTGCGCGGACTTTCCGCGATCAGTCGCTGAATCATCGCTTGAATCTTGCTCGGATCGCCGCTCTGCACGGGGATCGCGACCGTTCCAATGTCTTCGGTTCGGCTGAGCGAGAACGAGTTTGAGATGTTCTGGTCGAGTCCGCGAACGTAGGTCTCAATCGCATTGAGCCGGTCGGCGTCACCTACGATCATGAGATAGTAGATGCGTCCGTTCGCCGGCGCGGCTTGCGGCATCGTCGGGTTCGTCGGAGGCGTTTGTGGCGCGGCTTGACCTTCCACCGGAGGGATCAGGTTCTGCGGCATCGCTGTCATGTTCGTCGCCGATGCATTTTCCGGGACGATGATTTCGTAATAGCCTTCGCGCCCATCTTGCGGATTCGCTTTGAGCGTCGCGTCGCGAATCTGTTTAGCCTCGCCACTGACGAGGTTCACGACTCGCGTTTGATAGTTGTTATTGCGCTCAAGGATCTGGCGCATCGTGTCGCTCAGTTTGTCGGCCGGGGTGACCACGAAGGTCGACGCGACTCGGGCAAACCGAAGGCCAGACATGGCCGTGATGAAACTCAGCGAATCTTCAAGCGTGACATTGGTCAGGCTCAACGTAAGCAACATTGGCTTGTCGCTGGGGCTCACCTCGGGCGACGTGATGATATTGACGTTGGCCTGCATGGCGAGGGCCTTCAAGATCTGCACAACATCGGTGTCCACGAAGTCAAGCGAAACCTTGCGCATCAACGCGGCATCCTGGACGAGCGAAGCCGTCGTGTTGGTTGTCGTCGTGTTTGTCGGTGTCGTTCTTGGAGTTCGAACGGGAGCGCTTCGAACCGGAGGAGTGCTGGCAGGAGGCGTCACCTCTTCCTTCTTTTCCTCCACCGGAGGCGTACTCACAGGAGGAAGGGTAGGAAGGGTTTCTTCCTTCTTTTCCTCGGTTGGCGGGGTTGTTACCGGAGGAGTAGCTTCCTCTTTCTTTTCCTCAACCGGAGGCGTGCTCACCGGGGGAGCGGTTTCCTCATTTTTCTCTTCCACCGGAGGCGTGCTAACAGGCGGAGTCGAAGAAGGAATGACCGCAGGGTCGGTGATCACGGGGTTGCGCAAGTCGGTTACGAGATTGCGGAACGGTTGTCGGTCGTCGCCAGCGACGATCGGAGTTTCCTCGGGCTTGAGCAAACCTTCCATACCGGCCGGTGCTGTCGGCGTGGCAGCGGCTCGCAACTTAGCTAGCTCATCGGAATCAGTTGGCAGATCAACAAGAATGTGATAGCCATCCTCTTCTTTCGTAAAGCGGACGGGCGTTGCGCCGTTATTGAGTTTGACATGGACTCGAACGCGTGCCGGGCGGTTGGTGTACCAGCCCCACTCGACGAATTTAGCCGGTCCATTGGTTTGCGGGAGACGCGTTGGCGCGCCCTCCAACCAAGCATCAAACTCCAGAATGAACGAGGTGTTGCTCAGAATCCGCATATCGCGGGGCTGAGGCAAGTGCTCGCCCTGGATGACGACGTCCAGACCTGTACCGAGCGGCTTAGCCTCGACACGAGTCAGCCGGGCCGGTTCGCTGGCCGTCGCAACCGCGGTCAACAGCGCAAAGGCTGCGGCGGTAGTCAGTAAGGTTTTCATGGTCAGTTGCCTTCCAGATTGAGGGTTCGTTCACCCTCTTTGGTCTTCACGCGGATCTGTCCGCGATCAATGCCCACCACGGTTGTGTCAGGATCAACCTGACCGCCCAAGGGGACAATTCGTTGTCGCCCATCCGCATCGCGGATGACTGCTGCGGGTCGTTCACCAGTTACCGTGCCAACGACGGCGTAACCCGATCCCGGTCGGATCGACATGCCATTGCCGCCGTTAGGTCCGCCCGGATTGATCGGCGGCAGGCTGCCGCCAAGACTCGGTGGGCGATTGTCTCCACCTGACGGGGGACTGTAGGTTCTCGGCGTCGAGGGGCGAGCGGTCGCTCCGGAGGGAGCCGCCTGAACTGGAGCCGGCGTTGTCGGCGATACTTCGTTCGGCTTGCCCGTACGGAACGGGTCGCGCGGCGGAAGTGATCCACCTAGAGTGGCCAGAATAGCCTCCTTTTCGGTTGCTTCCTTGTCCTCTTTGGCTAGGGTTGCTTCCTGATCGGCGCTGTAAGTCTTGGTGGCTTCGCTCGCCGGTGCAGTCGGACTACCCTTCGGGATGAACTGAAAGGCCCCTACTGCCAGGAGAACACCGCCGAGTGCCAAGACAACGGTCGTCTTTTGTTTTTCCTTGTTCATTAGGGACCTCGGTGAATGTCGGCCCGGGCTTGCAGCCCGGACTCAGGTTTGTTGTTCGGGGTGGGCGCCGCAAAAACGTAAGCCCGTAACCGAATGGTTGATTCGAGAATGCCTTGCGCCGCAGCGTTCGCTTCCTTCTTAGGAGTCAGGCTGACGGTTCGCACGGCGACGATTTTCGGGAAGCCCTTGAGCTGATCCACGAGGGCCATCACATCGTTGTACTGCCCGGTGCCAGTGATATCAATCTCCACTTCCTGATACGCCTTCTTGTTCTGCTGCTCGTTTTCTTGGTCGCGGCGCGACTGAGCTTGCTTTGCTACTGGACGAACCCCCGTGACGGCGATTCGATTCAGTTTGCCGAGGCTCTCAAGTTCAGACAGCATCGTCGGCACATAGGCCTGCGGTGGAACACTCTTTTCCAAGTGGGCCAAGTTCTCTCGGTATTTCTCAAGATCCTGACTGGTCTGGGCGAGTTCCGCATCGACTTCTTCTTTGGTCGGGACTTCGGCTTCCAGTTGCTGGTACCGAGCCTGAGCGGCTTCCTTGACGTTGTACTGCCAGTAAGCAAGCAGACCACCGAAGAGGAACACCGCTACGGCGATGATCATGACGGGATTGACTTTGCCTTTCTTCACGCTTTCTCCTCTGCCTTCTTCGGAGGCGCGGTTCCGACGACGTCGCCGGAAATCTCAAACTCAATGGCTTTGCCGCCCTCGACGATTCGCTCTTGTGTGAACTTTAGTTGCACGTTCTCAAGGTCTTCGCTGGCATTGAGCCGGAGAATGAACGCGCCCACCAGGTCTTGGTTTTGACTGTTGCCCGTAAACTGAACCATCGTGCCCTTTGAAGGGTCGGGGTTCTGGCAGCGGACGTTCGTCAGCCAAATACCGTCGGGTGTGTTGCCCGCCAAGTGGTTCATGAGTCGGCTCCATCGGGCGGTGTCGACCAAGGCCGTTTCAAGCGTCTTGAGCCGGGGCTGCAACTGGGCAAGTTCTGCCTTATTGG
>JAHBTC010000010.1 GCA_019638835.1 Fimbriimonadaceae bacterium
TCCAAGGCGGCCAGCAGATTCGCCGATGCTTCCGTCTCCATCTTTGACATCACCATGGCAAGTTCGGGATCCTTGTATTCTTTGGTGATCGCGAGCAGTTGAGAGGTTTCCAAAGCGTTCCAGAGTTTCGCGAGTTTTTTTGCGCCAGCTTCGGGGTCAGTGGGGACTTCAACCGGTGCCTCTGGTTCCGAGGGCTTCACGACGACTGGCGGAGGAGTCGGCTCTACATTCACTTCCAACTCTGGGCTCTCTAGATAGAGCGATTCGGCCTCTCCGTAAAGACCTGCGGCTTCGCCATACAGATTAGAGGCAAGTTTTGATTTGGGCGTGATTCCCGGGATCTTGACAATTCCCGCAAACGCGAGCCCACCGAACACGCCACCCCCTATGAGAGGAAGTCCGATAATCACCCCTAACAAAAAGCCTTTCTTACCTTTCGGTTTCTTGTTCTTGTCTTTCTCAGGCATCGTTTAGTCTTCTCCAATACGGTCCATGATTCGAGTCACGTAGTTCTGAGTCTCACGATAAGGTGGTATGCCGCCGTGTCGTCGAACCGCCCCTGGCCCCGCGTTGTATGCCGCAAGCGCGAGACGGGTGTCGCCAAATTGGTTCAGCATTTGCGACAAATATCGGGCACCGCCATCCAAGTTCTCGCGCGGGTCGAACGGGTTGTTGACTCCAAGAGATCGAGCCGTCGCAGGCATCAACTGTGTCAATCCCATTGCCCCTGCCGAGGATCTTGCGTTAGGGTTGAAACTACTTTCTTGCTCAACGAGCGCCCGAAGTAAGTTGGGGTCGAGATTGTGGCGGGTCGCCGTTTCGTGGATTAGCGACTGAATGTCGCCGCCACCGGATGATGGGCTTCCGCCACCGATGATTCCCGAAAGTGTTGCGCCATCCGAAAACGGACTGAGTGGTGCCAGAGAAGAATTGAGAACGCTTGGGAGTCGGCCGGCGAGGGAAGAGGGGCGTCCCACTCCACCTGAGGTGCGAGAGAGATTCGCGGGCGGTGTCGGGGACGGAAACTCAGGTGTCGGTTCAGGTGTGATCTCCGCAATACGATTGCGTATTTCGGCAATGCGTTGCTGGATACCGTCAGCGCCCTTCGGAGTAAGAGGATTGGTGTTCAAGCGGCCCTCCTTTGAACAGCCCATTCATCTAGAGCCTGTTGCTCGGCTCGATCTTCTGCCAGTTGCCATTCCGCGTGTCGACCCTCACGCAATTTTCGAAGTGCTTCTGCTGATTGTTTTGCTTCCACGTATCTTCGAAGGGCTGCCTCTTCCTCCTGTTGCAGAAGGTCGGCGATGGTTACAGAGGCGTGTTCATCATCGTCTATCCGTTCAAGCAATCCCGGCAACGCGATGCGGGCCGCCAGTGACGCGGGCACACCTACCAAGACACTCCGGCGTTTCTCACGAATCAAATCAATCGTGCTTTCGGCCTCAATCCTTCGAGCCGTTGCGGCACGGTAAGCGTTCTTCGCGAGTTCTTCTTCTCGTTCTCTGAGCCGTAAGACGACATCGAGGCGAAATCGGAATTTAGCCAAGGGCAATCTCCTTCATCACGCGAACCGTATCATCCATGAGTGAGGCGCAGCTTTTTTCTTGCTGTAAGAAAGCGTTGATGCGTGCGTGTTTCTCAACCGCTTCATCGGATTCCGCATTGGATCCAGACTTGTAAGCGCCCACACTGATCAGGTCTTCAACATCGTCGTATGCGGCGAGGAGATGACGCAGTTTCTGGGATGATCGCACGTGTTCGTTGTTGACCACCATCGGCATCACACGGCTAAGACTTTGGAGCACGTTGATAGGCGGATAGTGGCCCCGGCTAGTCAGTTTTCGATCGAGAACGATGTGACCATCGAGAATGGATCGTGCGGCATCGGCAATCGGTTCGTTGGTATCGTCGCCATCGACGAGTACTGTGTAGATTGCGGTGATTGCCCCCCTCGCACCGCATCCTGCCCGCTCCATCAATCGTGGCAGGATGGCGAAAACACTCGGTGTGTATCCCTTCGTGCTCGGTGGTTCACCGACGGCCAAGCCAACTTCTCTTTGGGCCATCGCAAAGCGAGTTACGGAGTCCATCATGAGCATCACGTTGAGCCCCTGATCCCGGAACGACTCTGCGATAGCGGTCGCGGTATATGCCGCCTTGATGCGAAGCAGGGCAGGCTCGTCTGAAGTGGCGCATACGACTACGCTCCGTTTCATTCCTTCTTCGCCGAGGTCGTTTTCCATAAACTCGCGAACTTCTCGTCCGCGTTCGCCCACTAAGGCGATGACATTGACGTCTGCGTCCCCGTTCCTGGCGATCATCCCAAGCAATGTGCTTTTTCCGACACCAGAGCCAGCAAAGATTCCCATGCGTTGGCCAATGCCCATCGTCAGCATCGAATCAATCGCGCGAACGCCCGTAGCCATCGGGGCTTCAATCATCGCGCGCTCCATTGCGTTCGGTGGTGCTGCGAGAGAAGGATAGGATTCGCCTTTCGGAATCTGAAGGCCGCCGTCAATGGGTTGCCCCAATGCGTTTACTACCCGGCCCAAGAGCCGTTCACCGACAGGAACGCGCAGGCAGTGGCCCGTCGATCGAACCGAACATCCGGGGCCAATCCCATGGAGTTCTCCAAGGGGCATGAGTAAGACTCGCTCATCTCGAAATCCCACGACTTCACAGGGAATCCCCTCGTGGGTGTCATTCGCTTCGACGTAGCAAAGATCCCCTACCCGAACATGGGGGCCGACAGACTCGATCACGAGGCCGACGACTTGGGCTACTTGCCCGAGTTGCTCGGTGCGCGGAATCTGGACCAGAGCCATTCGGAGATCATTCAGAGTCCTCACGCGGCGTCTCCTAGAGAATCCTCGATTCGATCAAGATAGGAGTCGATTGTGGAATCGACGACGCCTGCGTCCATGATCAAACGGCACCCGGACTCCACGGTTGGGTCAGAAACAATTTCTAGATGTCGATGCCGCCCCGCTGCATCTTGTAACTCTTTGATGCGAGCGTCCAGCAATCCAGTATCTACGGGATTCACTCGAATCTGAACCGTCCCCGAGCCAATCACGGACTGCAAGGCTTCACGAGTGATCTCCATCACACTTTCACGTGTCACATGAAGCTCATCGGCAATCGCGCGCTTCGCGATTGCAATTGCTAAATCCGCTAACTGATTCTCGTGAGATTCCCTCCACTGGTCGAACGCGGCTTGCGCCTGTTCCACTAATGCCTGCAACTGGATCGTAGTCTCCTCAATCAAAACCGCATTCTGTTCGTCGTACTGCAAGCGTGCCTCACGCTTGCCACGGGCAAACCCAGACTCGAAGCCTTCCGTCTGACCTGCCGCAAACCCTTCGCTAAACCCCTCACTTTGGCCCTCTTCCGCCGCTTTCTCTCGAATTTCCTGTAACTGAGTTTTGACTTTGCCGGAGACGTGTTGGGCCAACCCTGCTTTGAGCAGAGGATCAATCGGAGCCAGTCCTTGCATGAACCCCGATTGAACTGCGACCCCGCGCACCACGGCCTTAGACAAGGATGTCCTCCTCGCCTCGCCCGAGTTGAATGTCGCCGTTTTCTTCTAGCCTTCGAATCGCCGAGACAATCTTCTTCTGCGACTCCTCTACCATCTTCACCTTCACGGGGCCCATGAACTCCATCTCTTCCTTCAACTGGTTCACGGCTCGTTCTGACATGTTTCGGAAAATCTTGTCGCGAACATCCGGGCCAACTCCCTTGAGAGCGGTGGCCAAATCCTTGCCATCGACTTCACGAAGCAATGTTTGCACTGCCCGATCATCGAGTTGGACGACGTCTTCAAACGTGAACATCATGTTTTTGACTTCGTCGGCCAGTTCGGGATGCGTCTCAGAGAGTTGCTCGATGATCAGCCTCTCCGTAGTGCGGTCAACTCGGCCTAGAAGGTCGACGAGAGCCTTCGGCCCGCCTGCCTTGCTCAATTCCGTGTTGATGACATTCGAAACTTTCTTTTCCAGAACCTTCTCAACTTTTCGAATGACTTCCGGCGGGGTCTGATCCATCATCGCGATCCGGGCCGCGACTTCAGATCGTAAGTCGGGTTGAAGACGGCCGAGGATGCTTGCGCTTTGCGTGATTGGCATGAACGCCAAGATAAGCGCGATGGTTTGTGGGTGCTCGTCCTGGATGAAGCCTAAGAGTTGTTGCGGATCAGCCCGCTTCAAGAAGTCGAAGGGAACAACTTGCATTGCATCGACGACTCGCACCATCATCTCGTTCGCGGCTTCCTCTCCAAACGCTTCTACAAGTGCCTTTCGGGCGTTATCCACGCCACCTTCGGCAATGAAGTCTTGGGCTTGGGCCAACTCGTGGAACTCGTCAATGATCCTCTGTCGAGTCTCGGGTCCCACTTTTTCGAGCCGAGCCATTTCATACGTGATCATTTCGACTTGATCAGGGTTCAAGTGCTTGAGGACTTCGCCCGAAATCTTCGGGCCGAGGACTGCGACGATGATGGCGGCTTTCCGCTTGCTGGTGATTTCCGGGCTGAGTTTGCGTGCGGCACTCATGGTCTCTTACTTGTCCTCCACGAGCCAACTCTTGAGCAGCATGGCTACGGTTTCGGGGCGTTGTCGCGCCATCTTCTTGATCTGTTCGAGAGGCAAGTCGAGTTTGCGAGCGATGCCTTCTATATCGCCGATATCCCCTTCCGGATCAATCCCTAGCGCAGCCATGACTTCTTCGAGGTTCTTGGCGTTGTCAATCATCTCGGCTTGCTCCGGCGTTGCTTGTTGCTTTAGCAGTTCGCGATCGGCGGCACTGATTGCCGAGCCAGACTGACCTGACTTGACCAGTTCAAGGATCTTTGGATTCGGAGCGTTCGACGCCCCTCCTCCGTGCTCCAGCGCAAGCGCTGCATTGTGTTCGCTACGAATCTGAGCTTCTCGGGCGACGCCCATCGTCAGCAATCCTTCGGCTGGCATGGTCGAAGCGATTGCCCTTGGCGCGGATTTGCCAATCGCCTTGGTAAGCATGAATCCGACCGCGAGAAGAGCAGCGATTGGAAGGAACGAAACGATCTGTTGGATCCTTGCTGACCCACCGGCGGCAGCGGCCGCTTTCGTTTGTGCGTCTGCCGCTGTGGTGTCGAACTCCGTTTCGGTTACGGTTGCTTTGACATCCGCCGAGTTGACGATCCCGCCTTGTGCGGCATCATAGTCAAGTTTCGCGAAGCCCGCGACGGCTTGCCGTACGGCTTCAACGTCTTTGATCTTCTCTTTGTTGACAAGAACCGTGACCGCCATTCCCGATACTTCGCCAGGGGCAAACTTGGTGGTTCGATTCGTTTGCGTCGTCGGCACTTCGGTTCGCGTCGTCTTCGACTCGTAGTTCCCCGAATTGGAACCTCCGGTGTTCGTCGCGCCGCTTATGTTGGATTCAATTCCTGAGACACCTCCCGCACTTGCGGCGGCGCCCGAGAGCTTTTCGGTCATCGATTCAGTGACAACACCCTCGTCTACTTTGTTGATGAGCGTGGACTCCGTGACGTCATCCATCTCCAACTCCACGCTCACACGAGCGATCGTATTGCCCGGCCCAAACGGAACGTCCAGGAGTCGTTGAAGTTCGATCTCGCGACGTTTGCTCTCGTTGATCTCGGCAGTAAGTTTCTGGTTAGCCCCGGAAGATCCTCGACCGACTTCGCGGCCATCAAAAAGAAAGGCACCGGTGTTATCAGTGACAGAGATGTTCTCCTCCTTGAGGTTAGGTACGGAGTTCTGAACAAGGCGTGCCATCGCCCGCCCTGCCTCTTCATCAATTTCTCCGCTGGATGATTGGGTGACAATCACGGCGGCGGAACTTGGTGTTGCGAGACTTGCCACCCGTGAGTCGGTCCCGACGGTCAGGTGGACGATGGACGACGCTACGCCCGTCATCGTGTTGATGCTTCGGGCAAGTTCACCCTCAAGTGCCTCCTTCATCTTCTCCTTCTCCACAAGTGGCGTGGTCAGGGAAGTGATGCCTTCAAGCCACTCGTTGCCCTTCGGGCCACTGGCCGGCATCTTGTTGGACTGCGCCAACTTCATGCGGGCCTCAGCCACGCGGTCGGCGGGGACAGTGACATCGCCGCGGGCGCTGAACTCGACAGGAATTCCGGCTTGCGTGAGTTCTTGGACGATCATCCCTTGGTCGGCAGGAGTGAGCCCCGAGAAAATCGGTTGCATGTTCGGTCGCCGCGCGAAGAAGATGCTCATCGCGAGCAGAACGAGGAGGAACCCGCTACCGAAGAGGGTTACCAACTTTTGTGTCCGGTCAGCGGTGATCCACCAACCCTTGATCTTATTGATGATTGCTGTCATGGCCGCCCATGAAATGGGTCAGCCGGTTTCTTACACCTGCATACGGCTGATCTCTTGGTAAGCCTCCAGCAGCTTGTTTCGGATTTGCATCGTCAACGCCATGCTGGTTCCCGCTTTTTCCATTGCGATCATCACGTCGTGGAGTTCCACCGGTCGACCCGCCATCATTGCGTTCTGCAACTCGCGGGCTTCTGCCTGCGAGCCGTTCACTTCATGAATGGCGTCCATCAACATCGAACCGAAGTCAGAGCCACCTTGTTGGGGGGCAACGCTAGGGTTCGTCGGGGTTTGCGTGATCGCGGAAGCGATTTGGGAGTTGGCAACATCAATGCGCATGAGTCAGTCCGTTACCGTTGTCCGATCGTGAGAGCCGCGCGGGACATCCCACGGGCAGAGTTGAAAGCAGCGATGTTTGCCTCGTATGCGCGAGTTGCGCTCATCATATCGACCATCTCTTTGACCGGTTCGACATTGCTGTATTCCACGAAGCCTTGGGCGTCTGCTGCGGGGTTGCCAGGCTCGTAAATCGACTTCAAAGGCGAGTTGTCCGGTGTTACCCGTTGAATCTGGACACCGTTGTCAGTCTGCTCTAAGAAAACGACTTGGCGACGATAGGCTTCGCGACCGTTCGCCGTCATGCTGTTGGCATTCGCGATGTTTGCACTGATCACATCCATGCGAAAACGCTCGGCGTGTAAGCCTGTTGCGCTAATGGACATCGCTCGACCGAGAGTCATCTAACTATCGACCCTCCCGAATCACGTCGCGGAGACCACTAAAGTATCGGCGGGTCATATCAGCGAGGGCTTCATATCGGAGTTCCGTTTCCGCCATCGCCGCGACTTCTTGCTCCATATTGACGCTATTGCCGTCTACTCGAACGTCGCCGTTATACTGTTGCACGCCACCTCGGAGCCGGTTCCGGGCGATCGTCAAGTTTGGGCCAGATTCAATCTCCGTGAGAATGATGCCGAAGTCAACATCGCGCCGCTTATAGTTCGGAGTGTTGACGTTAGCCAGATTGAGCGCGAGCAACGATTGACGTTGCGTCGTGCGATCCAACGAGCGTTCGAGGTTCGTGGCATGGGTTCCAAAGAGTCGTTCCAGCATGGTCGGTCATTCCTCCTGATAGAATTGCGGGGCTGCCTTTCGCAAGGCGAGAGGGTGCCCATCAGTTCTTTCGGAGGATTCCCAGCAAATCTTCAGGGGGGCTGTGAGGTTTTCTCAGTC
Source organism: Fimbriimonadaceae bacterium (assembly GCA_019638835.1). GTDB lineage: Bacteria > Armatimonadota > Fimbriimonadia > Fimbriimonadales > Fimbriimonadaceae > JAHBTC01. The sequence continues at coordinate 7,575 of JAHBTC010000010.1, forward strand.
AAAAAGTGAAGGCCGTTCGATCTCCAGCAACTTCGCTTTGCGGGCGAGCCCTCCTCCGAATCCGGTGAGATGTCCGCTGGCACCGATCACCCGATGGCAGGGGATGATGATGCTGATCTTGTTCTTGCCATTGGCTAACCCTACTGCGCGTGAGCCTTTCGGATTCCCAATTCGTTTCGCCAATTCACCGTAGCTTATTGTCTCGCCGTAAGGTATCTGCTGGAGTTCCTTCCAAACTTGAAGCTGAAACTCGGTTCCGGCGGGCCGCAGCGGCAAACTGAACTGACGCAAATCGCCCCGGAAGTAAGCGTCTAGCTGTTTTTTTGCTTCCCTCAGAACCGAAAGCTCCTTGGACCCCGCTTCGATGGCCGGCGGGGTACCCATCCAAAGTCCGGTGATCGCTTCGCCATCACTGACCAAAGTGAGGTCGTCAATCGGGCTAGGCATTACGAGTATGTAGTTCATGAGAGTGAGTTCCAGAGGTGCATGGTGGCGTAAGAGCGCCACGGTCGCCATCGTTCGGCATAGGCAACCATTGACTTTGGATGCGAGATACTGAGTGCGGATTTCAGTCCAGCGTCGCCCGCCGGAAAGGCGTCGGGATATCCGAGGGCTCTCATGGCAATGTACTGCGCCGTCCAATCGCCAATTCCGGGAATAGCTTTGAGTTGTTCGATCACGGGTTCAGGGTCGGCGTACGGCTCTAAACGCAATTCTGCTTGGGCAAGCACGACAATGGTTCGGCCCCGAGCGCGCGGCATCCCCAGAGCGCTGATCTCCTCTGCTTCGGCACTGGCGACATCTCCCCGGGAGGGGAAGATGTGCGTGAGACCTTCAACCGGACACGTGATGGGTTTACCAAAGCCCGCGGCAAACTTGCCTGCGAGCCGCGCCGCGCCTGCAACCGTGATTTGCTGACCAAGAATTGCCCGGACCGCCATCTCAAATCCGTCAAAAGCTCCTGGTACACGCAGGCCAGGATTCCGCACAATTTCTCCAAGAGCCGAATGGATCGGCGCGGGGTCACAGTACAAGTCGAACAATCGCTTCACCCGAGTTACAACTTTGGGGAATACCTTCGCGAGAGACGGCGAGATGCGAAGCGTTAGGGAATCTGAGTTTGGTGAAACTTCAATCCACCCTTGCTGCCCCTTCAAACTTACGGTCCGGCAATATGTGGTGTCTTGAATCGCTTCAACTCCCGCGATGAGCCGTCCTTGAAGGAAGCCGAGCAAAGCATCGAAGTCATACGGCTTCCGGAACGGTAAATCAACAACGAGCCAATCCGGTGGGGTTTGTCTTGACTTTCGCACTTCCAAAGGAGTCATGCGGTAACGCTCTTTAAACAATGTGTGAAAACGTCGCTCGCTTTGGAATCCGCTCGCTACCGCTACTTCTATAGAGCTGAGGCTTGTATCCCGTAGCAATCTCTTTGCCAGCAGAAGGCGCTGGGTTTGGGCGAGTTCAATGGGCGAGACGCCGAACTCTAGTTCAATCACTCTTCGCAGGTGTCGATCCGTGACCCCGAACTGCGAGGCGAGTTCGGGAAGCCTCATTTCCGAAAGGGCACCGTCTTCGATTCGGCTGTACGCAAGGGCAGCCAGTCTGCCGACGGCATCCATCGGAGCGCGCCCAGGGGCAAGTTCGGGACGACATCGTAGGCAAGGACGATATCCGGCCTTTTCTGCGGCGGCCGCGCTCGGGAAAAAGGTTCGATGTTGGCGTTTTGTCTGCCGAACCGGGCAAACCGGGCGGCAATAGATTTGGGTACTGGATATGCCGACAAAAAAGACGCCGTCAAACCGGCGATCTTTTGCCTCCAATGCCGCGTGGCATACCTCTGGCTCAAGCGTCATGCGCTCAGTATTGCGCGAGAGATTGAGTTGAGTACCGCCATTTTCGGACGTTGCTACATTTCTGCTGCGGTGGTGCTCCACGCGGAAAACTCGCTTCGCGCCGCCGCGAGTTTCGCCAGCCTTCTCTCCGACTTCGGGATCTTGCCCGGCCCCAGATCTACCTCGGGAAACAAACCCCAGTTGATGTTCATTGGCGCAAATTCGCGCTCGGTCTCATCCTGCAGATGACTGATCAGCGAGCCAAATGCGGATGCCCGAGGCGGAGGAACGACTTCCGCGCCCGCGATCCGGCGTGAGATTGAATGGGCCGCCCAGATTCCCATCGCGGCACTCTCGACATAGCCTTCAACTCCCGTGAGTTGACCAGCGACATACACCCCGGGACGATTTCGCAATTGTAGGGTCGGATCCAGTGCCTTCGGGGCCTCAATATAGGTGTTGCGGTGAATCACGCCGAGCCGCACGAACTCCGCATCGGTTAGACCAGGGACCATGCGCAAAACCTGCTGCTGAACTCCCCACTTCATTCGCGTTTGGCAGGCTACCAACGAGTAAAGCGTCTTCTCCTTGTTCTCAGGTCGTAACTGCAAAGCGGCATAGGGCCATCTTCCTGTGCGAGGGTCGGTCAAGCCAACGGGTTTGAAGTTTCCGAAACGAAGGCTATCTCGCCCTTTGGCGGCTATCTCCTCGATCGGCTTGCAACCTTCAAAGTACTTCGGTTCCTCAAACTCTTTGAATGGCACCTTGTCGGCGGCGAGGAGAGCATCAATGAACGCGTAATACTCCTCCTTGTTGAACGGGCAGTTGAGGTAATCGTCTCCTCCCCCTTTGCCGTATCGGCTTTCTGCAAACACGATCTCTCGATTGACGGAATCTGCTTCCACGGTAGGGCTGACCGCATCAAAGAAGTAAAGGTGTTCCTGTCCGGTTTGCCCGGCGAGCCATGTCGCCAGATCTTCCGTGGTGAGCGGGCCCGTTGCGATGACAAGGGAGTGGGCTGGATCGCCTGCTTGTTGAGCCAACTCCTCCACTTCTTGCGGGCCGATCGCTCGTCGCTCAACCGAAATCAAAGGATGCTCATTGAGTGCCTGGGTGATGCTTGCCGCATACTTTTCCCTGTCTACGGCGAGGGCAGTGCCCCCCGGCACTCGGTGAGCCTCACCCGTTGGGATCACGATGCTGCCTAAGGCGACCATCTCGGCCTTGAGTTGACCCGGCGGCGAATCTGCTTCTCGGCTCTTGAACGAGTTCGAGCAAACTAACTCGCTGAAGTCTCCGGTCTGGTGGGCCGGCGTCATCCGGTGCGGGCGCATCTCGACCAGCCGAACCGGAGTGCCGCGCTGGGCAAGCCCCCACGCCGCCTCGCTTCCGGCGAAACCTGCGCCAACCACTGTCACCATAGACTGATGATTGAACCTTCTCTGGCGATTAGTCGAGCCCAATCTCGCGCCGAATGTCCCCTACGAAAACCGATTCGCACGAGAGAACGCTGCGGCGAATCGCTTCCATGAGCGCAAAGGTTTCGAGACCACTGATGAGGTCGGGATCGTTTGATTCGTCATAGATCAGAGCGCGTGCGAAGTGATCGGTATACGCCGCAAATTCTCCGTAATGCATGCCGTGCACTTCGTTGTTGAAGAAGGGGCCTCGACCTACGTAGAGTCGGTCCACCGTCATCTCGGCTCCGTCCGCGAGCGTCTGCCGGTATCGCATGTCGTGATACTGCGCCTGGCTTGTGCCCCGATCACCGAAAAGAACGCATTCGATGGCGTTGCGAGCACTCGGCAACTCAACCAAACCGTAATGCCCGAGTGCACGACCCACCACGCCTGACTCAAAAGTGACGTTGACACAGTAAATATCGTTCGAACTCGTTCCGTGCGTTTTTGCAAGGGCGCTTCGCGTCGCTATGGCTGAGACCGATTCCGCCGCCCCGCCATACCAAGTCAGGAGATCCAGTGGATGGCTCATCCCGAGAAACACCCAGTCGGTTGTATCCTTCGCCCACGGCGACTTCTCATAGAACCAGTCCATCCGGTGGATGTAGTGCGTGTCGATCAAGTCTAGCGAGCCGAGTTCATTTCGTAAGAACGCGGCGCGTTGTTCCACGAACGGGGGAAAGAACCTCGTGCTTTGTCCGACTTGAAGGCGCATTCCCGATTCGTCTGACGCCTTCTTGATTCTCTTAGCACCCTCAATCGTAACGACGAGAGGTTTGGTGCAAATGACATGCTTCCCGGCACGCATCGCCTGCTCAATCAGTTCGGCATGGGTTGCATCCGGAGTATAGATCGCGATGATTTGGATGTCGTCGCGCTCAAGAAGGACGCCGAAATCAGTCGTCGTCGGCAATCCAGGCAAGAGTTCAGACACGCGATCGCACTTCTTTTGGTCCAGATCGCAGCCGGCGACGGCATAAGCAAACTGACAGCGAGTTTGCTCATCATTCACCGCGATCCGCGAAGTGCTGAGCGCATCCGGAACCGTGTGAGTTAACGCCTTGAGAAGAGTGAGGCCCTCGTGTAGCCCGACAACGCCTACCCCAAGCCGAGATTCAGAACTACGAAGCACGGCCTTATTCTAGGCGGAGCGGCTAGACTGACACTATGCTTTTGACCGCTCGCCAAGGCGACGTTCTCACCGTGACGCTGGCACGTCCCGAAGTGCGCAACGCGTTCAACGATGAACTCATCGCCAAACTCACCGAAACCTTCCGATCGGTTGAGAAGGACGTTCGGGCGGTCGTTGTTCGAGGAGAAGGGAAGGCGTTTTGTGCTGGCGGCGATTTAGAGTGGATGCGCAAGGCCGCCGACTACACCGAAGAGCAGAATGCCAACGATGCTGAAAAATTGGCGGCGCTTTTCGACGCTGTCTCTCAGTGTCATGCTCCCGTGATTGCGCGGGTGCATGGAGCGGCATTCGGTGGCGGATTGGGATTGATCGCGGCCGCTGATATTGCGGTGGCGGAAACCGCGTGCAAGTTTTCGTTTTCCGAAGTCCGACTGGGCTTGATTCCAGCCACCATTGCGCGACACGTTATGCCAAAAATCGGGGTTGGAAACGCGCGATGGCTTTTCACGACAGGTACGGTTTTCGACGCAGAGACGGCACAGCGAATCGGGTTGGTGCATGGACTCGCCGAACATGAAATGAACCTAAACGACCTTGTGAATTCGATTCTCACCGACCTGCACCGCAACGGACCCGAAGCCGTTGCGGCAGCGAAACGTCTTGCATTCGACAGCCCACTTTCCGATCGTGAAGCTGCCGAGCGGCTAGCAAAACACCGAGCGGGTAAAGAAGGGAAGGAAGGCGTCGCCGCATTCCTCGAAAAGCGGGCGGCCCGATTTGTCACGGAGTGGCCCCAGTGATCAAGTCGATCCTCATCGCGAATCGAGGAGAGATCGCCGTTCGAGTGATCCGCGCGGCCCGAGAGATGGGAATCCGCACCGTCGCCGTTTATAGCGAGGCCGACTCCCACGCGATGCACACCCAACTTGCGGATCAATCGGTGTTCATCGGCGCGAGCGAACCAACCGAGAGCTACCTCCGCGCCGATGCAATTCTGGATGCAGCGAGAGAGACTCAAGCCGGGGCCATCCATCCTGGATACGGGTTTCTGAGCGAACGAGCAGATTTTGCGGAAGCCTGTGCGGACGCAGGAGTGATCTTCATTGGACCGCCGGCATCGGCGATGCGCAAACTCGGCGCAAAAATAGACGCAAAGAAACTGGCGGTGGAGAACGATGTACCGATTGCGCCAGGATTCTTCGAACCGGGGGCATCGGATGAAGCCGTGCTGAAGGCCGCGCGGGCGATGGGCTATCCGCTGATGCTCAAAGCGAGCGCAGGGGGCGGAGGTCGTGGGATGCGTGTCGTTCGGGAAGATGATCAATTGGAAACCGAACTAAGGCTCGCACGTGAGGAATCCCGGAAGGCGTTTGGGGACGACGACATGATGGTTGAACGACTCATCGAGCAGCCTCGCCACATCGAGGTACAGGTGCTCGCTGATCAGCACGGCAATGCGGCGGCCCTGTTCGAGCGTGAATGCAGTCTCCAGCGACGTCATCAGAAGTTGATCGAAGAAGCCCCGTCGCCCGTGATGACAGATACGATTTGGGAACGGCTACGGGATGCGTCTTTGCGCCTCGTCCGGGCTGCAGGTTATGTAGGTGCGGGAACGGTGGAGTTCATGCTCGAACCCGCGACGGGCGAGATCTACTTCTTGGAGGTCAACGCTCGATTGCAGGTTGAGCATCCGGTTACCGAAGCGATTACGGGCGTGGACTTGGTGCAATGGCAGATTCGGATTGCATCAGGAGAAACGCTTGCTTTGCCCGAGGCGCTCATGAGAGGAGATCGCACCGCAATTCGGGGACATGCGATTGAGTCGCGGATTGTGGCCGAGGATCCGGCGCACGGATTCATGCCTTCGGTGGGCAAGGTGCTTGGTTGGGCGGAGCCGTCGGGACCGGGAATTCGATTTGATACCGGGTTCGGTGCTGGGGCCGAGGTAACGCGGTTCTATGACTCTTTGGTGGCGAAGTTGATCGTCCATGGGACGACGCGAGAGGACGCCATCCGACGGCTGTCCATGGCGTTGCGAGACACCCATATCTTAGGAGTCCGAACAAATGTCACTTACGTTTTGGACTTGCTCTCCGCGCCCTGGTTTGTTTCGGCAGACTTTGACACCGGGACGCTGGGGCGGGAGATGGGTGAGTGGCTTGAGCCTTCTTCGGTTCCGGAAGAGTTGGGGTCGTTGGTGGGGCTAGCTACGGCATCGGCTTCTTCTGGTGGCGTTTCTGCGGTCGCGGAAACGAGTCCTGCGTGGGCGATTGCGGATGGGTTCCGGGCACTGTGATCGTGGCCCGGTTTTGCAACGGAAGTGGACTTGACTCGTAATCACTCTCATTGTGCTTGACTTCTTCGACGTCGTGAGCATCGTCGAATTTTTCGGTGATGCGGCGCGGAGCGTCGTCGCGACGATTCTCTGTGTGCTTGGGCTAGCGGGGGTGATCGGCGGGGTGATTTGGATGCAACGAACGGACGTTCAGATCTACGACGTTTTGGCGATCGGCCTGATCGTGATCGGCGGGATATTCTTGCTTCTCGGGATACTCAAGTATTTCTTCGATCGATAACAAAGTCACTGCATACCGCTCTATCTCGAGTTATCCGCGAGTGTGACTTCGACTTCGCGTTCTTCGCGTAGACGAGTGGCCAAGCGAGTTTCCAAAGACTTCAGGAGATCGGAAGCGGATGTTGAGGAATCCGTCAAATCTATTCGCCGGTTGGACAGCGAATCAAGACTCGAACTCACTTCGGCTGTGATGCGGCGGGCCTCGCTCAGGACTTCATCGTTCGATTTGCCAAGGGTCGGCGCAAATGTGAACTCAACAAACGCTTGAGTCCAAACCGATAGCTCCTCAAGTTGCTCGCGATCCTGCCGGACAGCTTCCAGTTGGTGTTTGAAATAGTGTGCACGCCGAGTTAACTCAGGTTCTAAGTCGCTCCGACTACTTTGCGGCCCGTGTTCGATGCGGAGACGTGCCTGGGCAAGTCGAAACTCCATGGACTTAAGGCGTTGTTCCTCTTCTTCTAGATCACGAGTCAGGCGAGCAACGCGATTAAGTTGTTGAACTCTATACTCATTTCGAATGAATTGAGTTATGGATGGTGAACTGATGTATTGTCCAGATGCAATAGAAGCGATGATGTATACGATGCTAACTATCAAGAAGCCAAGGCAAACATCGTTGTCTTTGGACTGGGTCCAAGCAGAGTAACCAACGACCCAAATGAAAAGGGTGCTTGTAACTACAACCGCAGTTGGGAGAGGTAGGTAATAGAACTTGGGGTTCGGTACTGGTTCACTTTCGGCACGAAGACGCCGGATTCCCGCCCGCAACAACCGCTTCGCTTCCGGCAAGTCGCAGAGATAGACCAGCCGCTCTTCCGATCTCTCGCCCGCCACGCATCTATTTTGGCGGAGTATCTGTGTGTCGTAGAATCCCTCTAGTGCGAGCGAAGGACATTGTGCGGGCAAGGGTTTTCATCGCAGTCATCGCCTTCGCCGCCACCTCCACCAGCGGCTCCAGACTCCCGCGTCTCTTCATCCCCGTCGCCATCACTTCGTACCCCGCGATCCATCTAAGCCCGAGACCAAACAACACGACAGTGGACACCATCGTTCTGCATCACACCGCGAACGACAGCGTCTGGGCGACGACGAAATGGTTTCAGAACCCAACCAGCCGGGTCAGCGCGCACTTCACCGTTGGCAAAGACGGCTCCATCGCCCAGCACGTCAGCACCGAAATGACCGCTTGGCACGCCGGAGTCTCGCAGGACGGGAAGGGTAGGCGTGCCGTCAACCGCTACTCCATCGGAATCGAATTAGTGAACCGGGGTGACGGTAGTGACCCGTGGACGCCGGCTCAACTCAAAGCAACAATTCTTCTCATCGGAGCCTTACTCCGCGATTTCCCGATCCGACAGATTGTCAGCCACGAGTTTGTTGCCCGGCCAGTGGGCCGCAAGAACGACCCAATCAACTTCCCGTGGAATACGCTTACGCACTTCGGCGTCCCCCTCCACTTTGGCGAGCCAAAGCCTAACTAGGCGAGTGCCATAAGGGCGTTCCACGCGTCCTCGACCAAATCCTCGGTGGTTTCCAGACCGCAGTAGAACCGAATGCAGTGTCTGGGTTCCGCCCAGTCCATCGGGTGCGGCGACATCGGCACAGCGAGCGACTCATGACCGCCCCAACTAACACCGAGTTTGAACAGGCGAAGCCGCTGGAAAACGTCGCCCAGACGGGCGCGTTCTTGCACCTTTGGAACGACGGTCAACAATCCTGCCGTGCCGGACATCTGCCTTCGGAAAAGGTCGTGTTGGGGATGTGACGGCAACCCCGGATAGATCACCTCATCCACCGCAGGGTGATCCGTGAGTCGGCCAGCAAGGGCCTGAACCGAACGCTCCGATTGCGCTAGCCGAAGCGGCAACGTCCGTAATCCACGGAGAACGAGCCACGAGGTAAACGGGCCAATGGTTGCGCCAAGCAACTGATTCTCGTCGGCCCTGAGCTGCTCCATCCGGGCCTTGGAACAACAGGCTGCCCCCGCAACGACATCACTATGTCCCCCAAAGTATTTGCTCACCGTGTGGAGCGAATAATCCACTCCCATCGCGAGCGGTTTCTGGTGGATTCCTGCTGCGTACGTATTGTCAATGGCGGTGGCGATTCCTCGTTCCCGGGCGAAGGAGGCGATGGCCCCGATGTCTTGCATTCGAAAGAGTCCGCTGGTTGGCGATTCAAGATAGATAAGCGACGTCTCAGGTCGGCACGCCGAAAGCACTGCATCGGCATCGCGCCCATCTACCCACGTTGTGTTTACGCCGAAACGTCGAAGGTATTCAAGGAAGTTATAGGTTGGGCCGTAAGCATTTTCCACGGCCACGACATGGGCGCCCGCCCTCGTGTTTGCCATGATCACCGCGCTAATCGCCCCCATTCCGCTGGCGGTGAGGAGGCAAGATTCGGCGCCTTCAATTGCGGCGATTTTGCGCTGGGCGAGTTGTGTCGTTGGGTTTGAAACTCGGGTGTAAGCCGGAAGGCGACTGTCAAGGTCCACCATGCCTTGATCAAACTGTACTAGAGACTCAAAGACGAACGTACTAGTCTGCACCAACGGCGGCGCGGCGGGCCCCCATGCTCCCTTTTCTTCGCCCAAGTGTTGGAGGAGCGATTCCAAGCCCAACGCGTCTTCGTCCATGGGTAGCGATTGTGAACGGATTCTCGTACCTATCGCTAGGCTAAGCAGAAGTCCCGAAATCGAGCAATTCTTTCGGGAACTTTTGAGCGGAATGTCATAATGAACTTTCGCCCATGTCGACTCCAAAGAACTTAATCTTGCCCGACCCTAATGTTTTGAACAAGGTCGATTACGGAAAGTTTGTTCTGGCGAACCTCGCCGCCAAGCGCGCCAAGCAGATCAAGGAGGGTGCGCCGCCGCTTGTTCGCATCGATTCCAATCACCCCCTGAGCATCGCGTTGGCGGAGATTGCGGCCGGGAAGATCAAGCCGGTCCTTGATCCGAATGCGGTTGCTGCTATGGAAGAAGGGTTCGACGTGCCCACGCTTGACCTTGACGACGACGACTTCCTGTTGCCTGGTCTCGACGATGAGGATGACGACGACAACGACAACGAAGGCGACACCCTCACCCTCGACGACCTCGATGATGAAGAGGAAGACGACTCCGACGATGACGACGACGATGACGCGAAGCGTGTTGCCGGATCCGGGGGAGACTCGGACGTGGATGACGACGACGTAGATGTCGTGACGGATGACTCGGATGATGACGGCCCGACGATTTCGCTGGATGACCTGAAAGAAGAGGAAGACAGCGAAGACAGCGAGCCCGAAGACTAAGAGTGATGGTGACTGACCCCTATGCCACCCTGGGTGTAGGTCGCGAGGCTACGCCCGACGAAATCAAGTCGGCGTACCGCAAACTCGCGAGACGTTATCACCCCGATGTCAACCCGGACAATCCTGAAGCCGAAGAGAAGTTCAAGGAGATTGGGCAGGCGTACTCCATCCTCGGTGACGAGGAGAAGAAGGCGAGGTACGACCAGTACGGCGTCACCGACGACCAACCCGGTGCGGGCGGTCCGGGAGGCGAGTATTTCGGGGCAGGCACGAACATCAATGACTTGTTCGAGCAGTTCTTTGGCGGATTTGGGGGCACAGGTTTCGGAGGGGGGCGAGGAACAGGACGGGACGGGGACGATGTTCGCGCCGACACCACGGTCACGCTTCACGAAGTTCTGACGGGGACCCAGCGGACGATCAAGTACCGACGGATGGCCGTTTGCGATCACTGTCAAGGGGAAGGTGCGGAACCCGGAACTCCGGTGGAAACGTGCGGAACCTGTAACGGACGCGGAGCCGTGATGCGGGTGGCGAACACGATCTTGGGGCAAGTCCAAACTCAGACCACTTGTCCAACCTGTCGTGGAGTGGGGAAGACCATTCAAACCCCTTGCAAGGAGTGTTCGGGGCGAAAGGTCAAGGTGCAAGATGCGGAAGTGGACATCACCGTTCCACCCGGAGTGGATGACGGCATCACCCTTCGCGTTGCGGGTCGAGGGAATGACGGTGTAGACGGCGGCACACCCGGAGACCTCTATGTCGTCATCAGCGTTCAGGAGACGCCCGGCACTTGGCGCGATAACCTTGACCTGCACCGTGTCGTAGAGATTTCTTATATTCAAGCGGTTCTCGGAGACAAGATTTCGGTAGATGCCTTGGACGGAAAGATTGAACTGAAACTTGACGCGGGAACGCAGCCCGAGGCGACCTCGCGAGTCCGTGGTCGAGGGTTGCCTCGTTTGCGTGGAACAGGTCGAGGCGATTTTGTGGTGCATTGGCGGCTCGTTGTGCCGAAGAAAGTGAATGAAGAACAAGTGGCCGCGCTCAAGGCGTTCGCGGAAGCCAGCGGAGAGAAGATGCCGGAGGCGGAAGATGGTGGACTTCTTGGCGGATTGTTTGGCAAGAAGAAGCGGAAGAAATGAGCGAACCCGCATCTAGTTGGATCGAAGTCAAAGCGTGGCTTCCCGAAAAGCCCGCCGATGCATCGGTTTGGCACGAAATCTTTGAAGCCCACGGAATCCCCGGAACCGTCGAAGGCGACGAGCCACCGACGTTGAGCGGTTACCTCGCTCCCGGCGACGAAGCCCAACTTGAGCCTTTGATGACCGCGCTCATCGAAGCCGGGGCAACGAGAGTTGAGCATCTAGATGTGCCTGACACCGATTGGGCCGAGATGTGGAAAGAGTTCTTCCGCCCTTGGCGAATCGGGAAAAGATTTGTGGTTTGCCCAACCTGGGAGACCTACGATGCCTCGCCAGAAGATATCGTGTTGACTCTTGACCCAGGGCAAGCCTTCGGCACGGGCGACCACGCGACGACGCGCCTCTGCCTTGGGTACATCGAAGACTTCCCGCCGGAGGGTGCCGAAGTTGCGGACATCGGATGCGGAACCGCAATCTTGGCGATTGCCGCCGGAAAACTCGGCGCAAGCCGGATTGATGCCGTGGACAGTGAATCCCCGGCGGTTGAGTCTGCGCTGCATAACGCCGAGCGGAACGATGTGCCGATGACCGTTGAGCGCGGCCTCGGGTTCGACCCTTTGCCACAGAATCGAACTTACGACCTCGTTCTAAGTAACATTTTGAGTGCGGCTCTTATCTCGCTTGCGCCGGAAGCGGCACGCCGAGTTCGACTGGGGGGAGCGTGGGTTGTGAGTGGCGTAATTCAGTCAAACTGGCCCGATGTGCGGGTGGCGGCGGAGCGCGAGGGATTCACCTATGAAAGCCACCGGGAGGAAGGTGATTGGGTAGCGGCTCGGTTCCTCCGCTAAGGTCATTGCCTCGGGCATTCTTTGCCTTTCCGCTGGATTGGGATGAAGAGTCGCCAATTCCGCTTCCTCAAGAAGAGGCACATAAGTTCCACAACGTTTTGCGGCTTACTAAAGGCGATCAGGTTGCGCTTTTGCCGGGCGATGGGCGGGTTCTCCGCGCCGAGTATCAGGGACGCGAAGCCGCTCCCATTTCGTGGGAGGAGGTTCACACCGAGTCAGAACGCCGAGTGCGACTTTGCCTCGCCCTCGCGAAGCCAGACGCCTTAGAAGATAGTATCCGTATGGCGACCGAGATGGGAGTCGCCGAGTTTGTGCTTTTCCCTAGCGACCGGAGTGTGGTGCGGTGGGAGGCGGAGAAGTGGAAGAAGCGTGAGGAGCGTTTGCAACGCATCGTTCGGGAGTCGGCGGAGGTGGCTTTCCGCACCGTCTTGCCGCCGCTTCTCGTACGCCGTAACCTGGCGGAGATTCTGGGTGAGGGGCCGGATGCGCAGGTGCTGAGTGAGTTTGAGTCAATTTCGGTACCGATTGAGGTCATTGAGCAGATGACCTTAGTGGTCGGACCCGAAGGGGGTTGGGCACCCAGAGAGGTCGCGGCGATCGGCGACCGGGCGCGGACGTTGGGGCCCCGGGTGATGCGGGTGGCGACGGCAGTCGCGGCGACCTGCGCAAGAGCGCTTTGCAGCGGTTAAGTCTTCGGCACCCGAATCCAGAAGGTCGGCACGGAGCGCTTCGGCTCTACCTGCTCATACTCGTCCGCCGATTTCTTGCGCAACACGTACTTCTCGCCCTTGCCATCTTTCGGGGTGAGGGTGATCTCTTCTCCCTCTTCCTTCCAACTTCCCTCGGTGGCGGGAAAGCCGTTCATCTTGTAGGTTCCGCCGCCGTCCAAGCTGAGTTCAATCCCCCCAACAATGCTCGGCTTGGTGCCTTCCGGTGCCCCCGCGGCTAGCGTTGCCTGCTGGAAACGACCCGCAGAACCTTTCTGGCACCCCACAACCATCATGGCGAGGAGGAGAACACCCACCAAGCCAATGCCGTTAGAAACCTTGTGAAGACCAATCTGCATGTTCTCGTACTGCCGCATGAACTTCCTCCATGATACGTTCTGCCTCCGCTTGATCCAGGTCCGCCATGGTCAGGAACTTGCCCGAGGGCGATGGGGCCGCCGTCACAAAGTTTAGTGTCGCCAAACGGAACCGCCGCTGTCGTGGGGTCTGGCTCCAGAGCACGCTTTGGACCTTTTGCAAGGGCAAGTATTCTTCCACCACGGTGAATACCCCAACCCGAGAAGCGAGGTGGTGGCCCGTCCACGCTACCCGCGCTTTGCGAACCGCAAGATACGTTTCCATTGCGATCAATGAGAATAGGCCCGCTAAGGTGCCGATCAATCCGAGAGGCGTCAGCCAGTTCGGGAACGGAATGGCTCCGCGCAAGAACCAAGCCGTGAGAATCAACGCCGGAAAGAAGAGGAGCGAGAACAGCATTCGCGAAACTACGGCTCGCTGCGGTATCGGCTGCCAGGGTAAGTCATTGACTTCCAATGAAGGCATGACAAGATGGGTGAGGCGTGGAGCCTCGCTGCGAAGGGCAATTGGTGTGAATACCGAGCGGCCCGCGTGCTCCTTCAGTTCGAAGGATCCGGCAGTCTCAACGTAGAGTTTTCCGTAGCCGAGCCACCGTTGCACGAACGACTGGGATTGCCGCATGATTTGCACTCGGCCCGGAGGCAAGACATTTTCGATCTGGTTGAACATCCCAAACGAGCGCTTGAGCTTTCCTTTCTCGCGGATGACTTCGAAGTCCCAATACTGAACGAGGGTCATCACGATGGAGACAATCCACCCTAGCATGAGGAGGCCGAGCCCAAGCAAAGCCCAAACGTGCCAAGGCAGATGGGTAAGTTCTGGCGAGTCCATTGCCTTCTTCACAAAGTCTACGATGATCTCGTCATCTAGCCCGCCAAACTGGGTGAGGGCAAAGATGCCTCCGACGATGGTGAATACTCGGTTCTCGGTTGCCCCCGCGATCATCAATTCCTTGAAAGATGCTTGGTAGGCCACATCCGGCCGCTCACGCGCGAAGACCTCACTGCGGGCCGCAACTCCGGTCAATTCCTCCTTTAGTCGTTCGGCATCCTCCTCTTTGAGTGCGCTTATCTTCGCTTCAACCCCAGCGCCGCTTGCCGTTTCCACTTGGACCTCGACAAGTCCGAGAAGCCGGTGGAGAAACGGGCGAGAAATGTTCACGTTCTGAACACGGTCAATCGGAATCGTGCGTAGGTTTCGCGAAAGGATCCCTGACCGAATTTCAAGCGTACGGTTGCGAACGACGTAACCATACGAGAAGTACTGAATGACCGCAATGACGACGGCAATGCCGCCCATGCCCGCGAAAAGGAGTTCCGTGAAGTCTCCGCGACCCCGGTTCTGCACCATCTGGATCACCGCGACAAGGAGCACCCAGATCATCTGCCGGATCACGGCGACGGCCGAGAGCAAGATCGTGTTGGGGTGGACGCGGTTATAGCCGGGTTCGATCATGACGAAGTGAGCGTCGGGGGCGCGTCAAGTGGTGCAATGGCGCGCAACAAGTGTTGACGGATGTTCTCGGCTTCCAGTTCGGCGAGTCCAGGAATCGTCATCGCGGTTCCTCCAGCAACGTAGACGTGGATTTCAGCGAGGCCGATGCTTCTTGCGAACGGTCCGGCATGGATGTCAACGTGCTGGATTCGGTGGCGCGGAACGTACCGTTTGGATCGCCACAAGATTCCCGATCGAACTGCCACGTCATCGTCCGTGATGCGCATGCTATAGGACGCGTATCTCGCATTGATGAGGAGAAGGGTTGTGACGATGATGAGGAGCGCAACGCCTACCGCAATGAGGATGGACCAACTTGGAATCCGTCCTCTGGATGTCAAGACTCCAAGTGGGATCAGGGCGAAGATTAGGAACGGAACCGGGGCGAGGAGAGAGTTCCCGGCCCACAGTTTCTTGACTCGCGGGTCAAGTGATCTCCACGCAGGAGATACGACCGATCCGGGATGCGACACGCTCCTAGTCTATCCGTTCGCCGGGTGATCTGTCGGTGGTCCCCGATTTCCGGGAATCCGCGCTAAGATGAACGACGATGTCGATTCCGTTTGCCCTCCAACTCTATTCCGTGCGCGATAACGGTCAGAACAATCTGATGGAAACTCTGAGCCGAGTCGCCGAGTTTGGTTACAAAGGAGTTGAGTTTGCAGGGCTTTACGGGAACGACCCCGAAGCGGTCCGGGCGCGTATGGATCAGGTCGGTTTGAAGTGCGTCGGCACGCACACGAGCCTCGACCAGTTTGCCGCGGATAAGATCGCGGAAACGGTTGAGACTCATCGGGTACTTGGGACAAACATCGCCCTCGTGCCGTGGATCCCGAAAGAGAAGCGCGACACGTTCGAGCATACGATGGAGACGGCGCGCGAACTCACCGACTTGGTGGCAACCCTGACGACGCACGGATTACAGACTGGCTTCCATGTCCATGAAGATGACCTTCACGCATTGCCGGGAAGTACGCAAACCGCGTGGGAAATCATTCGCACCAACACGCCTGAAGACTTCATTCTTCAGTGGGACACGTGTAATGGTCAATCGGCCGGGGTCGGACCGCTGGACGAGTTACGGAATGCAGGTGCCCGCGCCAAGACAATTCACTTGAAGGAATATCCCGCCGATGGGCGAGTCGTGGGCGAAGGTCAGATTCCTTGGTTCGACGTGTTCCAACTGGCGAAAGAGGTGGGGGTGCAAAACTACGTGGTCGAGATCGAACAGTACGGGCACCGCACTCCGCTGGACGCGGTGCGCGACTGTCTGTACGCATTTCAGCAGATGGGTTACTAACCCAGCCTAACTCTTTCCGGGAATCCCAGGCTCCGTGAGCAGGGCCGGATCGAGGGCCTTCGCCAGCGTTTCTTCGTCAAGGAGGTTCTGTTCACGAACGACTTGCGGAATCGTCTTGCCTTCTGCAAGGGCCGTCTTCACCACGGCCGCTGCCGTTTTGTAACCTACGTAGACATTGAGGGCGGTCGCAAGTGACGGTGATATCTCCGCGTAGTGGCGGCACCGTTCGGCGTTTGCCGTGATCCCGACGATGCAGTTATCAACGAAGGTCTCCAACGTGTTCGTCAAGATCTTCAATGCGAACTGCGCGCTAAATGCCATGCTGGGCATCATCACGTTCAGTTCCAGTTGCCCGGCTTGAACGCACTGATCAATCGCATGGCACTGTCCCTGCACTTGGAACAAGACCAAGTTCATATTCTCCGCCATGCTGGGATTGACCTTGCCCGGCATGATACTGCTCCCCGGCTGAACGGGCGGCAGCACAATCTCGGCTAATCCCGTCAGCGGACCCGAGCAAAGGATACGAAGGTCGTTGGTGATACGGGTCAATTCCATACAGAACATTCGTAGGGACGCAGAAAGGCTTGCCATGCAGAACTGGCTCTGCATCGCCTCGCAGAGATTATCTGTGGTGCGGAAGTTGATCCCCGTCTCTTCGGCGAGGAGGGAAACCAGCCGCGAGCGATATTCGGGATGCGTGTTGAGGCCGGTGCCGGCGGCACTTCCACCGATCCCCAGTTCCTCCAATTCGTGCGCCGCGTTTTCGAGCCAGTTACGCGACCTGCGAATCGCTGCGCCATAGGCAGTGAACTCTTGTCCCAGACGGATCGGCACTGCATCTTGGAGGTGAGTGCGGGCCGACTTCAGGATTCCGTCAAACTCACGGCCCTTGGCTTCTAGAGCATCGGCGAGCCGATCCACCTGAACGAACAGCGGGTCCATCATCGTGCGGGCCATGATGCGCATAGCCGTTGGGAATGTGTCGTTTGTGCTCTGGCCGTAGTTGACGTGATCGTTCGGGTTGACGAGGACGTATTCGCCTTTCTTACCCCCTAAAATTTCCTCTGCTCGGTTCGCGAGGACTTCGTTGACATTCATGTTGAACGACGTGCCCGCGCCCATGTGAAATACGTCAACCGGGAACTGATCCCGCAGGGATCCCTGCAAGATCTCATCGGCGGCGCGCACAATCGCCTCACCTTGCTGCTTATCAAGTAGACCGAGATCGGTATTCGCCTGCGCCGCACACTTTTTCAGCCGGACATAGGCATCAATCATCGCCGGATGCTCGGTGAGGCCGCTAATCTGGAAGAGTTGGCGACTACGCTCGGCCTGGCTCCCCCAGTAAGCGTCGGCGGGAACATGGACTTCGCCCATGCTGTCTTTCTCGATTCGGGTGGACATACTTACCCTCAGTTTGGCGCGGATTCTGGTTGCGCGGTCGGGTCTGTCGTCGATCGGGAACCAATCACACTTCCGCAAACATCAATAAGAGAATGGAGCAAACGGTTCGTGCCCCAGTGAACCGCGATGACCGAGCGAGCGCACCGAGTCTGCGGGCGATCGTTCCATTCAGTGACGTCGAAATCCGCAACTTCTATGACGACGCTTCCATGCGTCGCTCGGTGAACAATGGGCCAAGGCTCCCGACTCTGGAATCGGAAAAAGGCACCCTTGACCGAGTTACGATGATCGGGGGCAGCATGATGGGCATTGGCTTAGGTTTGACCTTAGTCGCCCCGGCTTTCTTTGTTATTGCTGCGGTTGGCGCAATCGCGATATGGATGGAGCGACGGTCAGGAGTAGCGCTGGATTCTCCGTATGCCTTGTCCCGCGTCGTGGAAGAATACGCCCACCAAACCAGGCGTCGCATTCGTCTTCTTGAAGTCTCCTTGGACAATGATGTCGAGAGGATTGATCGACAACTCGGTGCTCCCATTCCAACATCAGATAGGCCACCAATTCCGGTCGGCCCACTACTTGAAGTGCGGGATAGCCTCATGGCGCAGCGAGAGGAATTGCGGGCCACTAAGGAGGATTTTGAAAACTCCGTCACCCGCATGCGAATGGGGATTGAAATGGCCTCCTTGGGAGAGACTTTGGAGAAAGCGGCCCATGCGGAAGCGACGGCGCGACTGCTCTTGGACTCGCAAGACTCAATTCGCGGTGAGTTGATGCAGAACGCGAAAGCGGCCGCCGACGGAATCGCGCAGATAGAGGCGCGCTATCATTCATCGAACGCAGATCTTAGGGTTGCCGAGTCTCAGCTTCGCGATATCCAAGAGAATCCGCGAGGCTGAGACGCTTTTCTTACTGCTTCACCAGAGAGCCAGTGTAAGTCAACCCTGAACCGCTATCAATCACGGTGACAGTGGCGGCATTACCTGTGACTGAGTCCACCGTGACTCGCAGGTCGCCGTCTGCAAACGGATAGTCACGGCTTTCCATGAATTGCACCATCCCGCCCGTGCTCGGGGCGTAATCAACGGTTACGACCACGTCGCTGTCCCACCAGGATTGGTACGAATTTGATTCCACACGATCGAAATCTAATGAAAGATTCGCTGTGCCGCCGCCTGGTTCATTAACCGTGCCCGTCCAGGTAAATCCCATGAGTTCTGGTGCATGGGGATGCGCGAGCATCCAGTATGTGGCACGGAAGAAGTCGTTTTGGCCCGACCAAGAGCAGTTCACAAATCGGCCTTGCGCGGCCATTTCCATTGTGAAGTTGAATCCAGTTTCCCCCGGCATCAACTCAATCACGTCATCGGGCGTAACTGTCATTCCCTCGCCGGTCGCGGTCCAGTAAGTGGTAAGGGCGAAGGGATCGCGGAGAATGAGTTGGGCGCCCGTAGACTCACCCAACAACAGGTCAGATTCAACCGGAACGGCGCGAACCGCAAACGGATTCGATGAGTTTGTGACCGTAAGCACTCGTGTCGATCGAGTTCCTGCTTCCGGCGTCAGATTTGAGTCTAAGAAGACGGACGTCACATCGTAGTCGCCGGGGGCGGTTGTTCCATTGACGGTTCTCGTGAACTCGATAGGGTTCTCGGGATTTGCGATTCTGGTGGGCGCCCCAAGCACGTTCGACTCACTTGAGATTTCGATGTATAGAGGCTTTTCCCCGGAGTACTCAAAGCGAACAGTGACAGTTTCTCCGGGAGCAACAAAACTAGGTGTTAGTTGAAAAACGCGCGTCCCAGATGCAGTTTCGCTGCCTTCTCCCAAGATGCAGCCACATAGCGCAAGAACCAACAGAAATCGCCAAGCAAATTCTCTGATAGGTTGCCGTGGCTTGAACTGTGAAGAGGACTGTCCTAACATTACAGGACACTACCTAAGCAACATGAAACTTATCAACGTTGCAGTTGCAACTTTTCACATGACTTGAAAGATGACCGGCCGACCGCTCGGGCCATGCTGTAACTCTGACTCACGTACTGCCCAGCCACCTTGTACAAAGGTGTGAATGACTCGACCCATCAAAGTCCGTCCGGCGTACGGGGTCCATCCGCATTTGCTTGCCATCGCCTCGTCGGTGACCATCCATTCAGCATCGGCGTCAACCAGAACTAAGTCAGCGTCGAATCCCGGCAGAAGTTGACCCTTTGCATGGCAACCGAAAAGTTCTGCTGGCCGCGTACTGGTCATGCGCACGATTTGCTCGATGCTAATCCGTCCCGATGCCGCATGGTCCAGCATGACCGGTAGCAAGGTCTGCACCCCCGGCATGCCACTTGGGCTTTTTGGATAAGGTGCTGATTTTTCTTCCAACGTATGCGGCGCGTGGTCACTTCCGATCACATCAAACAACCCATCGAGGACAGCCGCCCAAAGTGCATCTCGATGCCTCGATTCTCGGATCGGCGTGTTCATTTGAATGCGAGAACCCAGTTCTTCATAGTCATCGTCGGTGAACGTCAGGTGTTGGGGGGTCACTTCGCAAGACGTGCCGATCTGCGACTTACCTTCCGCGAGAAGCGGAAGTTCCTCTGCCGTGCTGACGTGCAAAACGTGAATTGGGTGTCCCGTTTCTTCGCTAAGAGCGAGTACGCGCCGCGTAGCCAAGACACTACTTTCCACGTCTCGCCACACGGGGTGGTTTCGGGCATGAGCGACCGAGTCACGAATTTCAACTCGCGAAAGCAGTCGTGGCTCGTCCTCTGCATGGATGGAAACTCGGCGAGAAGCATTGCGCAAAACCTTACGGAGACTGTCGTCATCCGCAACAAGGAGGGGCCCGGTTGAGGAACCCATAAACACCTCGCCGATGCCTGGGGAGCCAGGGAGGGGGTCGAGGATAGATATCTCGTCCAAGTTATCCATCGATGCCCCTACCCAGAAAGCGTAGTGACACCACATCCTACCGGCGGCCGAATCTAATTTCGCGTTTAGTGCTTCTCTTGTTGTCGTGGTGGGATTTGTGTTTGGTTCTTCAAACACGCTGGTCACGCCGCCAAGAACTGCGGCCTTGGAACCGGTCTCTAAGTCTTCCTTATGGGTCAAGCCAGGTTCACGGAAATGCACCTGAGTGTCAATCACACCGGGCAAAAGGAGGAGGCCGGAAGCGTCCAATCGTTCGGCGGCGTCGCAAAGAGTGAGATTGCCCCGGGCCGCGATCCGACCATCGGTTATGCCGAGATCGGACCGGTCACGGCCGTGGGGCTCTACAATCGTTGCCCCCGAGATGATCAAGTCGAACTGCTCCGCCACGACCCCCAGTTTACGACCCTCGGTGGGTGTATCCTCGGGCGCGGCGATGAGCACGACAACTGGCCCCGATGTCACCCTCATCGTGCCTGCCTTGAATGAGGAAGCGACGATCGCCGAAGTAGTTGGAAGGCTGCTGGATCTACCCTTTACGAAGGAAGTGATCGTGGTGAACGACGGCAGCGACGACCGCACTGGAGAAATCCTTGCCTCGTTTGGAGAGCAGATTACGGTCCTCACTAATCTGACACGCAGTGGCAAGGGCAACGCGATACGACAAGCGCTAACCGTTGCGACCGGGCGAGTGATCGTCATTCAAGACGCCGATTTGGAATATGCCCCCGAGCAGATTCCTTCGTTGGTTGAGCCAATTCTGTCGGGGAAGGAATCAGTGGTCTTCGGTTCAAGGTTTACGAATGGGCTGCATCCCGCTATGGCTTTGCCCAACAAGATTGTAAATCTCCTCCTGCGTTGGTCGGTGGCGGTGCTGTTTGGTCGAACGCTAACCGACGAGGCAACTTGCTACAAAGCAGTTCGGCGCGACGTGATGGTTGAGATGAACTTGACTTGCGAAAGATTCGAGTTCTGTCCCGAGGTGACCGCAAAAGCCATCCGCCTTGGCCACCGTATCCATGAAGTCCCAATCATGTATGAGCCGCGAGGGAAAGAAGCCGGGAAGAAGATTCGCTGGACGGATGCACCCGAAGCTTTTTGGACGCTTCTTAAGTGGCGGTATAAGAATTTTCGTAAGTAGCTTTGTCAGGCTTTAGGGAGTCCGGCAAAACCGCCCGAACTCGGTCTCCCTAATACAATTTCTGGGGAATGAGTGTAGCAGTCGCGGAATGGTCTTCCGTGAAATGAAACGGTTTTTCCTCCCGCTAGCGGTTGTCGCACTTGGTGCATCCTCATTTGCCGCGGGCCTTGCAATCGGGCCAATTGATGGCGGTGACGACGATAACAGTGTTGTCGTGTTCAATGACCAACTCGTGACGATGACCTCCAACGTATTGAATGGCGCGGACATGGTCACATTCGAAGTTCTTGATTCGAACAATGCGGTTGCTTACTCCGGAGCAAGTCCGGTAGACGAGTTTGGACAGTCTTCCTTTACGTGGATTCCGCTGTTTGACGGCACTTTCACCGTTAACGCGACGAGTTACTTCGACGGTCAACTGCTTGGCACAGAGTCTGTTTCTTTCGGTCAGGTGGTCCGGCCCGATGCAAGTGGATTTATCACCGGTGGAGGCTGGTTCAATCAAGGTCCGGAACGCGATAACTTCGGCTTTGTGGCCCAAGTCTTGGGGAATGGCACGGTCCGTGGCAGCATGGAATTCCAAGACCGTAACAATGGACTCAACATCAAGTCAACCAGCGTTGACTGGGTGTACAGCCCAGATGTCCGCAACGGCTACTTCACCGGTTGGGCTCGCATGAACAATGCCGGCAACTACCGCTTCATGGTTCATGTCATCGACAACGGTGAACCGGGTAGTGAGGACTGGCTCGAAATGTGGGTTTACAATCCCGACAGCGGCGCGTTGATGTTCCAATACAGCGGCGTTCTTGACGGCGGGAACGTCCAAGTCAAGAAGAAGTAAGCCGGATCGGAACCGATGGGAAGGTCTGGGAGAGTTCATTCTCCCAGACCTTGATTGCGTTAGGCAATGCTGGTGGCATAACCAACGGAAGTACGCGCCTCTTCTTGGCTATCCGTTCGGCCCGCGCATCCAACGAGGCTTGATACCGCGACGGCAATGAGCGTCGCGATCAGGATGAGTTTCAAGTTATGTCTTTGTCTTGACATTGCCCGACTCTACCAACCCAACTCAACGATTGTAAAGGCAACCAATACCGGAGAGTGTTGATGAGGAGCGTCCACGTGCTCAAGCGTGAGTTCGGATAATCTAGCTGGAAATGAAGGTCGCGACATTCAATGTCAACTCGCTGCGAGCGCGATTGCCGGTCGTAAGGCAATGGTTGGAATTGGTGCAACCGGATGTGGTTGGACTGCAAGAACTCAAGTGTGAGGATGACAAGTTTCCGTACAAGGATTTGGAAGACCTCGGATACCACATGACGGTCTACGGGCAAAAGAGCTACAACGGAGTCGCGTTCCTCTCTCGAATGGAGCCGACGGACGTGGAGCGAGGTTTTCACAATCCAGAAATGCCGTCAGATGCCCGTTTGATTGCCGCAACTTTCGACAGCGTAAGGATCATCAACAGCTACTGCCCGAACGGCACAGCATTGGGAAGCGAGAAGTTCGCTTACAAGTTGCGGTGGTTTGAAGAGTTCCGGAAAGAAGCGGCAAATCTCACCGACGGCGGGCCCTGCCTTTGGATGGGGGACATCAACATTGCTCCGACAGACCTCGACGTTTTTGAACCCGAAAAGAAAGCGAATGCCGTTGGCTTTCAACCGGAAGAGAAATCGGCGTTGATGGCCATCACGGACCTCGGGTGGACCGATCTTTTCAGACAGCAACATCCCGAAGAGGACGGACTCTACACATTTTGGGAGTACGTAATCCCAAACGGATTCAAGCGAAATCTGGGGTGGCGGATTGACCACATATATGCCAATCCGGCGGCTCTCCCGGGGGCAGGGAAGTGTTGGATTGATAAAGAACCCCGCACCTGGGAGCGCCCCAGCGACCATACACCCCTACTTTTAGAATGGTCGTAAGAGTCGAGTTTGATGGCCGCACACTAAGCGTTCCTGTCCGATGGGTACGTGGGAGGAGCATCTCGGTCGTGATGACGGCAAGCGGCCCTGAGTTGCGTACGCCCCGGCGAGTCTCGACCTCGAGACTTGAGGACATTGTGCGTGCAACCGCACCCAAGTTGATCACCCAGATCGAATCGTGGTCAGCCGTCAGTACCGACTTCTATTGGCGCGGCGAGTTGCACGGTCTCATTCTTCGACCTGACCTATCGACTCCGCGTTGGCACGAAGCACACTTACTTTCCCCAAATGTTGAGGCGGCATTGCGATTTCTAAGACGTAGCGCATCGGAGCGACTCATCAGTCTTACGTGGCATTGGGCGGATATCATGGGCGAAGCGCATCCTTGGGTTGGAACGGGAGACTTCCGATCACGGTGGGGAAGTTGTACATCGCGGACGCGACGGATAAGGCTGAATTGGAGGCTCGGCATGACACCTGATGCGGTGGCCGATGCGATTATCATCCACGAGTTAGCTCACTTGAAACATGCGAACCATAGCGCGAGATTCTGGGAACATGTTCGTTCGTTTGATCCGGATCCAGAAAAAAGTAATCGCTGGCTGCGCGAATTCGGCCCGGCGGTAATGGGGTGGCCACGCCCAGCGGCATCCGCATTTCTGGCTTAGAGTGAGTCGTCTCCTCGTTCACCCGTGCGAATGCGCACTGCGTCCATCACGTCGCTAACAAAGATCTTCCCGTCGCCCAATTCGCCGGTTTGAGCCGACTCGATAATCGCCTGCACCGCGCCTTGCAAGTCGTCATCGCGCACAACGATCTCAAGGCAAGTCTTGGGAACCAGATTCATCGCATATGAGGAACCCGTGAACGACTCGGTCTGTCCCATCTGCCTTCCGTAACCTCGTGTGCTTTCAACGCTCACGCCCAGAATTCCTTCGTTTTCTAGAGCTTCCAGAACATCTTCAAGTCGGTTGGTCCGGATGTATGCCTGGATCCGCTTCATGCCGGGTAGGTTACCGTTCGGTGGGCAACATTCGCGAACCTGAAATTCCTCGTCGCCGGGAACCGAAGTGGCTCATCCTTGCACTTAGTCTCTTCTCAGTTGCGGCGATTGCAGGTTTAGCGTGGCCGGAGCTATCTACTTGGGTTTTGTTCTTAGCCGCAATTCTCGCTCCGGTTGCCGCCGTCGTATTGAGCAGAGTTCTTCGCGCGAGGGCAAACCTCCAGGCTCTTTCGCGGGAAGAGTTACGTCAGAGGGCGATTACGAGTCAAGAGCAGTTCGACGTTCTCGCTAGCGGCTTAGAAAGCGGAATCATCGAGTCCGCTCCGGATGGGACGATCGTCTTTACGAATCAGCGTGCGGAACGATTAGTAGGAGAGGTTGGCCTCATCGGCTCCGCACTGCAATCTCCTCTTTTAGAGTGCTTGCAACAATCTTTGGCGAACGAAGAGACGGCCGTGATGAACGAAGTCTTTCTCGGCCCGCAAAAAGATCGCATGGTTCTGGTGCGCTCATGGGCAGTCGGTGACGGAGATTCTGTTCGAGTTTTCTTGAGTTTACAAGACGTGACCGAGTTACGACACTTGGAAACCGTTAGGCGAGACTTTGTGGCAAACGTTTCTCATGAACTTCGCACTCCGATGACGACTATCCGGGCCATGTCCGAAACTTTGTTGGAAGACGAAACCAATGACGCAGAACTGAAGGATCGCTATTTGGGCCGGGTTATATCGGAGATTGATCGTTTGACCAGGATCACCGAGGACCTGCTAGTTCTGAGCGTTGCGGAGAGCCAAACCAAACCACACTCCGTGTTCGATCTCAGCGAACTCGTGCAATCGGTGATGCGCCAGTTGCAGGGAAAAGCGGAGCAGAAGTCGCTCTTGCTCGTGGAAGAACTTGACAGTGGATGCTTCGTCGCTGGCAATGAATCGCAACTCGTACAAGTCGTTGTCAACTTGATTGACAACGCGATCAACTATACGAGTGAGGGGGAAGTAAGAGTAACATTAATGCCCACCGATAAAGAGTGCATCCTTACCGTGGCGGATTCAGGGATTGGCATTCCTGCCGAGCACCTGGGGCGTATCTTTGAGCGGTTCTACCGAGTGGATAAGGGGCGAAGCCGCAGCACAGGAGGCACCGGACTGGGTCTCTCCATTGTGCGCAATATCGTCGAATCTCATCGCGGTCGCGTGAGTGTTTCGAGCGTGATGGGCGAAGGTTCAACATTCGCGGTCACTTTGCCCCGCGTGGAAGAGCCCTTAGATCTCAACGTACCGTAATCGTTGCCGCCGGGCCGACATTTCCACTGCGATCACGTACCGCAAACTTATATGTTCCGGCAGTCGGTGCGGTCCACTTGTTTTCGTTCGTTTGCCGGATGACTCGATCCTTACCATTGACCGTTTGCATGATTACAAAGAAACGAAAATCCGGTTGGCTATAGGATAAGTCGACATCACGCCCGACAAATCCCACTCCGGGTGCATCTGGTGCAACATTATCGAGCCAAGGACAACTAGGAACGACCGCTCCTTCGGCATACATTTGATCTCGCATCGGTGTACGGATTCCGTTCCAATCGTTGACAATCGCTTTCATGCTGAAGTGGACCTCGCCTTTCGCATGGGGGGCACGTCGTATCAGGTCAACCTGGCGCTTGAGTTGATCAGGTTTCCAGTTTCCATCGTTCGGGTTGAGCCGGCTGGTGTAGAGTCCAGGCCAAAGGTGACGTTGCTTGTCGTTCTGCTGCGTCCACCAGTTCAACAGCACAGGAAAGCTCTGGGGTGTTTGCTCAATGGGCCAGTAAAGCTGTGGAGAATAGTAATCACACCATCCCTCCTTAAACCACAGTAGAGCATCGGCCGAGAGATCTTCGTACTGGTCTATTCCGGCGGCGATGCCAGATGGTACTCCTGGGCGGTAAATCCCGAACGGACTAATGCCGAACTTCACCCACTTCTTTTCCTTTTTGATGCCGTCGTAAAGGTTCTTAATGAAACTATTGACCGCGTCTCGACGAAAATCGCTCAGCGAAAGGGTTCCACCCGCATTGCGATATGCCTGGTAAGTTGCTTGATCAGGAAAAGGTACTCGGCGTCCATTCTGGGTAACGGGGTACGGATAGAAATAATCGTCAATGTGGACACCATCAATATCGTAGCGCTTGACGACATCAAGCATGACCGCTAGACTATGATCCTGAACCCGCTTCTGCGCGGGGTCCATCCATTCAAAAGTTCCGTATGTATAGGTGGTGCCGGGGTTGCGGCGGCTGAAGTGAGTGGCCGCCATCGGTCCGCGCTGGGCAGAGTGGTTCGCGCGATAGGGATTGAACCAAACATGAACCTCAATTCCTGCTTTATGGGCGATCTGGATGAGATAGTGAAGCGGGTCGTATTTGGGTTTTGGGGCTTTGCCTTGGGTGCCTGTCAAGTAGTAGGACCAAGGCTCGAGTTGGCTCTCGTAGAGTGCATCTCCGTGCGGTCGACCCTGAAAAACTAGGGCGTTGAGGCGCATTTTTACGGCAACGTCTACGATGCGTTGCATTTCCGCTTGTTGATCAGCAGTGGATAGACCTGGCTTAGTGGGCCAATCAATGTTTGCGACTGTCGCCACCCACGCGGCACGAAACTCCCGTGGAGGGTCAACCGCTACGGATTGATTTCGCATGGACGGTTGCCCCATCATCGCAACGCAAAGTGCTCCCCACATCAGCATAATCAAACGTACCCCCGTTTGGGGTCGTTACACTCATTATGAGCGAACCCATTTCACTCCAGAGGTTTCATGCGGTTGCGGAGCAACTCAAGTTGCCAATGGGGTTAGTGGTTGATGAATTGACGATCGATACGGGGTCGGCGAATGCCGAAACTGATCCGTTCTCACTCAAGTTGGAGTCCCCAGGGGCAGTTGTTGTCCGAATCGGGGAGACAAATGTTCGCAACTACTTGGAGACGCTCAAGCCCGGTGGTCTGCGCGACTTCAGCGTTTCTTGCCGCGAAGGCATGATTTTCGTGAAAGCAACGGCGCGAATTTTGCTGGATGTACCTGTGACTGCCCAATGCAAGCTGGTGATAGACGATGGGGAACGACTCAATGTTGAATTGGTTGAGGCTCAGGTTGTTGGCGGGGATGCCAAGCGTCTCGTCGAAGGGCAAATCAACCGGGTCAACCCGATTTTCAATGTTGCGGACATGCCGATCGCGTTGATCTTGGATTCCGTGGCGGTTAACGATGGATTTGTCATCCTTCACGGCCGGGCCACCCTTTAGTCGCGATATCCGACGGGGTGATCGCGATGCCATCGCACGGCATCCTCAACGATCTGTTCGAGACGTGAGTGTTTTGCGGCCCATCCCCACGCGCGGTTGATCGCGCTCGGGTCCGCAATCAGAGTAGATGGGTCACCTGGACGACGATCAGAATCTGTGGCGGGCACTTCAGCTCCGATCACTTGATCGACACACTGAATGACTTGTCGAACGCTGTAACCGACCCCGGTTCCCAGATTGAATGTCTGGCTCAATCCGCCTTTCTCAAGATGTTGCACGGCCAACTCATGAGCAGACGCAAGGTCTTCAACGTGAACGTAGTCGCGTACACAAGTGCCGTCTGCGGTTGGATAATCAGTTCCAAACACTTTGATCTCCGGCCGCCGACCTAGTGCGGCCTGAATTACGAGGGGGATCAAATGGGATTCCGGCGTGTGGTCTTCTCCATGATCGCCGTTCGCGTCCGCCCCGGCGGCATTGAAGTAACGAAGGCGTACACTTCGTATGCCGTGCGCCCGGTCACAGTCCTCAAGCATCTTTTCGACGGCGAGTTTGGTTCGCCCATAAACGCTGGTGGGCATAGTGCGATGAGTTTCTGAAAGCGAGTTGGACTCCGGTTCACCGTAGACGGCAGCGGTTGAAGAAAAGACGATCTGCGAGACTCCCCGGTCGCGCATTGCCCGGACCAAATGGAAGGTGCCAACGACATTGTTCTCATAAAAGGCGAGAGGAGATCGCTCCCCTTCTCCGACTTCGCTGTAGGCGGCGAAATGCACAACGGTGCGAATTCCTTCGAGCGCCGGGAGAATCGCGTCTGGCTGCCGTAGATCTCCGATGACGATTTCTGCAGAGTCAATGGCCGCCCGGTGGCCCTTTTCGAGGTTGTCAAAGACGCGGACGGATTGACCTGAACGCACGAGGTGGCGGACGAAATGCGATCCGATGTAACCGGCACCCCCAACGACTAAGACCACGAAGTTGAGCGTACCCAGCGGCGAGTATCATTGAACCTGCGACTGGGCAAGTGGCGAAATTGGTAGACGTGCTGGATTTAGGTTCCAGTGTCCAAAAGACGTGGGGGTTCGAGTCCCCCCTTGCCCACCAAGCAAATCTGCGTACTTCAGGCTTGCCATATCGATTACAAAGCGATAGCGAACATCGCTCCGTATCATCCGTTCATACGCCTCGTTGATTTCCGACATCTGAATCACTTCAATATCGCAGACAATGCCTTGCTCCGCGCAAAAGTCCGGCATCTCCTGTGTCTCGCGGATGCACTTCTTTTACGATCCTTGGCCGGCAATGAGTCGATTTCCCCAATGCGCTTCATGACGTACTTGATTTCTAGGAGTCGGAATCGTCATTCAAAAGCTTACTGATTTCTTCCTGCCACGTCGACTCGACCACCACAGCCGCCTCATAGGAGGCTACCTTTTCAAATAGAGTCAACTGACCGATTTTAACGCCTGCTTGTCTTTCCGATGTTTTGGCAAGTGTGCCCAGCAATTCGCCTTTATAAGTAGTGTCAAGGTTGCCAGCCAACTGGTCCCCCTTTGTCTCGATTACGAGCCATTGATCGACTTGGTCATTGCGTTCCTTCGCGATGATGAAGTCAGGATAAACGCGTTTGCGTCTCCAACCCTGAAGCCCGTAAGCGGAGCCTCGAACCGCATTGCGATACCACCAGGTCACCGCCTCTTGTTCATCAAGAAAGACTGCGACCGGAGTTTCGAGGTTGTTGAACTCTTTCTGGAAGAGCGGGACCATCAATGAATGCTTCAAATCTTCGTCCAGATTATTGCGGAGCTTACGCGCACCTGGCGAAATTGAAATTAGTTCTTTATGGGGCAGCGGCCAACCACTGACAGGCGAGAGGCGGAATACAATTCGATTAGAATCTAGTCCATCTTCAAAAATCTTCTTGGCGGCTTTATCAATTGCTTTGCGTATCCGGCTCGTCAAACAATTCAAAACGTACGCCTGCTGTCCTCCTAACTGATCCTCCGTCCACCCATCATCTCGCAAGAACTGTAAGTACTTTGTCAGCACGTCATAAGCCACCCAGGCATTTGGTATTTCATCCAATAAATTTCGAATTGCGAACTCAACGTCGAACTCACGGACTACTTTACCGGCCTCAACTGTGTCAACCCGAGACCATGGCAAATCATCCACTGTTTTCTTGAAGACTAGCCCGTACGTTTCAGCCTTAGCAGTCGTAACATCTCCTTTGTAAAGTTCGATCTGCAGATTCTCCCAATCGAGGAGCCCAAGAATGTCAGCCTCCCAGTCGAGATGCCTCAGTTTGTCACCATCCTCGTGAACCATCACTTCCGGTAAGTAGTAGTTTCGATGCTCAAATTCTGCGCGTCGCAGACGGTCAACGGTGGTCGTTTCGCGCGTGTTGCCGTCCGAAATGTGTGCGATCAGATCGCCCATTCCAGCTTCCTCAAGACCCTCCTGAACCGCATCCGTTACGATCTTGGTTTCGACTCGATTCGTGTAAACATAACATTGGTCAAGCGACTGAACACCGGTACGTGTGACGTACGGTTGTCGCAGAATGCGTCCGATCAACTGCGTCAGCGCGGATGCATTACGATTGGCCGCTAAGGCGCACAGGACATACGCAAACGGGCAATCCCAACCTTCCTGCAGTGCCGATTTCGTGATGATCACGCGAGTCGGATTGTCAGGTTTCATGAGGTCACCTGGTGGATACTCGGCAAGATCATTTTGCTGGCTGGTTTTGATCTTGATTGCCGACTCATGCACCCCGCGATTCAGGAACCACTGCTTCACGTGCTCCGCATGAACCGCATCACCTCCAATGAAATCTGCACTAACGCGTTCTACTTGCACTAGCAGAATTGGGCGGATGTAAGGACCCCCATTTGCCAGATAAGTCTCGGCATCGAGTTGGAGATCCTCGATCTTTTGCCATGCCTCGCCAAGTGCGGAATAGGGTTCGGAATCTGCACTCACTTTGCCGACCAAAGGCTGCTTGATCATTTCTTCGTCGCTCAGTTGCGTGCCACTTATGTTAACCAAGATATTCGCGGTTCGGCGAGTGCCGTCTGCGCCAGGACGGTCCTCATCTTTCGGCGTTGCAGTCAGTTCAACCACGATGCATGGGTTAAGGCCATAAATAGTTTGGTGCGAGAGCGCCTTGAAACCCTTATGCCCTTCATCGAGCACGACCACCGGACGAACTAGCCGCAGGGCATTACCAAGACTTGCTCGTACGAGACCCACTTGCTTTTCGCTCTGAGCTTCTCCCGCGAATACTGAGTCAATGTCTACGGTATGAAGGTTCGGAGTCGCAGACTTCAAAGCCTCGTGAGCGGGGCGGTCATCTTCATCTGGTAGAAAGCCATTGACATTCCCCCGATCCTGAAACATCTTAAGCTTGTTCACCGCGTCTTGTCGATTCGCGGACGGAAGCATGAGCAGGAGCACAGTTAGGTTTGCCTTCAAGTCGGCGCGATTGATAGGAGAATCCTTTTCCAGAATCTGCACCCGGTTGCCGCTCGCTGCGTCCAATAGCTTCCGCAATGCGCTTTCTCGGTTCATCAGTGCACCCTTCGTTTGGGCGTAGATGGCTTCGCTCGGCACAATCCAAAGCACCAACTTCTCGCCCTTGGGGTCGAGGTAGCGGTCGAGAATTCGCTCAATGGTACGGACGCCCAGATACGTTTTCCCGCCTCCAGTGGGTACTTTCAAGGTGAAGTTCGGCACGGGATCGCCGTTGGTGGTTTTGCGCGGGCTAAAGGGCCGGTTGCTACTGATTGTCCCGTCTTCAAGCAGTCGCCTCCATGTAGTTTCGGTGAAGTCCGGTGCCTTGATTTCGAGATCTGGGTGCTGCTTGGCAACTTCCTGCGCCGAAATCCACTTGGTCAATTCTTCACGCAATACGCCGAGGTATTTGTCCACCGTCTCAATGGCGTCTTTCTGAAACTCCTTTGCTTGCATGGCTCAATCGGTGTGCCCACGGAACAGAGCGAGAGGGAGCGGGACGTGTTCAATCTCGATCTTCTCGTCTCTTAACTGTTTGGTTCCCACATACTTAGCCGGACTAAAAACTCGGTGCCGTCCTTGCTTGTCGGAGGCGTGAATCGCACGCGCGGTCTGCAGGGTCAGGGCTGAGTCAGTGCTTGACAAGTACTTACGATCAGGACGGTACAGGAGCCAGATGTGCATCCCGTCTGCCGTGCCTAGGTAAAAATCTCTCACATCCTCGGGCATGGCTCTTTGCTCCAGCTTGTTCTGATCTAGCCCTGACAAGTAGATGAGGTAGTCGGCCACCGCGTTACGGGCGGGCAACGCCCCACCTGAGAGGAGTTTCTCGAGTTCGACGGCGTCGCCCAGCTCGCAATAAGTAAATGTGCCCCCGAGGCCGGGCGCATGGTCCTTCACATTCCGCACGCCGATGACCTTGAGCACTCCGTCCTTCACAGTGACTTCGATTTCGTCGTAGTCTGCCTCATGCACCGCCTTGGCGTCGAGGGCTTCTTGCTTGAGGGCATCGCCCTTTCGGACTTCGGTCCAAGTCAACCTCTTTTCAAAAAGGGTCTTGCGCTGGGTACCTTGATAGGGGTACCCCTTGATGACTCGTCGCACTCGTTCTGCTGTGACCGTGTCAGCCTCTTCTTCCATCTCGACAAGGATAAACTTTGCGTGGCGACCGAACTTCTCAATGACCGCGTGTGCCGTAGTACCGCTACCCGCGAAAGAGTCTAGAATTATTGAGTGTGGACCCGTTGTCATGTCCAATGCTCGACGCACGAGAGATACCGGCTTGGGAGTTGCAAAGGGTTCCTGTCCATTAAAGATTTCTAGTATCTCACGCTTCGCATCCTGATTGCTGCCTGCGAATTGATGAGTCCACCATGTGTCAGGAACAACACCCCCTTGCACCTCGCTCAGATATATCTTTTCTCGGGGTGTGCGATCACCATCAGGACCGAACCATAGTCGGTTGTCTGACCTGAGAGTCTCGTAACGCTCCTTCTTGCCGTTCCAATGACGACCGGCAGGGGGCTGTACTCTTTCTCCATTCGGAAGTGTGATGGAATAGCGGTAGTCTGCCCGTTTTTCTGCATCCTCCGTTGTGACCGAGAATGAAACGTCCTGCCAGTCGCCTTTTGGGTCGTTGTCTGGGTTGGAAAATGACGCTAACTGCTCTTCATCTCGAGGCAGCAAATTTCGAACCCACTGGGTCTTATCCTTGCAGAACAGTAATACATGATCATGACTCACGCTAACTTGTGCCTTGTTTTTGCGCGCAAAAACTTTTTGCCACTCCACCATTGCGACAAACTGCCGAATCCCGAAGATCTCATCAAACATCAACCGAGCTCTGTGAATCTCATTGTCATCGAGGGTCATCCAGATGCTTCCCGTTTCCGCTAACAAGTCCCGTAGCAACTTC
Source organism: Fimbriimonadaceae bacterium (assembly GCA_019638835.1). GTDB lineage: Bacteria > Armatimonadota > Fimbriimonadia > Fimbriimonadales > Fimbriimonadaceae > JAHBTC01. Next base: position 40,859 of record JAHBTC010000010.1, read on the forward strand.
AGCCGCGGCCACATCATGCAGCACCACTTGTCGTGCCGAAGGGCGTCGTCCACGCCCACTGGGTTTTCGGTGAACCACGCTTTGATGACCGGGCTATTGACGTTGTCATTGTAACTCCAGCCCTCGTTGCCTGTGTTATATGGCGGGTCGATAAATATGCAATCCACCTTGCCCGCATACATGGGCAACAATGCTTTCAGCGCCTCGAGGTTGTCCCCATGGATGATCAGGTTGCCGGTGAGGTCCGGTTCTCCAATCCCTTTCTCGGGCACAGGCACCAGAGGCCGGTAGGGGACTGTAAGGTGGTGGTTGCGGACGAACTCCTTTCCCTTGAAATCTAGCTCCGGCATAGCTTGCTACTTTTACCGGATTCGACTCGGCGGGTAGGCGCAAATTCGGCTTTACTCTCGCGGGGAAGCACAGTCTGAGCTTTAAGGCGTTCAAGTACCCCTAAATTTGTTGGCCCGCCGAACCAAGAATGAGACTGACCTACCATGGCCAGCACCGTCGTCTGCCCATTTGTTGAACTGGACAACGAGTTTCCTTCCGTCTTGTTCGTGTTGCACCACGCCCCCTCCGGGCGATATGGGTGTTATTGCCACGACGGAGTCAACGGTTTGGCGGTTTTTAGCCACGAAGGGGGAGCGCTGCGGTTCGCAGAGTGGATTGACCTAACGGGAATGGTGATCCACGAGGTCACGTTTGACGAAGCCCGCGACATCGCCAAAGGAAGGCCACTTCCAATCGTGTGTATGATGCTCCTTGATAACCTCGAGTCGCCGGCGATTCACTACATTCGCTAGTCGATGTGCAATCCCGCCGGCGTATCGGCGGTGCCGTAGAGCCGATCTCCAAAGTCCCCGAGCCCAGGCACGATGTACTTTTGATCATTCAGAGATTCATCCACCGATGCAGTGATGATCTCGACTTCCGGATGTTCGCTTTGTAACTTTGCGACCCCCTCTGGAGCCGCGAGAACACACACCATTTTGATAGTTGCGGCTTTGTGCGCCTTCAAAAGATGGATCGCCTGTGATGCCGAACCACCAGTGGCCAGCATGGGATCGAGGCAGATCACAAACCGGGTGTCAAGGATTGGCAACTTCGCGTAGTAGCGTCTCGCTTGAGCGGTGTTCTCGTCACGCTCCAAACCGATGTAGCCGACCGCCACATCGGGAAAAAGATTGAGGAATGCATCCAGCATTCCCAGCCCGGCGCGAAGCACGGGCACGACAGCGAGCCCCTGATCAAGTTGACCGGCGAGCGTTCGTGTCAGAGGAGTCTCGACCGTAAACCGTGCGACCGGGAGTTCTCGGGTGGCATCCAACGCCAAGATCATGGAAAGGGCGTGGGCGTAACTTCGATACTGGTCGGGTGGAGTGGTCTTATCGCGAAGGCGGCCTAAGAGGTGCTGGGCCAATGGATGGTCGCAGACGCGCACGGGCATGGTTCCATCGTATCACGTCCGGACCCTCGCAAGGTATTGTCACGGGGCCATGGGAGTGGATGCAATCGTTCTTGCGGCGGGCAAAGGGACCCGCATGAAGAGCACCCTTCCGAAAGTACTTCACGAAGTCAGTGGAGTGCCAATGGTGGAACATGTGCGGCGCGCCGCTGTTACGGCCGGTGCCGATCGTGTGATTGTGGTGGTCAGCCCCGAAACCGAAACCGCAATCCGAGAATTGCTTGAGCCGCTTGGCGTTCTGTTTGCTGTCCAAAGCCCTCCGCTTGGTACCGGGCACGCGGTTCTTCAGGCTCTGCCCCTTCTGCAATCCGAAGATGTTCTCGTCTTGTGCGGTGACACTCCGCTACTCACCGGAGAGATGCTCCGAAGGACCGTCGGATTGCGTCGGAGCGCGAGTGCGGATGCCGTGGTGGCAACCTTCGAGCCAACGGACGCCAGTGGCTACGGACGCATCGCCCGCGAAGGCGATGCAGTTTCAGCAATCATCGAAGACGCTGACTGCTCCGAGGAGCAACGACAATCCTTGACTGAAGTTAACTCGGGCGTCTTTTGTTTCCGAAGAGAATCACTAGCGAGTCTCCTTCCTGAGATCGCCCCGAACCCGAAGAAAGGCGAGATCTATCTGACCGATATGGTCTCCGCGATTCATCGGAATAAGGGAAGTGTTCGTGCCCTGAGCGGACTACGAGAAGAGGAGTTCCTCGGGGTCAATGATCGGTGGATGCTCGCCGAAGCCTCCCGATTCATGCGAATATCTATTCTTCGCAAACTTGCGGAGAGTGGAGTCACCATTGTGGATCCAGCCAGCACTTACGTCGGTGCCGACGTTTGCTGTGAGCCCGATGTGACGATCTTGCCGATGTGCACGATTGACGGTTCAACAACCATCGGATCGGGTTCGGAGATTGGCCCGAATTGCTGGATCAAGGACGCGACCATTGGGCGGAATGTCCGCATTTTCATGTCTCACATGGACCAAGCGATCATCGGTGCAAATTCTCGGTGCGGCCCATTCAGCAATCTCCGGCCGGGCGCAGTTCTTGAGGCTGGCGTGAAGATCGGCAACTTTGTCGAGATCAAGAATGCGATCCTCGGCGAAAAGACCTCCGTGTCACATCTCACCTATCTGGGGGATGCGAGCGTGGGTGCCCGAAGCAATATCGGGGCGGGAACCATCACCTGCAATTACGATGGTTATCAAAAATCCCGAACGACCATAGGCGAGGGGGCCTTTGTTGGGTCAAACTCTACATTGGTGGCACCGATCCAAATCGGCGACGGCGCATTTGTCGCTGCGGGGAGCGTGATTACACAAGATGTGCCGGACGAGGCCCTGGCGGTAGGGCGCGGTCGGCAAGAAAACAAAGAAGGGTGGATGACGAAATGGCGATTGCGGAAACAAGCCGAATCGGAAGAGGCGGGGACCTAGACAACATGAAGTTGTTCTCTGGTAACGCGCATCACGAACTAGGGAAGCGCGTCGCCGACTATCTGGGTCTCGAACTTGGTGCCCTGACAAGCACCCGGTTCTCGGACGGCGAGATTCGTCTCATGGTCGAAGAAAGCGCGCGTGGAGACGACGTCTTTATCATTCAGCCGACTTGTCAGCCAGTCAACGACACTTTGATGGAGTTGCTGATCATGCTTGACGCGTTTCGGCGGGCAAGTGCAAGCCGCATTACCGTTGTATGCCCCTACTACGGATATGCCCGGCAAGATAAGAAGATCAAGCCCCGTGAGCCCGTGACCGCCCGCCTCGTGGCTGACTTGGTGGAACGGGCTGGCGCTCATCGTATGGTATGCGTTGACTTGCACGCCGAACAGATCCAAGGTTTCTTTGATATCCCCGTTGATCACCTTTATGCCGGGCCAATTCTCGGCAACTTCTATTTGGAAGCCGGTTACGGTGAAGCAGATGACATCGTGATTGTTTCACCCGACGTGGCGGGAGTCGGACGTGCAAGGAGCCTCGCGGAAATGCTTCGCGCGCCAATTGCCATCATCGCCAAGCGCCGCCCAGAACCCAATAAGGTGGATATCGTTGAAATCATCGGTGACGTGAGCGGACGGCGCTGCATCATGATCGATGACATGTGCGATACGGGTGGAACGATGATCATGGGGGCCGAAGCACTGTTGAAGCGTGGAGCGGTTGACGTGCAAGTCGCGTGTACGCACGCTGTCTTAAGCGGCAATGCGAGCCAAAGATTACAGGACAGCGTGATCAGTCAAGTCATCGTGCTCGACACGGTCCCAATCCCGAGCGTCAAGACGTTCCCGAAGTTGCAGGTGCTTCCGTCGGCCCCACTTCTGGGCGAAGCGATTCGACGAATTCACTTGAACGAGTCGGTCAGTACACTTTTCCGCGACTGGCGCTAAAAATCGTGCCGAAACCCGAAAACCAGCCGAATGAAGCGCTGGAATGGTCAGTCAATCTTGGCGATGTACGTCCAGAGCGACGCTATGTCGTCATCTTTTTTGCGCTGTTTATGTTGCTCGCCGGAGTCTATTTGTTTCGCAGCATCGTGCTTGGCTTGATTGGCTTCGTGGTGGTTTTTGCGGCAACCCTTGAGATGTTCGTACCCGTTCGCTATCGGATTGACGAATCTGGGGTGCAGTCTCGAAATGGAATCTCAACGACTCGCATTGAATGGGGAGATGTCAAGCGCACCTGGGAGGATGGTTCAGGCGTCTATCTTTCACCACTGGCTCAACCTTCGCGATTAGATCAGTTTCGTGGAGTTCACTTGCGATTCGCAAGCAACCGAGAGGCGGTATTGGTCAAAATAAGCGACCATCTAGAGAACGATGTTGAATCAGTGGTTGGAGGAGTTGACTCCGGAAGAACGGAACGATCTGGTGGAGAAGGTCGCGACGATGATTG
>JAHBTC010000100.1 GCA_019638835.1 Fimbriimonadaceae bacterium
TGATGTAGCACACGCCATTTGTCGAGGTTGTGGTTGACGATCCGCAGACATTCGAAAAAACGACACGCACTCTGCGGGCGTTCAATTGTGCTGTGGCGTGAGTAATCGTAAGTGTGGACGGACCAGAGTCGATAGTCGGCTTTGGTTGGATGATCGATGCTACTGCGCCTTCAGAGCCGGGGATGATGCCATCAACAAGCGAGCCGTACGAATTGGAATTACGAAATGTCTCCAGCTGCCAATCAGCATGGACATTCGAATATCCATCGCCCGGTGTTGCGGAAAACGTGGCTGTATCTCCGGCACGGACGGATTGCGCGAACGGATTGACAGCGGACCATGGGAGGCTGTCTTCTGTCCAATGTGCTAAGAATGCCGAAACAATTCCCCCCGCAGTTGTGAATTCGCCGCCGAAGACCAAGTCGCCGTTTGCGAGCCGCTCAATAGAGTACACGCTTCCGTTGTTGACACCAAAACCGAGGTCTTGCCAGCCTTCGTTGCGCCAGCGCAGAATGCCGAAATCACCCACCGCAATCAAGTCGCCGTTCGGAAGTGTTTTAAGTGCACGAGCTGTCGAACTCAGTCCCGAACCCATCGGTAACCACTGTGTGCCGTTCCATCGCGCGATGTAGTTCGGCATATTCCCGGCGCTTCCGACGATGTCGCCATTTTGCAAGACCGCCAGCGTGCGAATGAGAAATGAGCCATCATCCACTCGCGAAAGCTGGTGCCCATCCAATCGCAGGATACCGGCTCTGGAAGGTTCGGAATTCAGATAGAAACCTCCTCCAAGAAGCAGAGTGCCGTCAGGAGAAAGAACGGCGGCAGAGCCCCAGCCACTGACAAGGTCATTCAGTGGGTACCAGTCAAAGCCATTCCACTCGGCCACGGGTCCGGTTGGCAAATTTCCTGCCGTTGAAAAATCGCCGGTCACGATGAGATGGCCATTCGGCAGGACCGCAGATGCCCGGACTGTGCCGTTCACCCCGGCACCAAGCGGTGACCAGGAAAAATTATTCCACCTCGCAATGTTGCTGGCCGACGTGTCGCCAATCGTTTGGAAAGATCCCCCCGCAACGATGCCGCCGGTATATAGAGTGTTCAACGTGTTAATGCTGGACGAATCAATCCCCAAGCCGGACGCGGAAACTGAAGTCCATACGGCGCCATTCCAAGACTTGAGGGTATCGTTTACGAAAATCACGTCCCCGACTGGCGACGTTGTCATTGCATAGATCGGTGAGATGTCATTGTCATCTAGATGATGCCACTTCAAGCGATCCCAACGTGCGATGTTGCTAAAGGTTTGATGCCCAGCAATCACAGAAAAGTCGCCTGCGGAAACTAGATCGCCGTCTGGAAGCCGTGTTAACGCCCAGGGAACGTTTCCAACTCCTTTGTCCATCGGAATCCATTGAAAGCCGTTCCATCGGGCAATGTTATCCTGAGACGTTTGACTACTAAAAAGTGTAAAGTCACCTCCAGCGACGATAGATCCGTCCAACATCGTCGCAGTTGCATGGACATCCCCGTTTAGTCCTATACCAAGCGCCGACCATGACGTGCCGTTCCAAATCGCGATATGGTCAGCGGGCTTACCACCAGCTTGGGTAAATGCACCTCCAACAAGAATTCTTCCGTCGGGGAGTTGCTCAATGGACCACACCGTGCCATTTACGCCAGTGCCCATATTTGAAATGGTGGTCCCATCTACCTGAACGATGTAATTGCGCCCGGTGGTAGATGAAGCGAATTGCCCAGCCATAAAAATACTGCCACTGGTGGCGACGAAGAATGTATCGGTGCCAAATTGACCATTGGGCAGCACTGTCCAAACAGTCCCGTTCCAACGCCGAATGCCGGGCCAGCCGTTTGCGATTACGTCGCCGTTAAGGACGCGTATTGCGCCGACTCGATTTGGCGAGCCGGATCCGAGCGGTGACCATGTTGTTCCATTCCAACGAGCAATATTTCTAGCGGCGACGCCTCCTGCATGGCTAAAAAGCCCGCCGACTATCAAGTCTCCATTTGGCAACGCAGCGAGAGAAGAGACCGTACCCTCCACTCCAGAATCCATTGCGGCCCATTCATGTGTCTGAAAATCGTACATCGCGATGCTGTGCGCAAAGACGGTACCGGCAATGCCGAAAGTCCCACCTACAACAAGTCTTGGAGATGCTCCAATTCCGGGAGGCGTCCAAAGCGTCGAGCAATAAACAACGCCGTCGGTACCAGCAAGTCCCTTCCCAGATAGCCACCGTGGTCCACACTGTGCGTGCGCACTTGTTGAGAGCCCGCACACAGTTGCCATACAAAGGCTTGCGAGTAGCAACCATCGTCGGCTATCCGTAGTGGCTCGATGCAATAGCGCGATGGGAAAAATTTGTCGAATCACGCGCTTGACTCCGAGAGAATTCCAAACCGCTCCGAAGTTTATTATACGAGCTGGAAAGGGCGACTGCGGGAAAGCCCACTTTGAAAGTTGCGGTATGAAAACGGTGGACCAAGTCCATTTGTTGCCTCGTGTTCTGGGTTTTCCGCGTTCGTTCGAAAACTCGTGTGGCGCGCTGAAAATAGGGTCGTTCTCCCGGTTATTGGGTAGCGGTTAACCGGAATAGAAAGTGGGAGGTCCAAGAGAGCGATTTTGAAACCGTTCCGCTAGGGGAGTTTTTCCGGCCCCGGAGCAATCCGGGGCCGTTCTTATTTGACGATGCACCGGGAAAGCCGCCGGACGGTCGCCAGCGATTGTCCCAACGAAATTACGCGATTTCGGCTGAACAACACCCCCCTTTGGTAGATCCGCACGGCGGGTGAGAGCTCGTGTTCGAAGAGCGGCGCTCCAAATTGGAGGCCGGTCCAGAGCACCCGGAGGCGAATCCTCTCAGACTCTCACCTCGGCGGTTAGCGCACCCAATCGGTTAACGGCGGGGTTGCGATCGCAAGGTGTCGAGCACGCCACCCTTTCGGAACAGAGACGATCGAGGAATGGCTCACACGGTGTGAAAAGAGCTGTCGCTTGCTACTACCTCTGTTCTTCGATGTCTACGCTGCGAAATCCAGCAAACGAGGCCCGTATCTCGACTGCTGACGGGAGCGATTCTCGATGGTGCAACCAGCGAACATGTACTTTGCGGATGACGGAGTTCTCTACAACGCGAGCGACGCGACGACTGCAGAAAAGATCGAAGCGCTCATTCAACTATTGAAGCTCTTCAACGCGGGACTCGCGTCCTGTGGACGAACCGACAGTGGGGACTACTGCCTGATCGACAAGCACTCTGGATACCGAGGGGGACTTCAAGTTCTCTGGAAGAAAATCACGTCGCTGGCATTGTTGTTGCACTTCGATTCGTATCACGGCCTGACCGAGGAAGAACAGAAAATTGTCGCGGAGACGGGCACCGTCGTCAGGAACCCAAAACTGCGATTCAACGCCACGCCTCTGGCAGACCTGGTGTACCGAATCGCATTTGCGATCCCTTGGGAATCAAGCACGAAGTGGGTGAAGGAAATTCCAAACCAGACGGGTCAGCAGCTGCGCGCGACTTTTGATGAGCTTCTGCTCTATCACGAAGTTGCCGCTCGCGAAGAGGAGCAGCCTCCAGCGGCCAGAGGTGAAGTGGACAAATCGACTTGGCCTACGCGGGCACAGTTGCGAATAGCTGTCGGCATCAGCAAGGACACCGTGCGAAGTATGCTCAAAGCAGCGGGGCTTTTCCGCGATGAACGCGGCTCCGATGCCCACAAAACTCGATTCTCGCCCGACGAGGTGCTGAAGTTGCGGCAGACTGTTCGTCGAGGAGATTATCTTGCTCGCCAGAATTGCTGGGACGCGTGGATGAAATGGAGCACGCTCGACCCGACGGACCCACGGCCTACGAATCCCGAATGTAAGTCGAAAGTAAGACGCTAGTACGAACGTAAGCCGGGCGCAACGAATATGTCGCAATTGTGGCGATTGGTGTTCGTATAGATGGGCGTGACTTCTTTTACGCACGTCAATCACGCTCCGAAATGTGCCACTTCCGAACGACTACTTGCAATCGCGACGTTGCTCGCGGCAGGAGTCGCTCGGTCTCGGCTTGTCGGAAAAACCATGCACGCGACGCCGTATGCGCTGTTGCACGCGGTTGGCGACATGGCAGCTCGAGCCACGGAAGTTGTTGCGGATTCCTCGCATCTAGATCGCCGTTCATCTCGCCTTGAACTGTCCAACACGGCGGACCTCCATCCTGGGCTCGCGGTTGACGCGAGCCAGAAAAGAGAGGTGCGTTCATGACAGCTTCGGGGGTACGAGAACTCAGAGAACTGACGGTCCACGAGCTTCAGCGGCGATACGCCGAAGTCTTTGGTGAACCGACCCGCGTCCACCACAAGGACCACTTGATCAAACGGATCGCGTGGCGTGAACAGGCTCTTTCGGAAGGCGACCTCACCGAACGAGCGCGGCGGCGTGCCGCCGAGCTCGCCGACGACACCGAGGTTCGATTGCGAGCGCCGCGACAGGCCCGGTCGAGTTCGCAAGCAACAACCGAAGTGACCGCGCCTTTCCGGGTTTGCGGTATTTCCCGGCTTCCCGCGCCCGGCTCCATTCTGCGGCGGGAGTACAAGGGACAGGTCCTCACAGTCCGTGTGCTGCCGAATGGGTTTGAATACGACGGCGAGGTGTTCAGGTCGCTTTCCGCGATCGCGTTCAGAGTCACCGGCTCCCATTGGAACGGCGTGGCGTTCTTCAAACAGAAGCCGACTCGGCGGCGAGCAGCGCCGGAGGTGCAGCCGTGAAACGCGCGAAGGAAAGGAGGGCGGAAGGCGAGGCGGCACCCGAAGTCACTCGGTGCGCAATCTACACGCGCAAGTCTTCGGAAGAAGGCCTCGAACAGCGATTCAACAGCCTCGACGCACAGCGCGAAAGCGGCGAGGCGTATATCACCAGTCAGAAGCATCGCGGCTGGGTTTGTTCGCCGACGCGGTACGACGACGGCGGGTTCAGCGGCGGCAGCATCGAGCGCCCCGCGATCCGGCGACTGCTCGAAGACATCCAATCCAACCTGATCGATTGCGTGGTTGTCTACAAGGTCGATCGGCTGAGCCGGTCGCTCCCGGACTTTGCCCGGATGATGGAGACATTCGAGAAGCACGGCGTGTCGTTTGTCTCGGTGACGCAGCACTTCGACACCACCCACTCGATGGGGCGGCTCACGCTCAACATGCTGTTGTCGTTCGCGCAATTCGAGCGAGAGATCGTCTCCGAGCGGACACGCGACAAGATCGCGGCCGCTCGTCGTAAGGGAATGTGGGCTGGCGGACGCCCGGTGCTCGGGTATGACTTGAAACAATGCAGGCTCACGGTGAATCCGGAAGAGGCGAAGCAGGTGCGTGAGATCTTCGCGCTGTACCTCGAGAAGAAGTCGTTGCTGGCGACAGTGAAAGTGCTGCATGCGCGCGGGTGGCGGACCAAGCGCACCGAACCGGTCGGCAAGAAGCCCTACGGAGGCGCGGTGTGGGATAAGCCTCGGCTTTACAACCTGTTGACCAATCCCGTCGTCATCGGCAAGGTGCGGCACAAGACCGAGCAATTCAAAGGTGAACACGAGGCCATTGTCGGCGTCGGCGTCTTCGATCAGGTGCAGAGGCTGCTGAAGTCCAACGGCATCTGCGGCGGTTCGCACATCCGCAACAAGCACGGAGCGCTGTTGCGAGGACTTCTGTCGTGTGGCCACTGCGGCGTCTTGATGGGTCACACGACGACCAATACGCGCGCGAATCGCGTGTACCGGTATTACACGTGCTACACCGCCCAGAAACAAGGCCACGACGCTTGCCCGTGCCCATCACTCCCTGCCGCCCAGATCGAGCGTTTCGTGGTCGATCAAATCAAACGCATCGGGAAGGACCCCGCACTTCGTTCGCAGACCTTGGCCGCGGTGCGGCGGCAAGCGGGCGGCGAAGATGAACCCGTCTCAAAGGCAGATGTGGACGCGGCGCTGGAGGAGTTCAGCACCGTCTGGTCCGCGCTCTCAACCACCGAGCAGGTCGAACTCATGCAACTGGTCGTGCAGGGCGTGCGCTACGACGCCGCCAAGCAGTCGGTGTCCATCACATTTCAACCGCTCGGGCTGCGATCGCTCGGACAGTCGGAGGAATCCCGCCCATGAACGACGGTGTGACGCTGGATTTCGCCATTGACTTCCGGACCGGCCGCAATGGGCGGCGTGAACTTCGCGAGAGAGTCGATGCGGCACCGACCGAAGTACCTCCCGGCCGCGTGCCTCGATTGTCGCGTCTCATGGCGCTGGCGATCCGGTTTGACGACCTCGTGCGCAGCGGAGCGGTGGGGGACTTCTCCGAGCTTGCGAGCTTGAGCCATGTCACCCGCGCACGCGTCAGCCAGATCGTGAACTTGCTGAATCTCGCCCCTGACATTCAGGAAGAGATCTTGTTCCTGCCGTTGGTGCAAGGCGACCGCGACGCCATTAGTGAGCGCGAGGTACGCGCTATCGCTTGTGAAAGTTCGTGGAAAGCGCAGCGCCGTATGTGGCATGAGCTTTCAAGTCAGCGGGTTGCAGCGCCACGCTCGCCCCGCGGCGAGGGCGGGAAATAGCAATGTCAATGCCCGACTCCACAGCCGAACTCCGGCCTCAGGTCGATGCTGCCGCCGTTGGTCACGTCGAAGGCTCGACAACCACGCGCATGCATGCTTCAAATCCACTTCTTGATGCGGCCATTCGCTACGCGGAAATGGGTTATCGAGTGTTTCCACTCATTCCCGGCATTAAGAAGCCTATCACCGAGAACGGGTTTCATGACGCAAGCCAGGACGTAGCGAAGATTGACCAATGGTGGCGCGAAACTCCAAACGCGAACATCGGAATTCCCACTCAGGGATTGCTTGTGCTCGACATCGACGGGAAGGACAATCCCTGGCTCTCCGACCGACCTGATCTCCAAGCCGATTACGCGACAGCGCGTATGGCCTACACACCGCGCGGTGGTCGCCATCTGATTTGGAAGCAGCCGACGGGAGTGGATGTTCGCAACAGCGAAAGTGACATCGCCGACAAAATCGACATTCGCGCGAACGGCGGATATATCGCCGTCGCTCCATCGGTGACTCGCGACGGAAAGTACCGTTGGGCAGAGAGCCTCGAACTTGATTGCTCGCCGGAGCAGCTCGCCGAAGCGCCCAGCTGGCTCGTCAGGCTCGCGATTGAGTGCAAACAAAAGAGATCAACGAGCGATTACCCGACGAACGGCAACGCGATTCCAGAAGGCCGTCGAAATAGCACCTTGACCAGCCTTGCAGGCACGATGCGACGGCCAGGGATGAGTGTGGCGGAGATCGATGCTGCGCTTCAGAAAGTTAACCTCGACCGGTGTAAGCCGCCACTGGATGCCGCCGAGGTTTCAAAGATCGCGCGAAGTATTGGATCGCGAGCGCCGGATGCATCGTCGGTTGCCTCGGCCGAAAGCGAACGCAGCGACGAAACGGTGCCGCAAGTCTCTGCCATCCGGAGTGTTCGCGAACTCTGTTCCTCATTTCCGACGCCGCGTCCAGTTGTGATCGAAGGTGTACTGCGAAAGGGGGAAACGCTCAACATCATCGCCGCGCCCAAGACAGGGAAGTCGTGGCTGGTGACCGATCTTGCAATTGCGGTCGCGACAGGACGGCCTTGGCTTGAACGATTCGCTACCACCCGTGGGCGGGTGTTATTGATCGACAACGAGCTTCACGCGGAAACAACCGCCAAGCGAATTCCCGAGGTGGCGAAGGCCCGCGGGATCTCCCAAGAGGAGTTTTGCGACGACCTCAGCGTGTACAACATCCGCGGGCAACTCCGAGACATTCTGTCGCTGGGTGACTTCTTCGACGATCTCAAGCCCGAGCAGTTCTCAATCATCGTGCTCGATGCGTTCTACCGCTTCTTGCCTCCTAGAAGCGATGAGAATGACAATGGCTTGCTTGCGAGCATTTACAACCACATTGACCGGTACGCCGATCGGTTAGGTTGCTCGTTCGTTCTGATCCATCACTCGAGCAAAGGAAATCAGTCCGCCAAGTCAGTCACCGATGTGGGAGCTGGTGCTGGTAGCCAAAGCCGAGCGGCTGACACTCATCTTGTGCTCCGCCCCCATGAAGAGCCGAGAGCGGTGGTGGTTGAAGCTGCCGCCCGATCGTTTGCCCCCATCGAACCAGCGGTCCTCCGATGGGAATTTCCCGTGTGGGTTCCCGCTCCAGATCTTGATCCAACCAAGCTGCAATCCCAACGGCCGAAAAAAGAGCGGAAGGTCTCCAGCAATGAACTGCAAGTAGAGCCATTCGTCAAGGCATTCCTCACGGCAGAGCCGCAAACACGCGCGCAGATCGAGGCGGCCGCGTCCGCGCAGGGTATTTCCAAACGCGGGGTTGGTGGCCTTATCCAAGCTGCCTCAGCAAGTCAGAAGATTTTCGAGTGGTATACGGGAAGCAATCAGCCGCTGCGGTACGCGGTGGTCCCGCCGCCAAGGGAAATGGAAAGGGGGACTGCGCCCGCGCGCGCGCAAAAGTGAAAGTGCAGGTGCAGTGCGACTGCGCTCGCACGCACCGGGGGGTGTGGGGGGTGTGCGCGCGCACACAGTCCGTTGGGGGTCATGGTCATGCAAACTAATCAGGAGCCGCTGACATGAAGATCGAATACAGAAGCATCGAAACCATTCAGCCGTACGAGAAGAACCCGCGTAAGAACGACGCCGCCGTGGCGGTCGTCGCCAAATCCATCGGCGAGTTTGGCTGGCGGCAGCCCATCGTTGTGGACGAGAACGGCGTGATCATCGCGGGCCATACGCGCTGGAAGGCGGCGCAGAGCCTGCAGCAGACCAGCGTGCCCGTGCACGTGGCTGAGGGGTTAACCGAAGCGCAGGTGAAGGCGCTGCGGATCGCCGACAACCGGTCGGCAGACATCGCTGAGTGGGATTTGGAGTTGTTGCCGCAGGAACTCGAGGCGCTGCAGGGCCTTGATTTTGACTTGGACCTGCTGGGATGGACGCCGGACGAGTTGCGTGAGTTGATGGCACCGGCACCGAACCCCGGTCTTGTCGACCCCGACGATGTGCCCGCGCCGCCCGACGAAGCGACGACCCAACTCGGCGACCTGTGGGTGCTCGGGAATCACCGGCTCTTGTGCGGCGACAGCGCCAGCGTGGCCGATGTGGATCGGTTGGTCGGTCAAAACAGAATACATTTAGTTAACAGCGACCCACCATACAACGTCAAAGTCGAGCCGCGCAGCAATAACGCAATCGCCGCGGGTTTGAGTTCGTTCCCCGGC
>JAHBTC010000101.1 GCA_019638835.1 Fimbriimonadaceae bacterium
GCGGCCGCGCCAACCGTGCCCAGCAAGAGCATTCGCCCCCGCTGTTCCCGCTGGCGTTTCTGGAACCGCTGTTCGTAAATGAGATTGATCGTAGGCATGGGTTCTCCTTAGGCCGACTTCAGATGCGATCGCATAGCCAGGCCGGTTACCACTGCGAGTTCGAGTCCAGGGGAGCCGTTCTCGTCGTGGATGTGATTGAATCGTGGGTTGTCGAAGACTCCCGTTCGCGTCACGGGCATATCCAACTTGTGTTGCATGTACTCGCTGAGTCCAGGGAGGTTTGCGCCACCGCCGGAAAGCACCAAGTGCGTTACCGGGCTAGGAGCCGCGCCCTCGTTGTGCTGCGACTGATAGTAGTTGAGCGATCGGCGAATCTCGCGGATCAGGTCGTCCACGTGCGGTTGAATGACGCGAAGCGGAGGACTCTCGATCGTCTTTGAGTCGGCTACAAGGTCTCGCAAATCGAGTTGCGACTTGCCCTGCTCGGCTTCCTCTTCATTCAGTTTGAAGTGAGTACGTAATGCATCGGTAATCGTTTGCCCCGCCTGCGAAATGCTGCGGGTCATAGCGAATACGCCTCGGTTGATGACGCTTACCTTGGTGGTTTGCGCTCCGACGTCAACAAGGGCGATCACATCGCCGCTCACCGTGCCTTCTTCGCTTGCTTCGATCAGCGATCGGTACATTGCGAATGCCTCGACGTCCACGCAGTCAACTTCAAGACCGGCGACTTCGCACGCTTTAAGCCGTGTTTCGACCACGTCTCGTGGCGCGGCCACGATGAGGACATCCATTTGGCCGTCGCTCGACTCGCCAAGAATCTCAAACTCGATGAACGAATCTTCAATGCTGGAGGGAACGTAGCGACTCGCCTCAAACTTGATCGACTTCCGAAGCGTGGCTTCGGGCATCTTGGGGATGCGCACCAAGCGGACGATGACGGATGCACCGGCAACGCCGATCACCGCATTTGTGGCTTGAAACTTCTGCTCTCGCAACATCTGTCGAAGGGCTGTACCAACCGCTTCCGGGTCAATGACAACGCCTTCCTTGATGGCATCTTTCGGAGTCTGGATGTACGCCGTTCGCGAAACCTTCCAGCCCGTATTGGTCCGGTCAATTTGCATCGCCTTGATCAGGCGAGCGCCAAGATCAAGGCCGACGATAGACTTCTTGTTGAACATCGGTTATGCAGCCTCCTCGCTGTCCACTCCGTTTGATTGGAGCAACAGCCAGTCGTCGAGATTCGCTTTCGGGAATCGCCACTTATTGTCGATGAGCACGCCAGGCACTTCGCCTTCGTCGGCGAGTCTCTGCAACGCATTGACGCTCATGCGGAGGTAGTGGGCGGCTTCGCGAATCGTAAGCACCGAGTGTTGGCCCTGCATGATCGCCTTGAACAGCGCCTGCATCTGCTCCGGTTGAAGGAACAGTTCGAGCCGCACAACGTTGCCCTGGTTCACGGCCGGGTGAGTGGGTTCGGGGTGATTTTCGGGGGTATGCATGGGCTGTACCTCTTGGTCAGGGTTGGCGGAAAGGATGGAAGGGACGGGGTGCACGGCGTGGAGCGGACTTTCGCCATGGCTCGCGGCTCGGATGGCGTCGGCAAGGTTCACGCGGCCACTCCCATGAATTCTTCAGCGATCTCGTGGGTCAGGAATCCGTCAATCATCTTCTCGCGGCGGGCCGCTCCCATGAGGAGGGCGTTATCCGCGAGTTGGCAGATCACGCGTGGTGCGCCGCCCGACGCTTTATGGATGTTGTGGATGGCATCCGGCGTGAAGGGGCTCTTCTCGCCGATGTAACCTGCGACCCGCATGCGATGCGTAATCATTTCGCCCGTGTCTTGCACGTCGAGAGGCTTGAGGACGTGGCGAACGGCTAGTCGTTGCTCCAATGCCGGAACCTTGTGCAACTTGTCGCGCAGTTCGGATTGGCCAAGCAGGATGAGACTGATCAAGAACTGATCGTTCATCTGGCAGTTCAAGAGCAACCGGAGTTCTTCGAGAGTCGAGGCACTACGGACCAGGTGGGCTTCGTCCACCATGACCACGACGCGGCGACCTTTATCGTAATGCTCCAGAAGGGCAAGATGAAGTCGTTGCAACAGAACCTGACGGTTGCGCGAGGCAATGTCAATATCCAGTTGGCTAAGGATCTCCTTCATCATCTGCGCCGGGGTCAGGAGCGG
The DNA here is from genome assembly GCA_019638835.1 of Fimbriimonadaceae bacterium. Lineage (GTDB taxonomy): Bacteria > Armatimonadota > Fimbriimonadia > Fimbriimonadales > Fimbriimonadaceae > JAHBTC01. The sequence goes on from JAHBTC010000101.1 coordinate 2,192, forward strand.
ATTCACGATGAGAACCATGCGATAAAGAACTGGATCGAGTGTCTCGATCAGTTTGCGAGAGATCGTCGTCTTGCCCAGCCCAATCTCGCCGGCGAGCATCGCTGCCCCCTTGTTGCGCGTGATCGCGTAGTGCAGCATCATCAGCGCATCTTCGTGTGCGCGGCTCATGTAGAGGTAGCGCGGATCAGGCGTTAGCGCAAACGGCGACTCGTTAAGACCCCAGTACTGTTCGTACATTCCAATAACTCCGGGCTGGTGACCCGGTATTTCTGTCGGGCGAATCGCGGCAAAACCTTAGAGCAAATCGTGAAGTTATTCCCTGATTGGGACCACCCGTTTCCTTTTGGGGGATTCCGCGCTCGGCAGGCGAACCGGCAAGTGGGGATACCGGGGTGCCCAGAATCCTCGCAACTTTGGCGTGAAGATTCCGTACGACGTATGATTCAAGATCGTGCTCCCCGGGATCTCAGCGCTCGAACACCGTGGTTTTCGCCGCATGTGGATAGGTCAGATCATCAGCCTATTCGGGGACTCGATGTACATGCTGGTGTTCTTCTATGTGCTCGATCGCATGACGAAAGATCCGGGATTCGTGGGTTTGGTGCTGTCGCTTCAAGCGGTGCCGTTTTTTGCCCTTGCCAACTGGTCTGGGCACGTTGCGGATAAGTTTGATCGAAGACTCGTTCTCGCACTCAGTGAGCTTTTTAGTGCCGTCTTGATGATCGGTATTGCGCTCTACGCGTGGCTGGTTCCCGAATTCTCGCCATGGGTGTTGGCAACAACGGCGATTCTTCTCGCAGTCCTATCTACCTTTTCGATGCCTGCTCGCGGGGCGGCCGTGCCTCGACTTGTTCCGCCCGACGAACTGATGAACGCTCAGGCACTGGCGAACTCAACGGGGAGCATCATCTCCATGGTCGGGCTTGCCGTATCGGCAATCGCGCTTGGGCCGCTGGCTCGGGCAACAGGAGGTTCCTTCTTTCCCATCGCCGCAGCGATCAACGCGGTGACCTACATTACTGCTGGCCTCATCTTCCTTGGCCTGCCCAAGATTGTGCCGGAACCGAGCGAAGATGTGGAGATGAACGATCGAAAAGCCGGATGGCGTGCCGTGAAGGCAGACGGTTTCATGCGGGTCGCGATCTTTGGATTCGCAGGCATGTCGCTCATCTTCAGCGGGTTCTATCCTGTGTACTTGGTCACAAACAGAGAATGGTTCCGAGGCGACTTCACGGACCTCGCTTGGATCGAGTTTTCCTTCTTTGTGGCGATGATCGTCGGCTCCGGAATCGTGGCTGGCACAAAGGTCAAGAAGGTTGGCCTCGCCTTCACGCTTGGTTTGGCAAGTGTCGGTGTGTGCGTCATCGGAATGGCCTGGGCGCAAAACTACGGCTTGTATCTCCTGTTGAATGCGCTATGCGGCATCGGTGTGCCGTACTGTTCAATCCCGGTTCAAACCTATGTCGGAACGAACTTCCCGGACGCAATCAGAGGACGAGTGGGCTCGTTTCTCGCGGCCGCCCAAATGGGCGTGCAGCCGATTGGTCTGCTCACCGTTGCCCTTGTGGTGGCTTCTCTAGGACTCAGCAACACCTATATTCTGATGGGAAGCGCATCCATCCTCATCGTGGCGGCATTGTTGTTCTTCCGCTCGTATCGCGAGGCCGCAATCGAATCCGCTCCTCAGGCAGCATAGAGAGGAACACGTTCCGTGACACGCTTCAGCACCCAAACGTAGTCGTCGAACTGCTCGGCAAGGGCTCGGAACAGGTCGGCCTCATTCGCGAAGTCACCGTAGTCAAACGAACTGACGACCTCATAGCTCTCCCTGCCCTTTTCAGTGTAGTCAGCCGGACCGAACCAGCCGTCTCCCAGCGGCATACGATGCAGATAGGCCGGCATCACACCGCTACCAAAGAGGATCAGATCGCCCAGCAGTCGATTGACTTCCCGTTCTTGTTCAAATGAGTCGGCGTTTTGCCGAACGTCACCGGCCGCCATCATCTCTGAGAGCGTCCGAAGCGGACGACCTTCCGAGTCTTTGATTGCGTCAAGTCGCTCGGCGCGCATGAACTCGACCAAGAGTCGCGTTAGATAATCGCGGATCGGTTCTTGGCCGTGGGACGCCACGTGAAGGCGCATCACTTCATCCACGGTGCTCGCAAACAACTGCACCAGGGGGTGATTGATCGGAACTTGGGGACCTAACATGGTTGACCTCCTGTTCTCTTAGATGCTTCTTATCGGTCGGTCGCATCACTTTTCTCAACGGTTAGTCGCAAAAACCTAGTACGAACGCGTGGCCAAATGACCGAAAATCAGGAAACGGGAGTAGAGTAAGAGTGATGAACGCGCAGGCTGATCCGTACTCATCACAGACCAGCAAACGCCGCAACCTGATTGCCGGAGCGTTCATCTTTGCGGCACTCCTCGTCGGCTTCAGTCTTGGGAACGGAGGCAATCTTTTTGCGATCGGTCGCTCGCCGAATGCCGTTGCCGCGACGCAAGCGTTAGGTGGATCTCCTTCGCCCGTCTTGCCGAGTTTGGGTGAAGCCCCGCCGCCCGTACTACTCGATGAACACGTTCAGGGGCCAAAGATGCCGGACGAAGTGCGATTGTGGCTCTTGCATCTGGAGCGGATTGAGCGTCGGCGGATCACGATGTCTTCCCAGCAAATCGGTGAGGCGGTTGTGAAGATGACGATGCTGCAAGGCGCAGGCGGGACTCAACAGGTGATTCAAGGTTTGCTTGGTGGCGACGCCGACGTTCTCGACACGCCGCCTCCCACCGAGTCGGTCAGCGAAGACACGTCTTCGCAAAAGGCCGCATGGGATCAACTCTCTACCGACTACGAGTCACTTCCGCCGCCCGCCGAATGTGTGCCCCTCGCGAATAGTTACCGCCAGACTCTCAACCAGACAAGGGCGATGATGAATGAGGTTTTGGGGGCGCTTGCAAAAAGTGCAACCGATCCTCAAGGTGCGCTTTCGGTTCTCTACGGAATGCAGGGACAAAGCGCGAGCCGCATTGATGCGGCGGCTTCGCAAAGCAATACCACCTTAGGTCAAGTGTGCGCCAAATATAACGAGCGGCCGTGGTTCACAATTCAAACTGATGCCAAAGGTGGCATGCTCGGGAATGTAAGTCTGCCGAACTTGGGGCCCGGTGGTGGTGGTTCCTCAGATGAGCCGCAATCGGGCGGCGGCCGGTCATTGACTCCCGACTTTCCTCTGGGCCAGTAACCCGGCGATGATCCGGTCTGCATAGCGTTGACTCGCCCCTCGATGACGCTCGACCAATTCTCGCCCGGCCCTTCCCATGGATTCCCGCTGCTCGGGGTTTGATAGCAGGCGTACGAGTTGCTCAGCGAGTTCTTCCGGAGTGCTCGCCACCGATGTTGCACTCACTCGCCTCGCCTCCTCGCTTACATCGCGAAAGTTCATCATATGGGGGCCATGAAGCACGGGCTTCCCGTGAGCCATCGGTTGGATTAGGTTTTGACCTCCAAGGGGCGCAAATCCGCCCCCAATGACAACCACATCAGCGACGGCATACACTTGGCTCAATTCGCCGTAAGTGTCCAAGAGCGTGATGCGCCGGTTCGTGCCATGAGATCGCCTTCCAACATCACCCAGCCGCGACACAATTGCATCTACTCGTTCCAGATGTCGGGGAGCCCAAATCACGCGCACCGCCGACAGCCTCGGGTCGGCAAGGGCTCCCGCAACCAGTAATTCTTCTTCTTCGCCCCGCGTACTTCCGACAACGATGACCTGCTCTCCCGGCTGAATCTCGTACATAGTCCGGAGCGATTCTGGGTCGGCTTCAGTGCCTTCCGCTGCTTGGTCGTACTTGCAGTTTCCGATCACTTCAGGCTCGCCTGCGCCCAGTACTCTGAGCCGATCTGCGTCGGTCTGCGTTTGGGCTAGCACTTCATCCATCAACTTCAAAAGCGGCTTGTAGAAGAACTTGAGCGAGCGAGAACGAGGAAAAGAACGATCGCTGATTCGTCCATTGATTAGCATAGTGTGGGCGTCGTACTGCTTCGCCATCCAGAGCCAGTTGAACCAAAGCTCGGTTTCCATGAACGCCATCACGTCCGGTTGCGTGCGAAGCATCGCATTCATAGTTGCGCGGGGTAAATCAATGGGGGCGTAAACCAAATGGTCAAACAAACCCTCCGCTTTTTCACGGGCGGTCGCATGGCCACTGCTCGTAGTCACGCTCAAAACGATGTTGACACTGGGTAGCCGTTCTCGAACGGCCTTGAGGATCGGAAGTGCCGCAACCACCTCGCCAACGGAAACGGCATGGAGGAAGAGCCTTGGATTCTCTCTGGATTTGGGGATGCGGTAGTCGCCAAGTCGCTCACCCCAGTTGGGGGCTTCTTGACGCTTGCGGGCGCGCAAGATCATCCATGTCCCCCAGAAAGGAGCAAACAGGATAAGAAGTGCGTTATAGATCGCGAAAATCACGCGGGAATCCCCGTAACCGGTGAGGGTAGCCCGGTGATCCGTGCGTACGCTTCGATGTAACGTTCGAGCGTTCCTTGAATCACCGAATCTGGTAGCCGGGGCCCTGGTGGTTGTTTGTCCCAGCCGGACTCTTCCAGATAATCGCGAACGAATTGCTTATCAAAACCCGGACGAGCGATTCCGGGACGCCATTGATCGGCCTCCCAGTACCGACTCGAATCTGGAGTAAGAGCCTCATCAATCCAAAGCAATCCGTCATCGGTATGACCGAACTCAAACTTTGTATCGGCGAGAATCAACCCCGCCCCGGTCACATGCGACGCCGCCGCGCGAAAGAGGCGCAGAGTGAGGTCGGACGCGTGGCGCACCGTCTGCTCGTCTTCAATCTCCTCGGCTTGTCGGATGCTGACATTCTGATCGTGTCCCTCTTCGGCTTTGGTTGCCGGGGTGAAAATTGGTTCGGGAAGCGGTGAGCCATCAAGCAATCCGGGTTCCAATTGAAATCCGTGCACCAAGCCATCGGACGCGAGATACTCCTTATAGAGCGACCCTGTCAGGTAGCCCCGCGCAACGCATTCGATTTTGAGTGGCTCCGCTTTTTTTGCCAAGATTGCGCGACCATGAAGCGCCTTATGATCGGCACCCATACGGTTGGCAATCGCACGGTCGTCACCTGTGATGATGTGATGGTTAGCGATGGCAGACAAACGCTCAAACCAGAAGAGACTGAGTTGGTTGAGGATAATGCCTTTTCCGGGCACCCCGTTCTCCATCACCACATCGAACGCAGAGAGCCGGTCGGTGCTGACGATAAGCAGGCAATCGCCGAGGTCATACACGTCTCGCACCTTGCCTCGCCGAGGCTCAGGCAAGCCTGGAATATCTGTGCGAAGAACGGCGTCCATCGCCGTCATTATGCTAACTCACTTAGTTGACACGGGCGAAAGGGTAGGCCGCTCGAGCGCGCTCCTGATGAGCCTCGTAGTCCTTGATCAGCACTCCGATCTCGTCGGGATTGCGACCGGCGTACGTAAGCGCAAGCCGAATATCCACTTCACTCAACATCGGCATCACCTGGCTAACAGATTCCACCGAACCTAATCTACGGTACTCCCGCACTACTTCCCATACCGCAACGTGCTCGTCCACGATGCGGGCGACCCCATTTGCATCTCGGGCGATCCTTGCATGGGCGGTCTCGCGCATCAACACTTCCTTGATTTGGTGCACGGCACTCTCCATGTCTTCGACGGAGACTCCCAGATGTTGGGCACCCTCTTCCGCCGAGAGAAGGTCTTCTTCAACTGCCATCGCGGTGAGTTCGGACTCCAAGCCGGGGGCATGCTCCATGACGAGCGCGATGACCTCGGCGAGACGGTCCGGTCGCTCAACGGCTAGCCGCTCCAGTTGCGGGAAGATCCACGATGGGAGAGTTTCGGGCATGATCCATATCCATTGGGTCGTGGCCTCGCCGGTGCGGCCGTTCACAAGACCTCATTGTCTTGTCATTCGTAACTGTTCCAGACGAAACCCAGCAACAAACCGTCTCAGCGGTCCTGAAGTTCCTCGAAAAACGCCCGGAACGATTCGTTATACCGAAGTGGCTCATCCAATCGCGCCCGACCATGACTAGAATTCGCGTAATGATCGACTCTGGCGTATGAGCCTGCGGCCTGCTGGAGGCGGGAAGCAGTCGCGCTGCTCACAAGTGGGTCTTGCCCCCCGTGGATGAATACGATCGGAAGACCGCTTAATCTCTGAAGCGGAACATCCATTCGGACTTCCTTAGGTTGAACCCCAAGTAGCCGCTGGGCAAACCAATGGGTGCTGGCGAACACCCGCGAGAGTTTCGCCCCCCCAACGAACTTCCACCAGTTGCGACTCGCCTCATCTAAATCACCATAGATGGCATCGAGCCAAAGCGCGTGAGTGTCGGAGGGATCGCGGGCGATCGCCAATACTCCGGCAGCGGCGCCCATGCTACTGCCGATGTACACGAACTTTGAACCTGGAACGCGCTTGCGAGCAAAATCATAGACCGCCGCGACATCCATGGCCTCGTCAATCCCGAACGTACACTTCCTCCCACTACTCCCCCCGTGCGCGCGGAAATCGAAGAAGATTGCGTTGGGCCGTTCCGCGCCTATTGCCGAGAGTAAAGGCACGAACTCGCTTCGATTCATGAGATAGCCGTGCCCAAAAACAAGAACCCACTCCGAATCGCCGGCGCACCACCAAGCCCTCAGTTTTTGACCGTCCTCGGTTGAAATCTCCACTCGTTCCTGGTTCCAGCCCAACTGGCCAGGGGATATCCACTGCGGGAACCGAATCGGATAAACCGAGAATCGGGCGGCAAGAAAATTCACCAAAAGGTATAGCCCCACGCCCAGGAAAACCACCGTCCCCACAACGATGGCGATCATGGCAACGGGAGTCGTAAACATAGCCAAAAAGAAGGATGCAGGATACAATAGTCACGCTTCCGTGCTGTACGCTCTCAACTTCTACGCCGAACTGTACGACGACCTCTTGCTCAACAGTCGTAAGAC
>JAHBTC010000102.1 GCA_019638835.1 Fimbriimonadaceae bacterium
GCGTCTGCCGTAATATCGGCGGCCGTAACATCCTTGACGGCGACCTTCTTTTCCGCTGCGATTCGGCTCTGGGCGCCAACGAATGCCATCACGGCTTCGTATTGGAGACCTTCGCTTGTCACAAAGTTCTGAGAACGAATCGCGTCCTTGTTGCTCATGCCGCCCAACATGTAGTAGGCAAGTCCAGCCGTCAAGACAACGGCGATGAGAGCCGAACTAGTGAATCCACGCTTGATCGCTTTGAGCGGATCTGCGTTGATGTCCTCGCTTCCTTTGACCATGAAAATGCCAAAGATGGAGGCGATTATGCCAACGCCGCGCGCCATGAGAGCGAACATGACGAGTTTCATCCACGTGGATGTGTCGAAAATTGCGGCCGTTGCCGCACCGAGTACGATGGCGGCGACAAGCGTAACTTCATACGATTCGAAAACGTCTGCGGCCATACCAGCGCAGTCACCAACGTTGTCACCTACGTTATCTGCGATGACGGCCGGGTTTCGCGGATCATCTTCGGGAATACCGGCTTCGACCTTGCCAACCAGATCTGCACCAACGTCGGCGGCTTTCGTGTAGATCCCACCGCCAACTCGCATAAAGAGGGCGGCGAGCGAACCACCAAAACCGAAGCCAATCAGAAGTTTCATGGCATCGGAAGGGAAGGCAAGGAAGATTGCGGTCGCACCGATAAGACCAAGACCAACCGTGATGAGACCGGCAACGGCTCCGGCTTGGAATGCGGTTTCCAGCGATTTCTTATAGCTGGTGAGAGCGGCGGCTGCGGTGCGAGTGTTGGCTTCAACGGCCATGATCATGCCGATATAGCCCGCCATATATGAGGCGCCGACACCGAGCACAAAACAGATCGCAACCCACATCGCGAGGCTGTTGCCGTAACGGCCCGTATAGAGGAAGAAGAGGCCGATAGCGAGGATGACGACAAAGACCGCCATCGTGGAAACTTGCTGGCGAAGATACGCGAGCGCACCATCCTTGATAGCGCGTCCAACTTCTTGCATGCTCTCGTCGCCACGACCTTGCCCTAAAACTTTGGATCGAATGGCAAATGCGGTCACGATGGCGATCAAGCCAAAGGCCAGCGAAGCGTACAGGTAGTAGAAGTCCGACTGAGAGAACTGTAGGGTGACGTTTTCGCCACCGGAAGCGATTGCCAACGATGGCAGAAGCATGGCGATCAGGGCTGTGAGCAGAATCGTTATCTGCCTCTTCGAGCCGCCGAACAAGCGCGCAATCATGATGAAGTGCCGTATCCTCCGAAAGTGGGTCGGGCACGCACAGCGAAACCCGACCCCCAAACTGGACGGGACGATACCTGAGAAATCGGGAGTTGGAGTTGGGCCGTCAGGTGAGTATAGGCTCAGCCTTGATGAGGCTGAACGTCAGTACCGCCTTCGTGAACTCTCAACTGCGCCGCCAGCATGTCCGCTTTTCGTTTCGGAACTCCGACGAGCAACGTTGCGGGAAGGGCTTCCAAGATGTCTTTCACTTGGTTACGGTTGAGTGCAAGCATATGTTGCAACGCCGAAACCAGGTTTTCATTGTGCGGATCACCCGAGGTAAGAACAAGATCAAACGTGCCGGACTCGTCATGGGCAGCATAGGCACCGAGTGCCGTGTGCCCCACCGAACCATCCGCCGTCGATATCGGTATCTCACGGTTGCAGTCCTCACAAATTAGTCCAACGGACCGTTCGGAATACCAGTTCAGGGCGTTGCAGAATCCACATCGGACTTGGGTGACATTGAGAATTCGTCCGTCAGTGATCGGCACCATTCGGAGACACTTCGTGCAGCGCACGTCGGACAACGGTTTCTCGTTGAAAGAGTTCTTTTCGTTGCAGTAAGGGCAGGTGATAGGGAAAGAAGGCACCTGCCGGATCTTTGCCATATTGACGATCGCATAAATGATAAGACCGACTCCGGCAAGTGTCAATACGATCGCAAGTCCGATTCCACCGGGCCCCATATACATAAAGGCAACGATTCCGATGGCGAGCAAAATCAAGCCGCCGATGCCGGCCGCAAGGGCGCGAACACCAAAAACCTCTTGGACATCTGAACTTCGTTCTGTATGCGACATGAGTTCACCCGACCCTTTTCACGAGAGTCCTGATTCCAGTATAGAGAAGTTTCCCCGGCAAATTGCCAGTTCAGGCTCGATTTCGGCGACAATCAGTTGCCCGCAGGTGGCAAAGAAGGCAACCCACCGGTTGAACTTCTTGTGGGCGGTCCATTTGATTGCTCACGTTGGGGGTCGACGAGAAGGGGCGTGGTCGAACTATTCTCTGGGATGATCAGCACTTCCGCGTTGCCTTGCTCGACGACTCTAAACCCGTTTTGTGAACCCAACGTCCGCAATGCCACAAGAGCAGGGACATCCTTAAACTGGACGGTAACGGCCTTGTCCTCAAACCCTGGCGCCACCGTAACCGATATTCCTGCCTGCGCCGTGATCGCTTGGATTGCATTGGTTAGGCTGACACTCTGCTCTTGAATCGTTACACTTCTCTCGAACGGTGGGCGCGCAAAAGGAACAGGTGACCCGATTGAACCACGATTCTCCTCATTGATCCCTTGCATCTGAGGACGATCACGATTCTCAACGTTCTTTTCACTCTGATCGGCATCCGTGACGGCGCGACTTTCAGAAGGCTGGACTTCTAGTGAAGTAGCAACCGCCGCATCCTCTGCAGCCGCCTGAGGTCGATTGAAAACCGCCATGAAGGCAAGACCAATAGAAAAGAGAAGCAGCGTCGCAGCCACGCCGACACTCCAGCGGGGCATCGAAATCATTGGATTGCGACCGGCAAGAACGCGAGGCTCCGGAATTTCGTCTCCTGGTCCGCGTCGTGCATGCCGGAGCCCTCGAAGCATTTCCGCTCGCTTGTCTAACTCAGCAACCAATTCTGGGTAACGGGCCCTGAATTGCTCCGCGGTCGCGGAATGTGGATCTCGGGCAACTTCCCACAAGAGCTCGTCGGTGTCGGGTGGGATTACATTCATGAAAAATCTCCATCCTCTAGAGGTTCACCCTCGTAGAGTTGTCGAAAGCGCTCTCGAGCGCGGAAAAGGCGGGTTTTCGCCGCGTTAGCGCCGATGTCCAAGATGTTCGCGATCTCCTGAAGGGATTGCTCTTCCCAATAAAACAAAATGATCAGGGCCCGGTCGTCGGAGTTCATCCGGGCAAGGGCGTGCTCTATCTTGTGATCGGTTTCCTGCGGCACGTCAGGTGCAACAGATGCTGTATTCTCAATTACAGTGAGGTCAACGTCATTGCGTCCGCTCTTGCGACGCGCGTGAGCGAGGGCCCGGTTGACCGCGATGCGATAGAGCCAAGTGCCGAACTTTGACCGCTGATCAAACTGCCGCAGCCCCTTGAAGGCGAGGGTGAACGTGTCTTGGGTGAGGTCCTCAGCATCCACTTCGCGACGCACAATTCCGCGAATCACCGAATACACTCTCCCGTAATGGCGTTCGTACAGAGAACGGAATGCGCTCTTCTCTCCCGCCAAGACTCGTGCAATTGCACGCTGATCCGGATCGGCATCCAGTTCAGGCATGGTCCATTTTGATACGGTCAACACTCTTCCGGACGTAAGACGCCGCCAAGATGCTCCTTGGTTACGTCTGCCCAGCAGGTTTTGGCAGTAGTCCCGACCTCCAATCGGGAGGTTGGGGGTGGCGACAAACGGCGTTGAAAAGCCGGCTCAAGGGTTTGGTAACTCGACAGCGAGATTGTTCCAAACACGAAGGCAATCAACACCCACGCAAACGCTTTCCGTTCCTTGAGCAAGTGAACCGCACCGAGGCCGATGACAGTGGCAATCGCCGAGATGGCAGGTAGCAGATAGCGAGCCTGCGCTTGATAGTATTGGGCGTTGAACCGAAGGAACAGAACGAAAATCACAGCCCCAGCAACGAAATGAACCAAATGAAGCGACTTCTCGGTCTTGTCCTCACTCTTGATAGCGCGAATGATGCCGGCCGCCGCGAGTCCGATCATGACGACTAGAGCCAATCGATAGATCGTATCGGAGGCTTTCATTCCTGGCCCTTCGAGCGCGTAAATGTCCATGTATCCGAACACCCCAATCAAACTGCGTGCGGTCGTCCAACCCACCCAGTTGAACCAATATGTGCCCGCTCCGAGTTCACCGATGAATACACTTGCCTGCGGAGAGCCGACAAATGCCTGTGTGAATGCCTTCTGCGCAAACGGGTCGCCGTATAGAGATGTGTTTCGGATGAGCCAGGGTGCCGCAAGAACGAGAGGGGCAGCCCCCATGAAGACTGCACGAATCAATCGCTTCTCGCCACCTGCCAGAAATCCGGCAACCGCACCTACCGGAACGAGCATCAGCGCGGAAGTCTTGGTGTACATCGCGAGGCCACTCGCAACACCGAACAAGATATAACCGCGACGATCCTCTGGTGCCCTCAAAACCATTGCGCAGCCTACGATCGCCCAGGTACAAAGGCAATAGAGCAACGGGTCATTGCTGATGGCGCTTGTGAGTGCGATGTTCATCGGAAGCAAACCCGCTAGTGCAGCCGAAGCTAGGCCGACACTCTCATCCCTTAGTCCGATAACTCCGATCCGGTAAATCCCAAGGATTGTTCCAAGTCCAAACAGGACATTGAACCAGCGGAGATTACGACCAGATTCCTCCTGCGGATTGATAGACGCAACCTTGGCGAAGCCCGAGGCAAGCAGATAAAAGAGAGGCGGCTGGTGCGCCTGATAGTTCTCATATTGATCCGGATCAGCAGGATCGAAGATCGGGATTCCCTCTCCCCGCACGAGCCTCGCGATGTAGTTCGCGTGTTGTCTTTCGTCCGGAGCACCGATATCGGCAGCGTATGCCCGGTTCTGCTGGATCAGCACACCACCTTGCCGATACGGTGTCGCGGCGATAAAAAGGCCGCAAAAAACGACAAAAAGGACGGCGATCACACCTAAGCCGACCTTTGATTGCATCGCGACATTTTAGCGCAAATCAGATATAGTGGAAGTAGAAGGCGTATGCAACTCGCGAACGTCCTTTTTCGGTAGGAGTAGATTGATGAACCGCAATTTTGGAATCGCCTCCGGCGTCATCGCCGTCGGCATCGTTGCCTTGGCTTTGGCCGCCCCACCGGCCCCCTTGGCGGACCACGTTTACAAGGTGAATGGAGCGGACACGCTTGACGTCACCTACACTTCCACCCTCATGGGCAGTGCGACCCGCACCGTGCATGCTTCGTTCAAGAAGCCAAACATGGCTCGTATTGAGTCGCCCGAAAAAGTAATCACGGCTGACGGCACGACAATGACGGTCTACAACAAGGCCGACAACTCGTTCATGAAGCAAGAGCAGTCGGCGGCAAACCTGGCGAAGGCTTTCGATTCGATTGATCTTCAGGTCTGGCAAGTCTTCTTTGATGAGAATGCCCTCAACCAGTTGACGAACGTCCGCGCGGCGGGCAACATCACCCGCGGAGGCCAGCAGTTGAAGGTCGTCGAGGCGATGCAGGGTCGCAACGCAATCAAACTGTTCTTGGATCGAAGCAACGTGCTTCGCCAAGCTGAAATCATTGATAACAGCGGCACCCGCCCGGTCAGCACGCTCATCAACGTTACCGGTGTTTCCACCGAAGCGCAGTTTGGCGCGGATGCATTCGCTTTCACGGCCCCCGCAGGTGCTAAAGAAATCGATATCAATGCATTCACTGGGGAGTGGATTCTTGAGGATTTGCCGAAGGCGATCGAAATGAGCAAGGCCACGGGCAAGATCATCATGATTGACGCCATGGCGTCTTGGTGCGGCCCATGCAAGTTGATGGACGCGCAAGCGTTCCACCATCCAAAATTCGCGGAAATCGCAAAGGACTTCGTTCTGCTCAAGATCGACGCTGACATTGATAAGGCGTTCGCTCGAAAGTACAGCATCGAAGCGTTCCCGAGCGTCATCTTCGTCAACAAGGAAGGGAAGGAAGTCCACCGCTTCGTCGGTTACTCCAGTCCTGAGCAAGTCTTCGGCGAAATGAAGACTGCCTTGAGCAAAGGCTAAGTCGTCGGAGCACGGCTAAAGCCTGAGTGTTTTGGCCCGATTAAGAAGAAAATCCCGGGAGCGCGCGTCGTGCCCGGGATATTCGTCGTCCAACGGAGGAGATAAACGGCCCAAAAGCCGACAATTCTCATGGGCGAGGTGACCGGGGCAAGAAACGGCCCGCTGGTATAACCGAACCCACCCCCGGAGCCTGTTGTGGCCACAACCACCGAAAGACAACCATCCGAAAAATCGCGACCCCGCGACCTCCTGTCCCCGCAAGACTATCAGGAGATGCTGGCCCAACTCTATCTGGCCCGCTACTTTGACGTCCGACTCATTAAAGAGAAGAAGCGCGGTCGACTTCGAGGAACTCTTTACAGTTCGCATAACCAAGAGGCCGTTATCGTTGGCTCCCTGTTCGGTCTCCGATCCGATGATTGGATCAGTCCGATTCACCGGGATATGCCGGCTTTCTTCCTGAAGGACGCGCGCGCAGGCTGGCGCAACAAGGAGCGGATCGGGATGTCCATTGACGAAGTTTGCGGTCAAGTCTGGGGCCGAGCAACTTCTCCGGGGCGAGCGCGCGATAACTGGTCTCACATCGGTAGCACGCGCGCGAAGATCATTCACAGCACGTCCATGCTCGCCGGTACGATTCCGGCAGCGGCAGGTGTTGTTTACGCAGATAGGCTGAACGGCGGCAATTCAGTAGTGCTGACTTTCAACGGCGAAGGATCAACTGCGCAAGGCGTTTTCCACGAAGCGATCAACTTTGCGGCCGTTCATAAGTTGCCGGTCATCACGATTATTGAAAACAATCATTGGGCGTACGGAACGCCGACAGAACTGGAGTATTCGCTCCCGGACTTTGCCCGTCGTGCCGATGGATATGGCATCCCCGGTCTCATCGCCGACGGTCAAGACGTTCTTGATGTGTACGACAAGGTGATGACCGCTGTCGAACACGCCCGAGCAGGTCACGGCCCGAGCATTGTCGAGTGCAAGACGTTCCGCGCTTATGGTCACGGCGACCACGACGACGATCGAGCCGCCAAGTATCGACCCGCGAAAGAAGTAGATGAAGGTCGACGGCGAGACCCTATCGCCATCATGAAAGCGAACATGGTCAAAGCTGGTCTCATGACGAAGGCGGATGCCAAGAAGTACGCCGCCGAGAACAAGGGCGCGAGCGAAGTACACGACACAGACTTCCCCGAAGACGTCGTGGCCTATCTGACTGAAGGCGTGACTTCGGCGTTGAAGGCGCCGGTTCCATCCGCCGAAGAAGGCGCGATGTGGGTTTTCCGGGAGGATGCATAACATGGCTTCACTAATGCAAACCGACGCCACGATCAAGAAGAACTACTTGACCGCACTAAAAGAAGCCATCGCCGAAGAGATGGACCGAAACCAGCACATGATCTGCATGGGCGAGGACATCGGTCTCCTCGGAGGTGCCTTCGGCGTCACAGATGGCCTGCAAGAGAAGTTTGGTACGGAACGCGTAATTGACATGCCAATTAGCGAGGCTTGCATTGTGGGTGCGGCTTGCGGCATGGCGCTGAACGGCAAGACCGTGATGGTCGAAATGCAGTTCATTGACTTTATCTCCTGCGGATTTGATCAGATTGTCAACATGACGGCGACGTACCACTACCGAACGGCGGGTGAAGTCGCTGTCCCGATGGTCATTCGCGGTCCAGCGGGTGCCTACGGCGGGGGAGCGCTCTACCATAGCCAGATGAACGAGGCCTGGTTCTGCAACTCCCCTGGACTCAAGGTAGTTTGCCCGTCGACTCCGCGCGACGCGAAGGGGCTCATGATTGCGGCTCTCCGCGACCCCAATCCGGTCATCTTCTACGAGATTAAGGAACTCTATCGCAAGCGCGAAATCGAAGAGGAGTTGGAATCTGGCGATGAGGCCATCGTTCCGTTGGGCAAGGCGTCTATTAGCCGTGCCGGCGAAGACGTCACGCTCGTCAGTTACGGCCAAACGGTTTGGCAATGTCTTGAGGCTGCCGAGAACCTTTCGAAAGAAGGCTATTCTGCCGAAGTCATTGACATCCGAACACTGGTTCCGCTCGATCAAGAGACGATCATAAACTCTCTCAAGAGGACAAACCGGCTTGTGGTCGTAAACGAAGCACCCATGACCTGCGGTTTTGCGGGCGAGATCATGGCGCGGATCAGCCAAGAGGCATTTGAATACTTGGATGCTCCGCCGATGCGCGTGACCCGAATGGATACGCCTGTGCCGTGGGTGAAACCACTGGAATTGCACGTACTGCCTTCAGCGGACAAGATTACCGAAGCCGCGCTTCGCGTCTGCAAGTTCTAAAAACTCCCGAACGCATCGCAGCCCGAGCCGGAACTCAAACCTGCTCGGGCTGTTTTGCGATCAGATACCATAGAAGGTGCGATGAGCCGACCAGTACAGGCAGGTCTTGCGCGGTTTACGAACGCCGTGCTTGGCTTTTCGCACTTTGCTCCTCCCACCGTCGACGCCGAAACCCGTCGGACATTGCGCGCTTTGGTTCCCTTTGAGGATTTAGAGTTGCGGAGGCTGATTCAAGAAGGTTTTGAGCGCAAAGTAGGCGGGTCCATCGTTGCGGTATGGGATCCAAAGCGGATCGCGTCCTGGATGATCCTGGCTTCGCCGCCCGCAATCATCGCTTCGATTGTCTGCGCATTCATCGGGGTACCCGGCTTCACCGTCCCGATCTTATTCCTCGTTGGGTTGGTTGCCTTTAAAATCGTTCTCTCCAGAGGACGATGGCACCGCTTGGATGATCAGCGCGCTCTTGACTTCGCCCTGACGGTGAAAGAGTGCTTAGTTCGTGAATCGTACAACGAGACTCACTTTAAGAGTCTTGTGGAACTAAGGCATCTAAGACGGCAGCAAGCCTACGCGGAGAGCATGACATTGGAAATCGACCGGTACATGGTCGGTTGCGGCCCCGAGGAGGTCGAGGCTCTCCGGCTGGATCGCCTTCGATTCGAGCGTTTTGGAGCGGTTGCCGACGATCAAATCGCCCAGTTGAGGCTTGAACAGGCCGAAGCCCGGCGGCTCCAACAAGAGATCCTTGACCACTTTGCGACGATCAAGTTGCGGCTCCGGACGGCCGATACGGAGGCCGTGTTGGCCCACGCCC
>JAHBTC010000103.1 GCA_019638835.1 Fimbriimonadaceae bacterium
CCCTTCCTGCTTCGTCGTCGAGTACGCGGTCTTGCCGAGCGATTGAAAGGCCGTCCACGGTCCACAACCGTTGTCTTATCCGTGGCGGGCTTTTTCGGTTCGCTCGCCGTTCTCGTCGGCGGACTTTGGACCGTGCAGTTAGCGAATGGGCTAGAGCCCAGCGGACTGAAGCCTTGGGCGTGGGCCGTGGTCGGCGTGATTGGACTGGTTTTTGTCATGATGCAGACGTTGGCGGCGATGGCCTTGGTGATGCTAGCCGTGCCCGAAACGGTGAACCCTCGTTCTTCGTCCGACAGCCGAGAGGCTAAAAAACCATGACCCGGCGCTTCCTTGCAGTTCTCGCCCTTCTTGCCGCATTGATGGCGGTGGCTCCCGCCCAAACCGATGTCCGCGATATTCGTCGACAAGCGGAACCGTTCCTTCGTAAGATTCAGATCCTTGAGGTCTATAACAACCTCTTGCCGATCCTTATGACCCCCGAGCAGGTCAAGAAGATCCTTCCGCTCATTGAAGCCGCCCGCCAGGAAGAACGCGACGAGGCGAAGAAAGAGCTTGAGATGATGCGCGAGGTAGAGGCTGAACTCGATGCCGCGCTCAAAGAGGCCAAAGAGAAGGGCGTAGTGCCGAGCAAGGAAGTCTTCGCGAAGCTCCAGGCAGTCGACCTCGCCGTTGGTCGACTGCGCCAGATGATGATCCAATCAAACGTCGCTAAGGTGTTTGAGGCTCTCAAGACGATCCTGAATCCGGGACAGTTTCGGGCAGCGGCCGGCACGTTTACGATTCCTCGCGGTCCTGACGATCCCGAACTAAGCCAGGATGAACTTGTCAAGCGATGGATCCAGTACATCCTGCTTGAACCCGAGGCATATCCCATCCTGATTGAGATGTCGCGCGGCGAGTAACGTCTCGTCAAATGTTTGACGAACCGCTCAAGGAAGTTTGGTCGGCCCGGTATGGGGTCGAGGTTCCGGATTCCATACCGGATCTCGGCCCCGTTCTTACGCATCGATCCGTTCGCGATTTCGCTCCTGAACCGGTCAGCGACGGCATCATCTTAGGATTGATAGCAGCGGCCCAAAGTGCGGCGACGAGTTCCAATCTCCAAATGTGGACGGCAATTAGCGTTCAAGACCCGACGCGCCGCCGAGCAATCAACGCAGTCGCGGGAGACCAAAAGCAGATCTCGGGCGCAGCGTGGTTTTTCGCATTTTGCGCCGACTTGCACCGCATAGGAGCAGCCGCCTCGGCTGCCGGAGAAGACCCCTCTGCCCTGGGTACCGCCGAAATGTACACGTCAGCCGTGGTGGATGCGGCGCTTGCGGGTGAGCGATTCACCGTTGCGGCGGAGTCGCTCGGATTAGGTTGCTGCTACATCGGGGCCCTTCGGAATCATCCCCGCGAAGTAGCGCGGATCCTTGAGTTGCCTCCCAACGTGGTTGGCCTTTTTGGCTTGTGTCTAGGCTGGCCCGCCGAAGACAGCACCGCGCAAATGAAGCCGCGTCTCAGACCGGAAGCAGTCTGGCACCGAGAGCGATACTCCGACCCTTCCCCACACATTTCCGAGTACGACGCGCGGATGGTGGAGTTCTATGAGTCTCAAGGGATGAACCCCGGCGTGAATTGGTCCCAACGATCTGGTCGGCGGGTCGGCATCGAAGGGATTGGCACCCGAACCGACTGGGGGGAAATTCTGCGCGAGCGAGGGTTAGACCAAACCTGACTCAGAGTGACAACTCGGCCGCATCCACGCAGTTCATCAGCAAACTCGTAACTGTCATCGGCCCGACGCCGCCGGGCACGGGTGTTATCCACGAGGCGATCTCGGCGCAAGAATCAAAATCACAATCCCCGACATCACTTGAGCGACCGTCCACCTTGTTGTAGCCCGCGTCCACAACGACCGCTCCCGGCTTGAGCCAATCGCCCTTCACCATCTCGGCACGACCCACTGCCGCGACGATAATATCGTGTTGCCGCACCAAATCGGGCAGGTCTAACGTGCGGCTATGCGCGACGGTAACGGTCGCGTTTGCCTCTAAGAGCATCAGCGCCATTGGCTTTCCGAGAATGACACTCCGTCCGATCACGATTGCGCGCTTGCCCACAAGCGGGATCTCGTAGTGAGCCAGGATACGCATGATGCCAAGCGGGGTTGCACAACGAAATCCCGGCAGTCCCGCCGTTAATCGCCCTAGCGACGCCGGACTGATGCCATCCACATCCTTTTCCGCCCCCAGTGCGAGGAGGGCCGCATCCTCATCTAAGTGCTTTGGCAATGGGTGCTGCAGGAGGATGCCGTGAACATTTGGATCGTCGTTCAAGGTGGCGATCCTATCCATCAGTTCGGTCTGGGTGGTGTTTTCGGACGCCTCCCAACTACCGCTTTCCATACCGGCTTTCTCGGCCCAGTTCCGCTTCATGCGGACGTAGGCAACGCTCGCCGGATCTTGCGCGGCGACAATCGCTTCGAGTCGTGGAACCACACCCTTGGCCCGAAGATCGCTTACCCTCGATTTCAATTCCGCACGGAACAGGGAAGAAAGAGCACGTCCGTCAAGGATTTGCGAGGGCATCGGGTCGCGGTTTACCCTAGCCTCGGCGGGCGACTTTGGCGTTTCGGGTTTCGACTTGGGCCCGCTGGGCATCGGCAAAGTCTGCAAGTGACTCCGCGAGTTGGTCATCCCCGGTGGCAAGAATCCTGACCGCTAAGAGTCCTGCGTTCCGAGCGTTGCTGATTGCGACCGTTGCCACGGGCACCCCTTTTGGCATCTGCACGATACTGAGCAACGAATCCATCCCTTTGAGGGCCGCTGATTCTACAGGAACCCCAATCACCGGGAGTTCCGTGAGCGCCGCTACCATCCCCGGTAAGTGGGCCGCACCACCCGCCCCGGCAATAATCACCTTTAGCCCTCGTTTTCGAGCCGATGTTGCATAGTCAACCATTCGGTGGGGAGTGCGATGAGCGCTGACTATTTCAAGTTCATAAGGAACGCCAAACTCCACAAGAGCTTCGGCGGCGGCCTCCATCGTTGGAAGGTCGCTGTCTGAACCCATGATTACACCCACCACCGGATCGTCCACTCGCACACTTTACCGGGACATCACGCTAAACTAGCACTATGAGCCAGACCCCGTTCGACCCGAACCGCACCGTGATCGGCGGGCCGGGGCCGATGGACGTGGATCCGAATCGGACCCAAGCAATGAGCGCACCTCCTACCATGCCGACGGCGGAGCCGACTGCAATTCAAGTCAGCGTGATCCCTGGTCGCTCGGCGACTATGGCGAACGGACCGGCACGCGAGGCGTTCCTGCTCGAATTAACGGCCGGGGAAGGAGGCGGAGCCCTTCCCGGAATGAGTGCCAGTGGACCACGTGCACCCCTCAACTTGTGCTTAGTGATTGACCGAAGCGGAAGCATGGAAGGAGCCCCATTGCAGTACGCCAAGGAAGCATGCTCCTATGTGGTGGACTTGCTCGGCCCCCAAGACGTACTCTCGATCATCGCTTTTGACGAGACGGTAGACGTATTGATGAATCCGCAAAATGTCACTGATAAAGCGCGCATCAAGCAAGGCATCCAGCAACTCCGACCGGGATACACGACGGACCTCTATTCAGGAGTCCAAAAAGCGGCAGGTTTGATCATGGAGCGAAAAGCCGCCGGGCGGACAACGCGCATGGTGGTTTTGACCGATGGCGAACCCACGGCGGGAATCGTGGGGTTCTCTGAACTCACCGAACTTGCGGGGCAACTCAAGCAACAAGGGATCACGTGCACCTTCTTGGGATTTGGTCCGGACTACAACGAGGAACTCCTCGCCGGAATGGCTAAGCGTGCAACGGGGAACTACTATTACATCCCCCAACCGCACCTCATCCCGGAGATCTTCGGACGCGAATTGAACAAATTGCTAAGTACCGCCGCTACAAATCTCAAACTGACCCTGAAGACCGCCCGTTGGGTGTCTCTGAAGGCCGCGACAGGACACGGGATTACGCCGGGCGCACCCGAGATCAACCTTGACCTGAGCGACGTTGAACGAGGATCGACCCTGCGACAGGGATTCGAATTGGAGTTTCCCAACCACCCCATGGGGCACTACCGAGTGATGTCAGGCAAGTTGCATTACGATGACACCGCAACCGGGACGAGCCACCACGTAGATGTGGACTTCGTCATGGAGTTCACGGCGGACGCCGCACGGTATTCGGTTCCAATGGATTCTCGAGTGGAGGGCGCGATGGAGTTATCCGCCGCCAGTCGGGTCGTCGAGCGCACGATTCTTGGGCTCAAAACCCAGCAGATCAGCGTCGCCGCCGCCATGGCCGATCTACAGAAGACGCAGGCTCTCCTTGTGCAACAGGGCAAGAACGCGGAAGCGCAAGAAGTGACGATGGCGATGCAAGCGATCGGTCGCGGCGATGTCGGTGGCGCAGAGAAGACGCTTATGGGCACCGTCGTGAACTTAGATCAGGGCAAGACGAGTTAGGCTTCGACCCTGAACTGAGTCTGTCCGATCTGGAATGTCTGCCCATTGCCTACGAACGTCTGGGTGATCCTCGCGCCGCCAACGAGGGTTCCGTTGGTGCTCCCCAGATCAGTCAGTTGCACCCCACCGGGGGAGGGCGACACGCTACAGTGCTTACGCGAAGCCTGAGCGTCCGCGAGAGCGATATCTCCTTCCCTTCCAATCACCGTCAGGGTATTGACGGTGAAGCGCTGACCGGTCAGTGGCCCGGATAGTGCTACGAGTGTCGCTGGGGCCCCCATGAGTTGCGCGCTCGTCGTGGCGATTGTCGCGCCTTGAGGGATGTTTAGCCCAGTTTGCGTCGGCACATGGGGAGTCGGCTGACCTTGCATCATCGGTTGGCCCGACTGCATTGGCTGGTTTTGGGGCATGGGGGTAACTGGGGGTCGCGCGGCACCAGCCCCACGAAGCAAGAACTGCAACTGGTGGCGGCCTATCTGGATGGAGTCCCCGTGATGCAACACACAGTTTGCCACACGGATTCCGTTGTGGCCGATTCCAACTGGGCTCCCGGCATCCGTAATGGTGTACATCCCGCCATGACGGGTAATGGTCGCGTGGTGCGGAGCAACGTCCGGGTCACCGAATAGAGGGATTCCGGCTCGCTCATCTCGACCGATATAAGTCGCACTGTGATCAATCGCCCACTCTCGTCCCTCGTTCCGCCCCAGTACGAGTCGAACCCACGCTTTCCGGCTCAATACGTCGGCGATTGCGGTGAACAACCCCACAAAGAACCCGAGGCCCGCACAAAGAAATGCCCGTCCTGGGCCACCGATCTCCTGAACCGTGCCGGGATCCGTCGTCGCCAACATGGGCACCGCTAAGATTGCGGAAATCGGATCGAACAGGATGCCGGTGACGATGGCACCGATCATCCCTCCCACTGCACCAGCGGAAACTCCGCGAACTGAGAACTGAGTTCCGCCCACCGCCGCTCCGAGAAACATCCCAAGCGGCAGGAACGTCAACGCCCTAACGACTGATGTGGGGTTCTGTCCGCCTATAGAGGCGGCTTGCCCCATCATGAGGGCGTCAAACACCATCCCCATCACGATGCGACCGAGAAATCCGGCGGCTAGTCCGAAGCCTAGACCCGCCACGGTCGACTGGATCATCTGGGTACGGGATCCTCGAGTCAGTCCTTGCAGGGCACCGCCCGCCACTCCGATCAAAGCACACAAACCGATTGTAAGCAGGGCTTCGGCGCGATTCCATGCGGGATCCGCCGCAAATGCCAGTCCCGCATTGATGTTTTTGGGAAACTGCGGCTCCACAAAAAGCCACCAAAGCCCGCCCGCCAGAAAGCAAACGAGTGCGCGGCCGATGGCTCGTCCCATTTACTCTTCGTACCTCAAGACCAAGCCGCCAAGTTGCACTACATCACCGGGTGAAAGCGTGACCGGACCCTCGATCTTTTGTCCGTTGACATAGGTTCCGTTTGTCGAGCCGAGGTCACTGACGACAATCCCGCCATCTACACGGGCGAAAGATGCATGACGGCGACTCGCCGTTTCGAGAGACGGGGCCCCGATGAGCCAGACGGCATCGCGCCCTACTTCAATGGATTCCTCGCCCAACATCTGCACCTGGCCGCTTGATGACACCAGCCTTGGGTTAGGGATTGCGGCGGCGATCGGCACTTGGACGGGGGCGCTCACCGCAGGATCCATAGGAACAGGATTCAAAACAATTTGCTCAATAGGTTGGTTACGGGAATACGCGGGGGCATGCGGAGAGTCTTCATCGTCCGAATCCGACGGTTGGCTATCCATGGGAACGCCCATAGCCTTCAGCCCTTCCTCAATCTTCGCTCGGTGGTTTTTCCATGCCCACCAACCGATTGCTCCGACAATGCCAAGAGCGATCAGCCCCGTAATCATCTGCCCGATCGGGCTACCTCCCGCGTTCGGGGTCGCGGCCGGGGCGGGGGTATTCGCAGTTGCGACCGGTTCGCCCGGTTTGTCCTCTTCGACGACGGGTACCGCCTCGCTGATTTCCATCACGAAAGCGGATGGATTCGGACTCTTCACGATGCCGACTGTCGGGCCCGCAATCGTCTGCTCCGTTCCATCGATCTTCGTCGTGAAACTGAGTTGCATTTCGCCCGTCGGGAGGTTAAAGAGCGAGACTCTTCCCTTGTCGTCCTCGGTGACAAGGGCGGTCCGTTCCAACGTTCCCACTCTTCCCACCACTTGACCATCTCGAACGGCTGTTCCTTCGTGCTCTACACGGATTACGACCTCAAAGATGTTTCGAAAGTCTTCACTCTTCAATGTCCAAAGGTTGTCTTTGACTTCTGCGAGGCCAACGGACGCGATCGAATTCGACTTTCGATCGGCAACGTAAACGCTCTGACCAGCAACGTCTCCTATGACCGGAAGAACAATCTTGCCCTCGGATGCCGTCATCCCGCGATCAGCAACGAACCGTCCCGCGTCCGACTGAACCCAAGCGATGTACTCGCCGTCTGCGTTGGGGAGGACAATCGTCAGTCTTCGTTCTTGGGGAGTTCCGCTCCCGGAAGGCGGAGCGTTTGTTTCGGGCGTGTTGGACGGACCTGATTGAGCAACTACGCTCATGCAAAGGATCACCGCGAAAAGATAGACAGCAATTGTGCGTGGGCTCACGACAACCCAATTCTAGCGCGGGCGCGAGGCAATACGTGCGCGACTTCACTCGCGAGGAAACCGACCGAGCCGATTTCTTCGGCACAAAGGTCACCGCTAACTCCATGCCAGTGAGCGGCAACGATCCCCGCGAGATGAGGAGGCAATTCTTGGGCTAACAGAGTAGCCGCAACGCCGCTCAGCACGTCACCCATGCCGCCCGTCGCCATTCCGGGGTTCCCGGTTCCGTTAACCAGGGTAGGTTCACCCGGCGAAGCGACCAAACTGAATGGCCCCTTGAGAAGCAGAGTCTGCTGGTACTGGTCGGCCGCTGACCGCACCGTTGCGAACCGGTCGGCTTGCACCTCTCCCGTTGAAACTTGAAGTAGCCGACTCATTTCGCCTGGATGGGGAGTCAACAGGCATGGCATGGCCGGTAAAGGTACTCCCTCACTCACCGCATTCAACGCATCGGCATCTATCACGCTGGGCATGGACCAACTTGACCACAGCCTCCGGAGAAACTCCCGGATTGGCTCTGTCTGCCCAAGTCCCGGGCCAATCAACGCGCTGGACCACTTCGGCGCGAGTTCGCTCAGTGTGAACGCCGCCATAGGAGAGATGCCGTTACTCTCCTGCTCAAGCGGCAAGAGAAGTGCCTCGGGAACGGCTTTGCTTACGGCTTGACAGACGCTCGGAATCGCCGCCACAGTCACTAAGCCCGCTCCAGATCGAAGGGCTCCGAGTACCGCTAGAACTGCCGCTCCCGGCATCGTGTAACTCCCGGCGATTACAAGGACGTGCCCGTTGTTTCCTTTGTGGCTTGAACGTAGCCGCTCTGGTAAGTACCGCGCCACCCAAGGGTCATCTACGATCATTGCGCCCGTTGGTGAGCGCATGATATCAGCCGGGAAGCCGATGTCGGCTACGGTCCAGAATCCAGCGTGTTCCAAACCCATTCCCTGGAACAGATACGGCTTGGGCAGGCCAAGGGTCACGGTTCGCATCGCCCAAACCGAAGTGCCGTGCTCTTCCCCCGTGTCACTGTTGATTCCGCTTGGGATATCAACGGCTACGACTGGAGTCCCAGATTCGTTGACTGCCTCAATGCATTGACTCACCACGCCCTGTACTTCACCTTTGAGTCCGGTGCCGAGAAGAGCATCGACGATAAGATCGCGGCATGCCAACGCTTCGAGCCGGCGGGGGAACTGGTCATTCGGAGCAAACAGAATCTCTACACCGGCGTTGCGGGCTTCGATCGCCATCGCTTTCGCATCGCAAGAAAGGTCGGAGAGTTCGTTTGCTGCGACGAGACACTCCACTCTGAGCCCGGCCCTGAGTGCGTGCCGCGCCGCTACAAAGCCGTCCCCGCCGTTGTTGCCTCGACCGCAAAGAAAAGAGACGTATTCACCTTCAGCCACGAAGTCTTTGAGCGCATCGAATACGGCAATGCCCGCCCTCTCCATCAAATCGGAGACGGGGATTGAGAATTCGGTAAGCGCTCGCCGATCCATTTCTCGGCAATGCGCCGCGTCGGCGATCCAGTGACTCATAGGCGGTGACTTGCTTCCGTTCTCTCTGTCTACGAAGTCAACCGCGATTCCGTCCGCTTAGAACTACTCGTCTACACGCGAGAAGTAGATGACCGTGCAAAGGTGGGCGGGGGTGACGAACTCTCCATAGATGCGCGAAAGAAGTGCGATCACTTCGTCGTGGGTCCGCAGTTCGGGGTTCTCCCGTTCAATGTCTCGCGGGCTAAGTTCTCCGATGGGTTT
>JAHBTC010000104.1 GCA_019638835.1 Fimbriimonadaceae bacterium
GGCTCAGGATGGTGTGCGCGATGTTTCTTACGAAAGATCTCCTTATTGACTGGCGACGCGGGGAGGCGTTCTTCGCTCGTTACCTTTTGGACTTTGATTTGGCAAGCAACAATGGCGGCTGGCAGTGGTCGGCAAGCACAGGTGTAGATGCACAACCCTACTTCCGGATTTTCAATCCGATCCTGCAAAGTCGCAAGTTTGACCCCGAAACGAAGTTCATTACGGAGTGGTGCCCCGAACTGGAAGCCTTACCCGTAGCCCACAGACATTGGCCCAACGACGCAGGATTACTTCATCCCGAGGGTTACCCGCTTCCCATCGTGGATCACTATGTGCAACGCGATAAAGCGATTGCCTTGCTAACCGTAGACAAATAAGGCCATGCTAGACGCAGATTGAGCGACGATCTGCAAAGTGACGCCCCAAATGCTCCCGAGCAATCCTCCGCGCCGGCCGCAACGGTCGCGCCGACCCATCCCCTGAAGTTCGTCCCGCTCCTCTACTTTCTGCAAGCGTTGCCGGTCACTCTCGTTCAAGAGATGAGCGCAACGGTTTACAAGAGCATCGGCATTGAAAACTCACAGATCGTGCTCTGGTCGTCACTCGTCGCTCTGCCCTGGTCGTTCAAGTTACTATGGGGGCCCATCGTTGAACTCAACGGAACCAAGCGGCGCTGGATCCTTGGGATGCAACTTCTCATTGGCATCCTCATCTTTCTTTTTGCGCTTTCGTTGAATGTCCCGAACCCATTTGGCGTCGGCATGGCGATCCTGTTCCTGATCGCCATCTTCAGTGCGACCTGTGACATCGCAACCGATGGCTTCTATCTACTCTCTGTTCCCCGTCCTGATCAACCCAAGTACGTGGGATGGCAATCCACTTTCTATCGAGTCGGGCGTCTGTTCGTGTCTGCCGCGATTGTATGGGTGGCTGGGATCTTCATCAGTGGACGTTTCACGGGTAAGTTTGCCGAGCCCACCGCGTGGATGTTTGCCAGCATCATTCTGGCGGCCATCTATCTAGTGGGGCAGTTCGTGGGCACGATGCTCGTGCCCAAACCGACAGAAGATTCCCCGCGCGATCTTTCAGAGTCTGAGCGCAAAGCAAATTGGCTTAGGCTCGTCGCTGTCCTCGGACTTGGTGTGTCCGTCTATTTTTTCGTAGGTTCGGTTTTCCGGTTGATCGGTCACTGGCTCTCCGGGGTAGCCGCGCCCTTCGAGTCGTTCCGGATTGACCCGCACCCGTACGTTTTGTTTTTCTATTCTTGGGCGAACGAGGTCAGCGCAGAGACCGCCGAGTTCCTGAACATATTCATTTCCCTCTTTGCCGGCGCTATCTTTCTCGTCCTCACTCGACGAACCATGCGGGACACCGAGATGGGACGTGCCCTGGGCACATTCTTTGGACAAAAAGCGATCGCTCACATCCTCGCGTTTATGTTGTTCTATCGCTTCGGCGAAGCGATGCTGGGACGGATCGTGCCAATTTTCCTGCAGGACAAAAACGACGGAGGCATGGATCCGACAACTGGACTCGGACTCTCCGTCGAGCAAGTTGCGCTTGTAAACGGCACATTTGGAGTCGTCGGCATCGTGGTCGGGGGGATCATTGGCGGATACTTTGTCGCCCGTACCGGGTTGCGCAAGAGCTTTTGGTATCTCGCTGCCGCGATGAATGTTCCAAACATTTTGTACATCTTTGCTGCGTTGCTCAAGTTCAATGCCCCCCTGATGTCGGGCGTAATGTTTTTTGATCAGTTCGGTTATGGATTCGGATTCGCGGGCTACCTCGTGGCACTTCAGGCGATCGCCCAGCGGAATCCGCAGTACCGAACCGCCCATTACGCGATCGGCACGGGGCTCGGGGCGTCGTTCATCGCCTTGGCCGGAATTCTATCGAGCGTCTTGATCTCTCGCCTCGATTTTGCCCCCATCTTTGTGATTGTGTTGTTCTTCACCATTCCGTGCCTGGCGACACTCTTCCTCTTGCCGCGCGAAGTTCTGGAAGACACGAGCCAAGAGGTTACAGCGGCGGACGTTGAAGCTTAGGGCATGACTGGCTAAACTGACTCCGCAACCATGAATGGACCCCTCGCTCGCCTCGCCCATCACCGCGACGCCATCAGCAAACGCATCAGCAGTTACGACCAAACGGGGGCCAACCGCGACTACCGAACGGTTCCCGCCGGGGAGACCGTCACAATCGCCGAAATCACGGGATCAGGTTGCATTACTCACCTCTGGTTCACCATGTGGAGTATTGGCGACCCACTCATTCGGAGCCATGTTGTCCTCAGGATGTTTTGGGACGAGAGCGAGGAACCGAGCGTCGAAGCCCCGATTGGCGAGTTCTTTGGAAATGGGTGGGGCGAGAACTACCTCTTCTCCTCGCTACCCCTTATCTGTGGTCCGAGGGACGGGAGAGCGATGGTCTGTTACTTCCCTATGCCGTTCAAGCAGGGCGCGAGAATCGAACTCGAGAACCAGAGCGAGCACGAACTCAGCAGCCTTTACTACTATGTTGACTTCGAAACCCGGGACGTCGCGGATGACGAGGGGCGATTCCACGCGCACTACCGACAGGAACTAACGGAACCCCACTCACCAAACGGTGAAATGGATGCGATGCCTCCAGTGATCGAGAACCCTAACGACCAAGGAAACTATGTCTTTGCCGATGTCCAGGGGCCAGGGCATTATGTTGGGATCAACTACTACATTCAGTCACCCACGCCGCTTTGGTACGGCGAAGGAGATGACATGTTCCGAGTTGACGGTGAAGATTGGCCCGTGAGCCTCCACGGCACCGGAACCGAGGATTACTTCAACACGGCTTGGTCCCCCGAAACCGAGTTCCATCACCCGGTCTTTGGCTTGGCAAGAGTTCCTGGGCGGGAGCCGGGCCTTGCCCCCGGTTGGACGGCCCGGGATTACCACTTCTGGTGGCTGGGGCGGGCGCACGTCTACCGCTTCCACCTAGATGACCCGATCCGTTTCCGAAAGTCGTTGCGCGGGAGCCTAGAACACGGGCACGGTAACACGCTTTCGCTCATGCTTGGCTCCGTCGCTTACTGGTATCAGCCGACAGCCCAACCTGCTGGCCCCCCGTTGCCGGCGGCAAAAGAACGAGATCCCATGCCACCCATCATTGATCAGGATGTGCACGCGTGGCGTGCCGAGTGGCTGAAGCAAAACCCCGGCGACCGATGGGGGAACCGGTGGCGTACCAATGGCTGACCTGTTTGAGCCACTAACACTTCGCGGACTGACTTTGCGCAATCGAGTGGCAATGTCACCCATGTGCACCTACTCGTGTGAAAACGAGGACGGGCTCGCGTCATCGTGGCATCAAACCCACCTCGCAACCCGCGCGTACGGCGGTTGCGGTCTTGTCATGGCGGAAGCCACTGCCGTCACTCCCGGCGGTCGTATCAGCCCGCAAGACCTTGGAATTTGGAGTGATGATCACATTACTGGATTGCGCAAGGTTGTGGATGCGATCCATCTCGGAGGGGCGGCAGCAGCCATCCAACTCGCCCACGCCGGACGCAAAGCAGGCACCTTCCGCCCATGGTCACCGGTGCGGGGATTTGTCCCCGATTGGCCGTTTCCCAGAATCGCTCCGGCGGCGATCCCATTTCGGGAGGAAGCACCCACGCCTATCGCGATGTCCGAAGGAGACTGGGGCGAGATTACTGACGCATTTGTGGCCGCCACGCGACGCGCTGACGCCGCAGGATTCGATGTGATTGAGTTGCATTCTGCTCATGGCTATCTTTTGCACTCTGCGCTATCGCCTCTCTCAAATCCCGGCTCATTCGAACACCGAACGCAGTGGCATGTTCGCCTCGTTTCTGCGGTGCGTCGGGTCTGGCCGGACTCTAAGCCTCTCCTCGTGCGACTCTCTGTAACGGACTGGGTGGAAGGTGGTTGGACGGTCGATGACTCGGCCATGTTGGGAAAAATTCTTTCGCCGCTTGGAGTGGATCTGATTGATTGTTCGAGCGGCGGCTCCGTGCCGGATGCGACCATTCCGGTGGGGCCGGGCTACCAGGTGCCGCTGGCGGGGGCATTGCGTGACTCTGGGCTTGCAACAGGAGCCGTCGGTCAGATTACGGATACGAAACAGGCCCAGGCAATTCTCGCGGACGGAAAAGCTGACCTTGTGTTCTTGGGTCGCGAGTTACTTAGGCGACCCTACTGGGCGATTGAAGCCGCCCCGCATTTGGGGGCTCCGCCACCTTGGCCCGCTCAGTATCAGTGGGCCGTGGGTTAAAGAGCGCGGAGGGTGGGCCAGGCGAACTCCACGCCTTCCCGCCGCAACCGATCCTCGAACTCACCAAACAGAATGTCGTCTTCGTAAACCTGCCCCGGGGTGAGATTGCCCTTGAGGCACTGGGCGGCGAGTAGCCCGGCGACTTCGCCAATCACCCACTCGACTGGATGCAATCGGTAGCAACCGTTGGTGATGTGGGTGGTGCCGAGACACTTTCCTGCCGCGATCACATTAGTCACCCGTTCGGGCAATAGCGCACCCAGCGGAATCTGGAACGGCAAACAACTGGCGTCGAGCCCTGGCTGTCCTTGCGCCCCTGGGTGGAGGTCAATGCGGTACGCACCGATTCCCACGGCTCTCGGCATGGGCGGCGCGGAGACCAAACCAGGGTTGGCATCCGCGCTCACATCCTGTTCGCGAATCGTGTGGCGAGCACGGATGCGACGACCTTCGCGGATGTAGGGGGCCATCGCTAACCCATCCGGCGTGCCGCTGAACTCCGGGGCTGCCCGCAGTTCCGGAAATCCGACCCCACCATCTGGTCGGGGGGCGTCCGTTTGCAACCAATACAAGAGACTCAGGCTCAGTTCGCGCGCTCCGTTGAGGCTGGCGACCTTTTCTTCGTCAGGCACATCCACGATTCCGCCCCCTTGGAAGTCGTTTTGCGGCCAGTTGACGAGTGAGGCCGGCGGTCGATTGTCGGTGAAGTGCTCGGGCCACACCACCTGCCGATAGGAGAACAATCCGAGTCCCGGCCCCCCGTAGAGGTCGAACGGTCGCTCAGTCCGCTCCCGGCGGTCGTAATACCGCCAATCAAGCTGCGGAAAAGGCCATTCCACGGGGGCAAACTCCTTCCACTTCCGGTAGTTTTCCGGTTCAGAAGGATCCTGAGTGTGGCCCGGTTCGCTCGCTACTGCGATCACCCAGGTGAACGATTGCACGTTCGTTGAGTCTGCAAACTCTCCCGCTTGGGGTTCACCCGTTTCGGCCCTCGCTTCTGACCCGATGCGATACTCGATTCCCGCCAAAGGAAGCAGATCCCCCACCTCACTCGCCTCCAAAATGATTCGGGGCTCAATGGTGCTCTCACTGCCGTCAGACTCGTTGCGGAATGTGACGGCCTTCACTTCGTCACCTGCTACATCCGCAGCGAGTGGAACGTGTTGTTTGAGAATCTTTAGGCGACCTGTTACCAGCGTTGCCCGAAATGACTCTTCCAACACTTTGACTCCGATTTCCGGGGCAAAGCAAAGCCGGCTCACCCAACCGCCTCCCGGATTCAGGATGCGGTTACGTCGCGCCTCAAGGGTCAATGCTTCGTGGGCGCGGTAGTAATCGCGGATTGATTCGCGAAAGGTTCGGTATCGCAGGGAGCTACCATGAGTTTCGATCCAGGGATGCTCGTCAGGTGGCACCATTTGGTTGGTGAGTTGACCACCAATCCACGCCGTTGGCTCTGTCATGACGACGGTCAGTCCGCTTACGGCTAATGCTTGCGCGGCGGCGCACCCTCCGACCCCTCCTCCTACGATCAGTACATCACAGCGCATCCCTGCCATCAACTGAGTTTAGTCGAATCAAGATAACTGTCTAGACTTCCCGCACCGGGTCAGGAAAGTCGCGGAACAATCCACTCTTGAATCCCGTCACTCGCGAATACACCTCATGGTGGAGTCGCTCAAGTTCCCCACTGCGCCGGGCCGCCGCATCAAACGCTTGATCCATTTGCGTGAGGTCACGGAAGTCCAACGTCAGCATAAACTCGCCGAGTGACTCCGGCCCAAAGCCGAACTTCCGCCGTTGGATTCGGTACTTCTCCATCTGCCCTTCCCGAATGAAGTGCCCGCAGTACGCCTTCACTGCCTCAAGAAAGTCCAAGTCGCGGGCTCCCGGAGCGAGGTTGACCCAAATTACGTAACTGTTCATTTAGTCTCGAATGTTAGCTTGAGTGAGACCAATCACCCAAATCATGAGGGCGCTGGTGACGATGGTCAAAACGTAGCCGATCACCGCTATGACCCCAAAGACGCCCGTCGCGGGGATAGAGATGATGCTTCCGATCGCACCCAAAATGCCACCGAGGATGCTAAACCAACAGAGGATGTTCACGATCCCCCGGACAGCCTCGATTCGAAGCAACAATCCGATCCCCATCAATACCTGCAGAATGGGAAAGATGATACATATCGTGAATCCTTGGCCAAAAAGGAACGGCGAAACGGTGCCGTAAAGTCCAGACACCGTCCAGTACGCCGAAATCAGGTAGTACATCGGCCACGCAAACGGTGGGATCTTGCCGTGGTACGTGAACCCGATCGTGGAGCGTGTATCTCGTGCGAGGTGCATCACGTTTGTGCCGCACCCCGGACAGATTTCGGTCGTATCCTTGAGGATCATTTCGCAGTTCGGGCACTCAATCGTCTTCTTGACCGTGACCTGAGGGTTACCACTAAGGAGCACTCCGCAGAACTGGCAATTCGGGTTGAAATCTGGCACCTGCTGCCCGCATCCCGGACACGTAATGATCGCCATAGGAACGCCTCCTTATACCGTACGGTTTTATCGCCGGAATAGCGTTGCCGGTTGCAAAACGGGCTTACCAGCCGCGCGTCGCCAAAAGATCTTGGTCACCGAGTGAGGACACATTGATGCCCACCATTGGCTCTCCAAGATTACGACTGATCTCCGCCAACTTGGCCGGGTCTTGATAGAAAAGCACCGACTCGACGATCGCCCGGGCGCGCCGTGCTGGGTCGCCACTCTTAAAAATGCCGCTCCCGACGAATACGGTTTCGGCACCGAGTTTCATCATCAGAGCCGCGTCGGCCGGGGTCGCAATGCCGCCCGCGCTGAAGTTCGGAACAGGCAACTTGCCAGTCCGATTCACTTCGCGGATCAGATCAAGCGGGGCCTGGTGCTCCTTTGCCAGGACATACAGTTCGTCTTCGCGTGCGCTGTGTACTTGCCGGATTTCCGCCATGATCGTTCGCATGTGCCGCACGGCTTCCACGACATCGCCCGTCCCGGCCTCGCCCTTCGTGCGGATCATTGCCGCACCTTCGCCGCATCGTCGCAGAGCTTCGCCGAGGTTTCGCGCACCGCAGACGAAAGGCACCAAAAAGGCGTGCTTGTCCACGTGATTCGCTACATCGGCGGGAGTGAGGACTTCACTTTCGTCCACGAAGTCCACTTCAAGAGCCTGAAGGATTTCGGCCTCGACAAAGTGGCCGATTCGGCACTTGGCCATGACTGGGATATCGACCACTTCCTTGATTCCGAGGATCATCTCCGGATCGCTCATGCGGACGACTCCTCCATCCCGACGGATGTCTGCGGGGACACGCTCCAGTGCCATGACGGCGACCGCCCCTGCGTCCTCTGCGATCTTTGCCTGGTCAGGGTTCGTGACGTCCATGATCACGCCGCCCTTCAGCATCTCAGCGAGACCAACTTTCTCGCGCCAAGTCTTTGTGGGGGTTCCGTTACTCTGCGACATGGTCGTTGTAAGCAGAAGTATACGAAGTGATGGAGTGGGTCGGTTAGGCTTGCGATGGCGATGGACTCACTCAAAGCACGCCACTCTACAGGTCAATCCGTCTGGGCTTAGGATCACTCATTTCCCTCTTCAACTTTCTTGCCGCCTTGGACTCAAAGTGTTGCTTTGAAAGAGCAACAAAGAGTTCGCATATACCGATGTACGCTACGGCTTGTAAGCAGGTGCTCAGCAAGATCGTTGGCCGATCTTGTGGACGACCAAAAAAGGCGACCGACACAAACATTGGAGCCAAAACCATCGGGTAAAGCCAAAGTCGACGCCAGTTCAGCCTGAACACAACGGTCGCGCTTACGGCAACCATTGCGAAGTAGGGCAAGAATACCATGAGGGTCTCTCCCATACGAGAATTCATCAACGCCCATTTAGATGCCAGCATGTAAACGACAGGGATCGCGGGCAAGGCGATGGATCCGATGGACACTCCTAAGATCTCGTGCGCGCTACTCTTCCCCATCCTTAATCTCACCAAACAGATCTCCCATGATCATCGCATTCCCGTCTGCTGTCATACGGTAACTGCTCTTATACTGTTTGACACTCGAGTCCATGTGCACACGTAAGTAAGCGTACGGTGGTCGAATATAGGGAAACTTCAACTTGCCTTTGTGTTCAATCAGACTGATCGCCCACCCTTGATTATCGCGCTTCGCGAGCTCTTTCTCCACCTCTACAAACCGAACGTGGATGTCACCAACGCCAACGTAAGAAACCTTATACGGCAACGGTTCCTTCAGCCAAAGGGTCTTGTCACCGGGGGCTAACTTCTCCATATCTGACTTGACTCGCACCAGAAACTCATTCAGCAACCCTAATTCCGAAGGATCGTTTGCGCTCGAATAGAGCGTCGGTTCGCTATAGTCTGTTTTGGCT
>JAHBTC010000105.1 GCA_019638835.1 Fimbriimonadaceae bacterium
TGATGCGGGAACTTGCGTGCGCTCGCAGTTGGTTCCGGAACTCCGACATGCTCCAGCAACTGGACGGCTTCACGAAGTGCGGCCTCTTTGTTCATCCCTCGATGAAGGCGAAGCACTTCCCCGATCTGATCGCCGACCCGCATCATCGGATGAAGGCTGGTGAACGGGTCTTGCATCACCATGGCAACGCTGGTGCCCCGACGTTGCCTCCACTCGGCTTCGCTCCGACTCCGCATATCGTTGCCTGCAAGTACAAGTGTGTCGGCGGTCATCGTTGCTGTGCCGGGCAGCATTCCCATGAGCGTGAGTCCGGTCATGGTCTTGCCGCACCCCGATTCGCCAACGACACCAAGGGTTTTGCCCGGAAAAAGCTGAAAACTGACGCCCCGCAGAATCTCGGTTCCACCAATACTGACGTGGAGATTCTCTACCTGGGCTGCCGGGGCCGCGCCTTCACTCACAATTCCATCTTACCGAGGGAGTAGACAGGATCGAAAGCGCGGGTATAGTGACTACCTATGTCCGCGTCCATACGCGTAGCGATCGTTGACGACGAATTGCCATACCGAAATGCGATCCAGCGCACGCTTGGATTGATGCCCGAATGCCAGATCACGGGCGTCTACAAAGATGGTCAGGAGGGTCTCGATGGATGCCTCGCCGACCCGCCGGACGTTATCCTCACCGACATCAACATGCCGCGCTTGAGCGGAATCGAGTTGATCCAACGCCTTTTGAAGAAAGAAAAGGACGTGCGCGTGGTCGTGCTCACGATCAACGAGGACGACGAGATTGTTTACGACGCTATGCGCGCTGGCGCGCTTGGTTATCTTCTGAAAACCTCCACCCCGCAGGAAGTGATCGAAGCAATTCGACTCGCTCATCGCGGCGAGGCGAAGATCACCCCGCGCATCGCCACGAAGGTGGTTGAGTACTTCCGACGTGTCCAAGACGACGATGAGGCGGACGATAGTGAACTGTACGTGCTCTCCGATCGCGAGACAGAGATTCTCGAACTCATCGCAAAGGGAATGCGCAACAAGGAGATCGCTTCTCATCTCTCCATCGCCGAAAAGACGGTCAAGAACCACGTTTCGAACATCCTGAAGGCGTTGCAGGTGAACAGCCGCACGGAAGCCGCTATGAAGGCAGTTCGGGCGAAGTTGGTTCCTGGTAACTAGCTCAACTAGACCAGGTGGTCAAACGAAGAAGGGCAGGCGGTAAAGCCTGCCTTTCTTCGTATTGTTCGCGTCACTCCACCGTCACAGATTTTGCTAAGTTCCTCGGCTGATCCACATCGCAACCCCGCGCCACTGCCATGTGGTAGGCCAGCAACTGTAACGGCACTACGCTCATCAACGCCGTCAGGAAAGGCACCTTTCCCCCCGGAACGCGGATCACCCCGTCTCCGAACTGATGAATCTCCGTATCGTCGTCCGTGGTTACAACCAAGGCGTGCCCGCCCCGCGCCTGCACTTCCCGAATGTTGCTCGCAACTTTGTCCCGCACGTCCGAATCTGTCCCCCCAAACACCGACAGCACTCCAGGCTCAATCAACGCCAATGGCCCGTGTTTCATTTCGCCCGCCGGCCCTTCTTGGGTTGGGATGTAAGCGATCTCTTTGAGTTTCAGAGCCGCTTCGAGAGCCACCGCCGCGTCGGCGTTTCGCCCTAAGAAAAATACGAGGGGCACATCTTTCCAGCGCACGGCCAACTCCTTGATCGCATCTTCTCGGGTCAGGGCCTCTTGCGCGAGGTCGGGCCATGCACGTAACTCATGGACCGCTTCTGTCACCCGCACCCCCGGCATCTCGCGCTGCTGAGCGATCCACAACCCGAGGAGCATCAGGACGAGACACTGAGCGGTGTACGCCTTCGTACTCGCAACGCTAATCTCCGGCCCAGCCTGAGTGTAGATCACTTTGTCGCATTCACGAGCAATGGCTGATCCGACCACGTTTACGATGCCAAGTGTACGAATACGACGCGCCTTGCACAACCGCAACGCTGCCAAGGAGTCAGCGGTTTCGCCGCTCTGGCTGATGAAGATGGCGAGAGATCGGTCGCTAAGAAGCGGGTCGCCGTAACGAAATTCACTGGAGTAGAAAACGTCGGTGGGGAGGCGGAGCATGCGTTCGAACAAGTGCTTGCCCATCAGGCCAGCGTGATACGCCGTGCCGCACGCGATGATGTTGACGCGATCAATTTCTTGCCAGACGTGGTCGCTAAACACCCCTTCAAGGGATACTCGGTTGTCTTCGCTGAGTCGCCCCGCGAGGCAGGAACGCGCTACATCCGGTTGCTCATGAATCTCTTTGAGCATGAAGTGTGGGTAGCCGCCCTTTTCCGCGCTTTCCACGTCCCAATCAATCGTCATCGTTTCGATGGGGACATTCCGATTGTTCTTGTCCACGGCGCGGACAGTCTCTCGCGTCAGTTCGGCCACGGTTTCCTCGGGCATCGACCAGACTTGGCGGGTGTAGGGGATGAGCGCGGGAACGTCGCTCGCGAGCATGTTTTCGCCCTCGCCTAGACCGACGACAAGCGGCGATGCGTTTCTAGCGCAAACAATACGGTCTGGTTCAATTGTGGAAACTACTACAAATGCAAAGGCACCCTTGAACTTTGGCAGGCTCGTGCGCACGGCTTCAAAGAGCGACAGGCCTGATTTATGGGCTTCTCCAATCACATGAGCCGCGACTTCACTGTCGGTCTCGCTCTGGAAGGTATGTCCGTGGCGCGCAAGCTCGGCCTTGAGTTCAAGATAGTTCTCAATGATGCCGTTATGGATGAGCGCAATCGTTCCGTCCTGATCGTAGTGGGGGTGTGCGTTCAGGTCGGTGGGAGCGCCGTGGGTTGCCCACCGTGAGTGGGCGATCGCGACGGGTACCTCGGGCGGGTGTTGTTCTTCGATGAGTGACGCCAGCCCGGAGAGGCGTCCTGCTCGCTTGAGAATTCCAATCCGACCTTCGTGGGGGAAAGCGACGCCCGCGCTATCGTAGCCTCGATACTCCAACCGTTTAAGTTGGTCGAAAACGACTTCGACCGCTGGGCGAGGGCCGACGTAGCCGGCGATGCCGCACATGCCCGCAAGAGTACCGTCCGCAGACTTAAAGCCCGCGGGCCATAAGCACAGGTTCAATCCTAGTAAGAATACTAGTCATTGATTTCCACATTTGTGATAGGCTCATTGGGTCGCTCCCGGTAGGGGAGATGGGAAATATGAAAGCAAAACTGCTACTGATCGCGTTCGCCGCGGTCGCATGTACCTCCGCATTTGCTCAACAGTATTTGTTGATGCCGGACAGTACGAATAACCGACTTGTTGGTTTCGACCCCTTTGACGGGAGTGTCGTGAATTCGAACTTGTTCGGGCTGGCGGGTGGCACCCCGATCTCGGCCATCCAGGTGAACAACGAGATATGGGTGAGCGAGCAAATTGGCGACCGCGTGAGCCGTTGGGACTGGGCTGGTAACCCCCTGGGAGCTATGACTGGACTAGATAACGTCCGAGGAGCATCGCTGATCGGCAACACGGTTTACGTCACCAACGCAGGCACCGCAAACGGAGCCCCCGGCAATGCGGTCGTGACCTATGACATGAGCGGCAATCTGTTGGGCAACTTCAGTACAGTTGGCCTCGCGCCGAGTCCGTTTTATGTGCTTGAGCATAACGGTTCGCTCTTAGTCAGTTCCTCCAGCGCAAACGACGATGTCCACAGATTTACGACGGGTGGCACGTCCATGGGCACGTTTTATAACGGCGCGAATAGCTTCGGCGAGCAGATGGACATTGCACCAAATGGAGACATCCTGATCGGCTGGTTCAGTTCCAATGTGGTCGCGCGGCATGATCCGGTTACGGGTGCGGTGATCAGTTCCTTTGCAGCAAGCGGAGCGCGCGGTGTGCATCAACTGGGCAATGGCAACATCATGTGGTCAAACGGATCCGGGGCTCACGTCTACGACGTGAACACGGGCGTCTCGACGCAGGTGTACACCGGTGGAGGCCGCTTCTTCTCCGCCGCCGCCGTTCCGGAACCGGCTTCGATGATTGCGCTGGGTGCGGGCTTGCTCGCTTTGGCCCGACGCCGACGAAAGTAAGACACACCAAAAATGAACTTGGCCGGGGACAATCAAGGATTGGTTCCCGGCCATTTCGGTTATCGGTGGCGAGGATCCAGTCTTTGCCTCAACCCATCGCCGACAAAGTTCAGAGCGAATACCGTGAGCGACAAAATCAAACAGGGCCAGAGCAACAGCATGGGGTGAGAGTTCATCTCGGCGCGGGCCGAGTTGATCATGGAGCCCCAGGAAGGGTTCGGAGGCTGGACACCTATCCCAAGGAATGAAAGGGCACTCTCTCCCAGAATCGTCCCGGCGACCTCCACCATCGCAACTGCCGCCAGCAATGGCATCAAGTGGGGAACTACGTGACGTGTGACATTCCACCACGTTGAGGCTCCAAGTGCCTTACTCGCGATCACGAATTCCCTTTCGTTGAGCATCGCGGCCTGTGTCTTTACAAGCCGAGCGACGGCGGGCCAAGCGGTGATGGCGAGAGCGGCGATCACGGGAGTCATGCCCATCCCCCAGACGCCAATAATGAGGATCGCAAGCAAGATGTCGGGAAAAGCAAACATTGCATCGGTCAAGCGAAGCAACGGTTGCCCGATCCATCGGGGTCCGAACACGCCGATGATGCCAACGGTCGTGCCCACGATCAGCGAAATCGCCTGGACAATAAAACCGACCATTAGCGAGATTCGGGCCCCCTGTGCTAGTCGAGCGAACACATCGCGACCCTGCTCGTCGGTCCCCAGCCAATAGAGCGCGGACGGAGCGAGGTGCTTATCGGCCACCGCGATCAGGGGGTCGTGCCGGAGTCCTGGCCCAACCACCGCGAAGACCAACAAAAAGACCAGAAAGATGACCCCTAGCCAAAAGGGGATTCCCAAACCCGTGCCTGATCGCCGCCGATTCATACTTGTGACTCCCTGAGACGCGGGTCAAGCAACGGTTGCAAAAGATCTACGATTAGGTTCACGGTGACGTACAGGATCGCGGTGACAATGGCAATTCCCATGACGGTCGGTGTGTCGCGCTTCTTGATCGCATCAATGGCTGCCTTCCCCAGCCCAGGAATGGTGAATGCGGTTTCGGTGATAAATGAACCTGTCAGAAGATAGCCAAACGTCGTTCCTGCCGCTGTCACGATGGGAGGGAGGGCGTGTCGCAAACCGTGCTCAATGGCCCGCTTTCCGGCCGGAACTCCTTTTGCCCGCGCGAACTGCATGAACTGCATTTGAAGCGTATCCACCATCGCGGCGCGGGTGAGCCGCGTGAGAACGGCGAGTGGCCTTGCCGCAAGCACAACTACGGGCAATACGAGGTAGTAAACGAGATGGGCACGCATCGGGGTCTCCCAAGTCAACGGGAGCATGTCCATTTTCAAAACAAAGATGAGAACCAGAATCGGAATGAGGACGAAGTTAGGAACCGTGACCCCAAGGGTGCTGATGGCGAGTGCGAGCCGATCGGGCCAGAGGTTCTCTTTCAGGGCGGCAAGTGTTCCGAGGAAGACCCCGATAACCAGGGCAACGACCAAAGCCCAAGTCGCAAGCATTCCCGTGATCGGCAAAGATCGCTTGATAATGTCAGTGACTTGCTCTCTAGTTCCGAAATAGCTTTGCCCAAAATCACCCCGGATCGCGTTGCCAACGTAGCTGACGAACCGCTCTGGGACAGGCTTGTCTAATCCGTACTCCTTTCGGATTTGCTCGACAATCTCGGGTCGGGCTTTCTCACCTGCAATCGCAAGCACGGCATCGCCGGGGGCAAGTTCATCCGCGATGAAGGTAACCAGTGCTACAAACAAGACACTGAGCAAACCGGCCCCTAGCCGACCCAACAAGCGGGTCACTAGGGGCTGAGAAAACTTTGCTTCCGATGGCATTAACCGCCGGTGATTCTAACCGACGTGATGCGATCTCCGCGCTGAATGGCTTGAACAACGTCCATTCCTTGCGTAACGCGACCAAAAATCGTGTACTGACCTTGGAGAAAACTTGCTGGCCCAAGAAGGATAAAGAACTGGCTATCACCGCTGTCTTTGTCATTTGGCAACGTAGCGAGGCCAACATATCCGGCTTCATAGGGAAGTCCGCTCTCTTCGTAAGGAATGCGGGCTCCGCTTCCTCCCGTTCCGGCCGCATCCAGATTGTCCCGGCTTGCGGGGTCACCTGTTTGAATGAGGAACGGTCGGGGCTCTTTTACAACGCGGAAGAACCGCTGTCCATCGTAGAAGTTGCGCCGGGCCAGACCTGCGATGTGATTGGCTGCTTTCGGAGCCTTCTCTGTATTGAGTTCTATGACAATGGTGCCACGGCCCTCCACAGTCACTACCATCTGCGGCAGTGCTTGAGCGACGGCCGATGCCGCCAAAGCCAGAAGCGAAATCAAGGTTACAGAGAGGTTCCGCATTTGCATCACCATACCGTTAGACGAATGGGCTGGTACGGGCGGAGCGCACGATAGGACTGGAATCAATCTAGTCCTTCAGCGCGCGACCATAGCCATCGGTTTTGACGCCGCCGGTGAGGATGTAAAGCGCATCAATGAACGACCAAATGATGCCTACGCCGCAGGTTAAGGTCAGCAAGATCTGCAGCACGCCGTGCGCGAGATAGCCAAGATACAGGCGACCGACTCCGGGGATCAAGTTGAGCAAACCCGCCGTGATTCGGCTCTTGTCGCTTATGGGCATGACACCCGTTCCCCAGACGGGTTGGGCATATGGCGAGTTGACGTTCGCGTATGAGGGTGCGCTCTTCCCGGGAGCCGGATTCCCAAACATCGCGGGTGCAGTTGGGGGGCCGCCCGTCGCAGGTGTTGATCCAAACGTCGGAGGCTCCGCCTCAACAACCGTCCTCATGACCCGGTTTTGCAGGTCTTGGGTGTCACCGGCCTGCTTCCAGTCGGTCATCCCGCTTGCCCAAACATAAGTGTCCGCGACGATCACTCCGTCCCGAGCCAACTCCTCCATCTGTTCGAAGGTGAGCGGACCCAATTGACCGTAGTGGCCGACGTAAAACCATTCTCGTTCGGCGGAGTTCATTTGGCAGACTTGGTTATTGTAAACGGAACTCGGGGGAAGTAGGATGCAGGTCCCCAGCAAAGGGGGGCCTCTTTCTTGAAGAACTAGCTGCGGCGGTACCCTTCAAGGCACGATGTCTGTCCGCGTTCGCTACGCTCCAAGCCCCACCGGGAGCCCTCATGTGGGCAATGTCCGAACTGCGCTCTTCGATTACCTGTTGGCGCGACACTTCGGCGGGCAGTTCATCGTGCGTCTCGAAGACACCGACCGCACCCGGTTCATTGAGGGCTGCGAAGAGGAAATTCTTGAAAGCCTTCGCTATGTAGGCGCGACTTGGGATGAGGGACCGGATATCGGCGGACCGAACGGACCCTATCGGCAAAGTGAACGCAAGGAGGCGGGTATGTACGCGTCGATCATCCAGCGACTCCTTGATGAGGGGCACGCCTACTACGCCTTCGAAACTCCCGAGGAACTCACCGAAATGCGCGAGTTTCAGCAGATCAACAAGAAGCCAACGGGCTATTTTGGGGGCGATTGGCGCGATGCATCTGCAGGCAAAGTAGCGGAAGCCCAAGCCGCGGGCAAACCCGGGGTCATTCGTTTGCGTATGCCCCGAGACACCCGAATCGTCATCAACGACGCGATTCGCGGTCGTGTGGAAGTAGACAGCAACACGCAGGACGACGCAGTGCTCATCAAGGCAGACGGCATGCCGACCTATCACTTCGCTGCGATAGCAGACGACCACTTGATGGGAATCACGCATGTTATTCGCGGTGAAGAGTGGATTAGTTCCGCGCCAAAACATGTATGGATGATCCAGTCGTTGGGCTGGGATCAGCCAGAGTGGGTGCATGTCCCGGTCATCAATGGGAAAGACGGCAAGAAGCTCAGTAAGCGGCACGGAGATACGCGATGTTTGGATTACCGGGACGCGGGTTATCTCGGAAACGCACTCGCGAACTTCATTGCCCTGATTGGATGGGCACCGGGCGAGGACCGGGAAGTCATGACCATGGATGAGATGGCGGAGGCGTTTTCATTGGAGGGTCTCCAACCGTCTCCCGGCGTTTTCGATCCCGACAAACTGAACTGGATGAACGGTCACCATATCCGTGCAATGGCCCCGGCGGAACTGGAAAAGGAAGTCCTAGCATTTGCGGCCTT
The DNA here is from genome assembly GCA_019638835.1 of Fimbriimonadaceae bacterium. Taxonomy (GTDB): domain Bacteria; phylum Armatimonadota; class Fimbriimonadia; order Fimbriimonadales; family Fimbriimonadaceae; genus JAHBTC01. The sequence goes on from JAHBTC010000105.1 coordinate 8,266, forward strand.
GCCCACCTTAAATGGCTATTGGTCGGAAAGGGAGAATGGTGCTCAAGTAATTGGCGAATTGGGCCTGCTCCAACAAGCGGCATCCGCAAAACCCGCGCGCTTCCATCGCGCGATGGAACTGGAACAGGAGCGAGTCACGACACTTGCGGAATTTGGTCCGGCATGTGCCTTTTTCTTTGCGGACGAGCCCCCGATGGATGAGAAAGCGGTCGCCAAGTGGTTTGGCGAAGCTCACGTAGCTACATTGTTCCAGCGACTCGATGGTTGGCTTGTTGGGTTGTCGACTGATCCAACGCAGGCAGAGATTGAGGAGTTTCTGCGCTCCGTCGCATCGGAACTCGGCTTTGAAAAGCTGGGCCCAATCGTGCATCCCACTCGCGTTGCGATGACGGGG
>JAHBTC010000106.1 GCA_019638835.1 Fimbriimonadaceae bacterium
GATCCCGTTCAACACCCCCAAAACGGCTTCTGACGAGTTCACGCGATAGACGCGCTTGTTCTCCGATCTACGCATCAGGAGTTGCCAGATTTCTTCCGTTGCGGCCGAAACCTTAACTCCTTCTTTCGGCTTCGCCATCATGTAAGCAAAACTACGCCCGCCAATTATCTTTCGTTGGACGGTTGTGACCGGCAGTTCCATAACCTTGTTATTGCTTGGCCCCAGGTTTTGTTGCTTCAACTTCATGATGCCGACAACGGTCACTGCGATGCCCGGCAGATTGATGGTTTGTCCGAGAGCCGGAGCCCCGTTCGGGAAAAGTTCATCTTGAACATCTGTGGAAATGACGGCGACATTCGCTAAGTTGTCGACATCGTTCTGACTGATGCCTCGACCTGCGATAATCTCGCGAGAAACTACGTTGTAGTAAGCGGGCTCAATTCCCGTGATTTCGACTCCTTTGAGTTCTTTCTCAGCAACCTTTGCGACTTGCGTCCCCGCTGAAGAGATTCCCGTGACGCTCTTGAGCATCGTCGCTCGCTCCACAAGGTAGTCGCGGTCTTCGGCATTCATGTTCTCGAATCGCCCTCGACCCTCACCTCGCCGTAAACCGCTGGGGTCATAAACGATGAAGATGGAATCAGCCGACAGGCTAGCGAACTCAGACTTGATGTATTCCTGAAACCCGCTGTTGATGAGGACGATGATGGACACCGCGCAAACACCGATAATGACGCCCAACATCGTTAACAAACTACGAAGCTTGTTCTGACGAAGCGTGGAAAGGGCGACAACAAAGGAATCGGAAAGGACCGTGAATCTTGATCCCGACTTCGCTGGCGAATGCGTTGCGATAGCCATTTGCTTACTCGTCGTCCGTGCTTACTTCAAAGGCGCCAGGGGGCCGAGGGCCATTGAACTCGGGCTTGACAATCTTGTCGCCTTCCTTCAATCCTTCAACGATTTGAATAAACCCATTGCCTTCGGTGCCGATCTGCACTTTTTGCTTCGTTCCCTTGAGCTTCTCCTTATCCGTCTCACCTTCGGCTGGAGCAAGCATCACGAATCGAGATCCGTCTTTTTCGATGCCGATGTAATCAAACGGCACACGAACAACACTGGTCAGACGCGAAACGGTCATCGTAACGGAACTTGACATCCCGCTCTTGATGTCTGGATTAGAAGAATCAAAGAGAACCTCGACGTCGTACTTTACGACCGGATCATTGCCAGCAGATTGGCCCGTCGCGGAGGCTCCTGCGGCAATGCTCGTCGGCGCAACCTTCCGCACTTTTCCGGCAAACTTCTGTCCGGGCAAAGCGTCTACGCGAATCTCGGCTTCTGTGCCAGCGTTCAATCGAGCCACATCGACTTCGTTAATTTGGAGTCGCACGAGGAGTCCACTACGGTCTTCAATTCGAACAATCGGAGTGCCCGAACTAAAACTGCTCAGGCTCGAAACAAGTTCGCCTTGTTGGACAAGTCGCTTCGTAACAACGCCGTCAATAGGGGCACGAATCTCTGTCTCTCCAAGTTGACGCTCTCCGTCACTAAGTTGGGCTCGAATCTGCTCGACGGAAGACTGTTGCTGGGCACGGCCTGCGATATCTGCATCAATGCCGCGCAACTGCGCCTCCGCATCGCTAAGTGCGCGTAACGCCTGCTGATACTGTTCGCGCTTCGTGACGTCCTGAACGGAGTTGAGTTTTGCGCGACTTAGCTCGGACTCTGCCTGCCGGACTCGCTCTTCCGCTTGGGTTCGTTCAAGGCGCTGTTGCTCATCAAGTCGGTTCAAGTTGTCGCGTGCTGAGGCGAGGCGTGATTCAGATAGCTGTCGCTCCAATACCGCTGATTCGTAGTTTCGGCGGGCCGTATAGCCTTGATCGAGCAATTCCTTTTGGCGATTCTCTTCGGCTTTCGCCTTGTTCAGACTGTTCTCCGCATCCTTGACGCTGTTCTGAGCCGTGACCTTGGCGTTGGGTTGAGTGACCGAGACGAGTTGCTCTAAGGATTGCTTCGCTGTGCGAACTGAAATCTCGGCATTCTGAATCGCATTTTGGGTGAGATCGGGTTGCACTTTGAGTTCGGCTTCGATTTGCCGAACGTTGGATCGCGCTCGTTCGACGGCATTTCGCAATGTAGTCCGTTGCTGCTGGATCTGAATATCGGTTCGTCGCACACCGCTAATTGCCCCGTTGAGTTGGGCGCGAGTTTGGCGGACTTGGAGTTCGGTTTCTTGCGGATCTATAACGGCGATCAGTTCGCCGGCAGTCACGTAGTCGCCTTCATCAACCAATAAGCGGGCGACTCGGCCACCCACGCGACTCTTGACCTCAACGGTCTTTAGGGCCTCAATTGTGCCGGTTTCCACGACTTCGGTAGTGACTTCCCCTTTGCCTACCGTATGTGGCTCCTCCTTCTTTGCTTGTGCCCCCCGGTTGCCAAATGGCAGCCCTTTGCAACCCATCGTCGCCAGCAAGGCGACCGATAACACAAGACTTGTTCCCCAACGCATCGTCTTCATTTTCCCGAGTCGGTATGGGGTACGGACGTGAAGGGCCCTTGGTTTCGGTGCAAAGTCCCGGTTAGGGACATTCGGCTAAACTTCGCACGCATGCTTTCGATTTCCAATCTCAGTGTCTTTTACGGGGCGATACAGGCACTCGAAGACGCGAGTCTCACGGTGGAACAAGGGGAAATTGTTTCCATCATCGGAAGCAACGGAGCAGGAAAAAGTACTCTGCTTCGCACGATTAGCGGCCTTCTCCGGCCCCGCAAGGGCTCCATTGAGTTTGAAGGTGAGCGGATAGATGGCCTGACCGCCGACAAAATCGTGGCGAAAGGCATCAGTCAATCTCCCGAAGGTCGACGCATTTTCACCAATATGTCGGTCAATGAAAACCTTCTGATTGGCGCCTATTTGCGCCACGACGGAAATATTGATTCGGACATGAATGCCGCCATGGACCGCTTTCCACGCTTGCGGGAAAGGATCAAGCAGAATGCGGGCACCCTGAGCGGTGGCGAGCAGCAGATGCTGGCCATGAGTAGGGCAATGATGAGTCGTCCGCGTCTGCTCCTCCTTGACGAACCTAGCATGGGCCTCGCACCAAACCTTGTCACGGAGATCTTTTCGATCATCACTGATTTGAACAAAGACGGAACGACAATCCTCTTGGTCGAGCAGAATGCGCACCGCGCGCTCGAAATCGCTAATCGGGCGTACGTGCTTGAAACCGGCAAGATCGTTCTGAGCGACACCGGACCGGCTTTGCTCAACAATCCTAAGGTCAAAGAGGCGTATCTCGGCGGGTGAAAACTCTCCGCGTTGCTCCGCTTTCCGCTGAACACATTGACCGGGTGCTGGCGATTGACAAGGCAAGCCAAAGTTCGCCATGGAGCAAGGAGTCATTTCAGGTCGAACTAGATCGACCTCAAGGAGTGTTCTTGGTGGCTATTGGCGATGGTGTCGTCGTGGGCTTCGCGGGTGCGTGGTTGGTTCTGGATGAAGCCCATGTTACGAATGTCGCCGTGGATCCCGCACGGCGACGGCAAGGCATTGCGCGAAAGTTGATCCGTGAACTTCTGGAACGAGTGAAGTCTGACGGAGCGACCTGCGCAACATTAGAAGTTCGGGCCGGAAACGAACCAGCAGTCCGCCTTTACGAAGCATTCGGTTTCCGATCCGTCGGGCGGCGCAAGGGCTACTATCCAAACGACGGCGAGGACGCCTTAGTAATGTGGCTCGACGACATGAGTGACGTCAAGTGAAGATTCTTGGCATTGAAACCTCGTGCGACGAAACTTCGGCCGCATTCGTTGAAGATGGTGTTATTCGAACGAACGTCGTGGCGAGCCAAGCCGAGCAGCACGCCGAATGGGGTGGGGTCGTCCCCGAAGTAGCGGCGAGGATGCACGTCGAAGCGATCTCAGGAGTCATCGAAGCCGCCCGGCAAGGGGAGATTCCAGACGCAATCGCGGTAACGAATCGTCCCGGCCTTGTGGGTGCCCTTTCGGTTGGGGTGAGTGCGGCAAAAGCGCTTGCCTATGCTTGGAATCGCCCGATCGTTGGGGTCCATCATATTGAAGGCCATATCCTTTCTCCATTCGATTCTGTCGTTGAGCCCGTTTTTCCTTTCCTTTCATTAGTCGTTAGTGGCGGCCATACGGAGCTATTCTTAGTTCGAGATTTTGGTCGATACGAACTGATCGCCGAGACAATTGATGACGCGGCAGGCGAGGCATTTGACAAAGGCGCGCGATTGCTTGGCCTCGGATACCCTGGAGGCCGGGCGCTTGAAGACCTAGCCCAATCCGGCAATCCCAAGCGCTACACTCTCCCACAAGGACTTCGTCACGATGCCCATCGCTGGTCGTTTAGTGGCTTAAAGACGGCGATGAAGAGACTCGTGGAAGTAGAAGGTGAAAAGATCAATCGCGAGGACGCCGCCTCATCCCTCCAACGAGCAATCGTCTCCGCCTTGGTCGCGAAAGTTGATGCTGCACTAAACGAACATGTAGTTGCCGGACTCAGCCTTGTAGGTGGAGTAGCCGCGAACAAAGCGCTGCGATCGGCCGTGGAGCAATTGGCACGGCGAGACGGACTGCAATGCTTCATCCCGCCTTTCGATCGCTGCACGGACAACGCAGCTATGATCGCACTTGCAGGAGCGATCAGATTAGAGAGGGGCGAGCACGACGGATTCGGTTTCGAGACACTTGCAACCTCAGAACTCTAACGACGGGGATGGGATTTATTGAACTGTCGCCGGACTTGTTCTAAGTCTAACTGCGTGTAGATCGCGGTGCTCTCAACACTAGCGTGGCCCAACAGTTCTTGAACAGCGCGCAAGTCTGCTCCGCCTTGTAGCAGGTGAACAGCGTACGTGTGACGTAACACGTGAGGGGAAACTTCTTGAGGGATTCCCGCACGCTTGCGATGGTGGGTCACGATTGCGAAGGCGGACTGTCGACTTAGCGGTCCTCCACGGGCCCCCAAGAACAACGAATTGATGGGCCGCTTCAAAAGTCTGGGGCGCCCATCCTGCACATACTTCTCAAGCCATTCCCTAGTTCCCTTTGGAACTGGGACGACCCTCGTCTTGCTCCGTTTGCCCGTGACTCGAAGAGTGTCAGGATCGTCATCTAGATCCGCTACCCTTATAGAGAGTGCCTCCGAGATTCTAAGCCCAGCACCGTAAAGCAACTCAAGGATGCATCGGTCACGCAACCCGACTGGAAGGTTCGTATCAGGACTTGACAGCAGGGCTGCGAGTACTTCAGCAGATAGTGCTCGAGGAAGACTTGATGCCGTGCGAGCCCGGGTCACTTCGGGCCAAGGAAGCTCAGAGATGGCGCCCCTTTTCACCCAGAACTTCAGGCAACTTCGTAAAGCAGAAAGACGACGTTGCCTTGATCGCGGAGCAATCGGATATCCGAGTGTCGATTCAAATCTAAGAATAGCGGCAGGAGTGATCGCATCTAGCGTTGCGTATCCCTCCGATTCCAGATACGCGAAGGCTCGAGTCAAGTCTCCGAAGTAGGCGTTTAAGGTGTGCTCGCTGGCACCTCGGACAAATCGGAGATGGTCGAGGTATTCATCTCGGACACCTTTGAACTGGCTTTCCTTCGGTAAATCCATATTCTCGGTTGCACGTACATCATGTCGTGAATCGTTGGTCCACCGCTTCCCAAGAAGTTGACGATCTCATACTCTTGGGACATCCGGTTCTGGAACGCAACGAAGTTGTCGATCAGATCCTTGTTTGCGGCCACAAGACTCGGTATCTGGCGAATCCGCTCTAGATCGTCGACTTCAAAACTGCTGAAGCAGACAAAAGTTGGACGTTCATCCAATAGCGATAGATTCCAGTCGCTTTCCGCGAGGATCAGAGGAGGATCGGAAGCGGCCATGGATTCCCCTCTTGTTTCCGGTGCTACATAACGGGGTGCCGTGGCCAAGGGGAACAGGGGCGGCGAGTAGTACCAAGGAGCACTGACGAACCCAACATTCTCACCCCCCGTAGCCTTACTCGCAAGGAACTCGGCCGCAACTGTGCGCGGATCATCTGCCATCATCCACGCCGTATAGTTTGCTGACGTACGTGCCCCACCAGGTCCGATCCCGCCAAGGGCTAAGAATGCGCACGCAATACCAATCTTTCCATTGAGGCTGCCCTTGCGGTGCCATTCCGAAACAAGATAGCCAAAGCATAGGGCCAGTACCGGAATAAGCGGGAGTGTGTATCGAAGGAACTTCACCTCGGCGCGTCCGATCACCAGGTAGGTCAAGACAAAGAAGAGAACGGGGCCCGCAAGGTGAGGGGACTTGTTTCGAATGGCAGTCACCATTCCTGCCACCGATAATCCAAGTAACAAGAGACCGTATCCTTCCGTGAGATTGATCAGGTGGTAAACGAACCCGCCTGGAGTGCCGACGAACACGAGACCGTGTCCAGTCGCCGTGTGGTTCATCTCATATTCGAGCCCCGCCCGGAACACTTCTGGCTCAACAATGATCCCTGGAGTGCTGACTAGAAAGGTGATGAGAAGAGCCAGCAATCCAAAAATGCCTGCCTTTATCTTCGTTGACTTCTCTTCAGTTGCCACCCACAAGACAGGAGCGATTCCTACAAAGGCTAAGACTCCTGTATATTTAGTTCCGGCACTCAAACCGGCTAACGCACCCGCCAAGACCACAGCCTTGACTAGATTCCACTGTTTTCCGCGTTCGCATGGTAACGCCATATGAGCGCAGAGAAGCGACGCAAAAGCAAGGGTTGCTGCGGTGACATCAACCGTTTGGAAACGTCCGTGGACAACTAAACCCGGGGCAACAACAACCGCAACGGCGGCGAATACCGCTCCCGTTGCGCGCATAAATCGAAGCGCGTACAGATAAACCAACGCCGCAAGGGCTGCGCCGGAGATAAGGGTGATAAACCGCCCTGCGAAGTAGTCACGCCCGATCGCTTGCCATGGTTCGGTGACATTCCCCATGTATGCTTCGGCCACGCGATGAGCGACCGAACAGAGAGTGAGATAGAACGTCGGATAGTTGTAAAAGCTTGGAGCAAAGTCGCCTTTGCTGATGTCGATTTGACCGACATAGAGATTGATGATGGGCTCATCCGGGTGAAAGCCGAAGTAGTTTTCGGAACTTGGCATTCCCCACCCGGAACCAACGAAACGTGAAAAGAATGTAAGGAGAAGTAATAAACTGATGGCTACGGGTGACCGTAACCATCGGCTGAATTTGCCTGCACGGCGATTGTCGATCTCCTCTTGTTCGCTCATGAACCAAGAGTTCGGGAAACGAGTTTCAGATTGCTGCGACCTTTCAATGTCTGCTCAACTACGGGAACATTCGGGGCACGCGCCAATCGAATGTCGTAACCCCCTTCGCTAGTAGCCGCAGCCCGGATCGTATGCCGAGTCTTTTCATCGAGATCAAAAACGATCGTCGCATTCAATTTTAGATTGACGGCTTGTAGTCCGGTTACCGAGGCGGGCTGACCATACAACTGGTTGATGAATTCGGCGGCGTTTGTGTCTACGGCAAGGGTCGCCGTAACTCGGTGAACTTTGACACCATCCACGTCTACGATGCCATCGTATCTGTACTCGTAATCTAGCCTCTGCACCGCACTACGGTTGGTACCCGAGAGACGTTGGGGAGTGTATCCCACCGTTCGCTTCCAAACGTCTCCTACTCGTACTTCGTCGTAAGGCAGTTTCGGACTCATATCGAGTGCCGTATCTACTGACCCGGCAAAGAGAGCCAGACGCTGCAACTCACCTGTGAACTGGCCGATGATGTCCTGCTGGAAGGCTGATCCCGGTGTAAATGCCGTAGCGTTGAATCGCAATGCCTTGACTTCTTCAATCCCCGTAATTTCATTGGCGGGAGACAAGGTCATGTCCAGAACCCACTTTGTCTGCTCCACGGTTGCGACAGGAGGTGATTGCGCCGTCTCCCCCTCCGTCATGGTCATCGTTGGACGGTTGTAGCGGATTGCGGCAAACCCCTCCGCCTTCATTTCCTTGACGGTGTAGTTGAAGTCGTAATCAATTCGATACGACGACGGATAAAACACCGTGTCCTGAAGTTCGCGAGTGCTCATGTTGAGACGGCTTCGAACTTCATACTTGCAAGTCTCTCCCGCCTTGTACACGCGAGAGATGTCAATGTACGGATTCTGGTTTTGCGTGAGAATCCCAAGAACAATGGCGGTCGAAATCATCTTCTTCTAGGATTCTAACGTGCGAATAACCTGCTTCGCGATCACCATACGTTGAATTTCGCTGCAGCCTTCGCCAATCTCGGTGAGTTTCGCATCCCGCCAAAGCTTCTCAGCTAGGTACTCGAACGTCATTCCACGGCCACCATGAATCTGGATGCCTCGATTCGTTACACGGTTACTCACTTCGCTGGCATAGAGTTTTGCCATGGACGCAGCCTTAACGACGTTCTCTCCGCGGTCGTAAAGGGCGGTTCCCTTCATGAGAAGCAGCCGTGCGGCTTCGATTTCCAGTTCACTGTCGGCGATCATGTTCTGAACGGACTGCATGT
>JAHBTC010000107.1 GCA_019638835.1 Fimbriimonadaceae bacterium
TTTGTGGCCACAGATCAACCCAATCGCGCCAAGAAAGTATTGGAACAGGTTGATTTGTTCGCCACTTCTGAGGTGCCGGACGAGGATGCTTCAGGCATTTTTCTTGTGGAAGGCAACCCGGCTGGCGGCTTTGTTGCTCCGGATGCGAACTTGGCGCTTGTCACTGACCAAGAGTTGTTCGGGGTACAGAGGCTCAAGCTCCCGCAACGCAAGTTCAACGAGGGCGTGCCGGTTGCGACCGTCCTTGATTTGAAGCCGGGTGACTATGTGGTGCACATCACGTTCGGAATCGGAATCTATCGAGGACTGGTGAAGCGACAGCAAGATGGAGTGGACAAAGAGTTCCTCTTTATCGAATACAAGGCGCCCGATAAGCTCTTTCTTCCCGCGGACCAACTCGACCGAATCCAAAAGTATCTCGCTCCCGGCGATGCCGCCCCGAAAGTCAACCGCCTGAGCGGAATGGACTGGAGGCGAACCGTGGGAAAAGCCCGGGAAGACGCACGGGAGATGGCGCGTGAACTCATCAAACTCTACGCAAAGCGCAGAGCCGCAATCCGACCCTCGTACAAAGAGGATTCACCGGAGCAAGCGGAAATGGAGCACACGTTCCCGTGGGTCGAAACTCATAGTCAACTGGCCGCCATCCAGGACGTGAAGGAAGACATGGAGGTGGCCTACCCCATGGATCGCCTCGTATGCGGAGATGTAGGATTCGGCAAAACCGAGGTCGCGATTCGAGCGGCTTTCAAGGCCGTAGATAATGGGCGGCAGGTCGCTGTGCTTTGTCCGACAACGATCTTGAGCGAGCAACATGCCCGGAATTTCCGTGAACGATTGGAACCGTTCGGTGTCAAGGTTGAACTCATCAATCGGTTCCGGCACGCAGCCGACCGCCGAGCGGTGGAAGCAGGACTGAAGGATGGTTCGGTCCAGGTGGTTGTTGGCACCCATGCCCTTCTCAACAACTCCCTTCAGTTTGCTGATCTGGGGCTCCTCGTAGTAGACGAAGAGCAAAAGTTTGGCGTGAAGCATAAGGAAACGCTAAAACAATTGCGCGTAAATGTGGACGTATTGAGCATGAGTGCGACTCCGATTCCCCGCACGCTCAGCATGGCCTTGATGCACATTCGACCGATGTCATTGATCAATGATCCGCCTCCAGGGCGCCTACCCATCCGGTCATACGTTCGTCCGTTCAGTAGTGAAGTAGTGCGGGAAGCACTCCTGCGCGAGTTGGCTCGAGGAGGGCAGGTGTACTACGTTTCAAACCGCGTAGAAGGGATCTATCACGTCGCCGAGCGGGTTCGTGAGTTGGTGCCGACCGCGCGAGTTGCTGTGGGGCATGGCCAAATGACGGAGAGCGAGTTGGAACCCGTGATGGTGGGGTTTGTTCGTGGCGATATCGACATCCTTATCAGCACCACAATTGTCGAAAACGGTCTTGATATCTCAAATGCCAATACCATCATCATTGAGAATGCGGATAAGTTTGGTCTGTCCCAACTCTATCAGTTGAGGGGGCGCGTCGGCCGATCGGACCGGCAAGCCTACGCTTACATGCTGTACACAGCCGATCGCTCACTGACAGAGAATGCGATGGCGAGACTTGAAGCGCTTCAGGAGTTTGCTCACTTGGGAAGCGGCTATTCGCTCGCTTTCCGAGACTTGCAAATTCGCGGGGCAGGTGACATTCTCGGCGGGAAGCAAAGCGGACAGATGCAGGCCGTCGGGTTTGAACTCTATACGCAACTGATTGATAGCGAAGTGAAGTTTCTCAAGTCGGTGGCCGACGGTGAAGAAGTACCGGAACTTGATGATCCATTGGTTGGTTTGGAGCCATTACCCACAATTGACTTGCCGATTCACGTCCTGATACCGTCGGATTATATTGAAGAAGAGGCCCAGAGGCTCTACTATTATCAGCGGATGATGGGCTGCCGAACGGAAGAATCGCTTGAGCAGATTCAGACCGAGATTCAGGATCGGTATGGTCGCTTACCCAGCAGCGTCCGCAATGGGCTGTCGATTATGCGACTTCGGCTCATCGCTCAGAAGTTTGGAGTTGAAAAAGTCAACGGGCACCAGGGGCGGATCCTCGTGGCTTGGCGAAACCCAGATGCGGTGCCACCCCGCCTGCTGCCAATGATTCAACGAACGGCACTGAAGGCATATCGGGCGGGAGATGACTTCATCTTCCCATTCGAAGGTGATGCGTTAGTGGCGGCGAGGGAAGTACTTCATACGATTGAGCGAGCGATGCTAGAAATGGATGAGCATCGTGCCGCCCTAATCACCGGGGCGGAGCGATAAGAAAAGACCCCTGCCCGAACATCGGGTAGGGGTCTCTTCGATCTTGAGAAGGATCTCTTACTTGCGTCGTCGTCGCGCAGCAAATGCAGCGAGACCAGCGCCGAGAGCGAGCATCGTGGCCGGCTCCGGAACGGCTTGGCTCGTCACGCGGATGTTGTCGATTCCAACCCACTCGTCATTACCAGCGGCGTTCGTCGTGATAATGCGGAACTCAAGGCTGGAAGCGTTGTCCCAAGCTGCGTCCGTCAGCAACATCGGGGTGGTAAGACCGAACAGACTCGGACCGGCAGTCGCGTCAGCAACATAGCCGCCCGTAGCGTTGACAAAGTCACCAACTCCTCCTATTCGGTACTGTACGGCGATCTGTTGGATCGAGTTATCAGCCGAACCATCAAGGTCGATGAGGTCGAAGCCAAGCGTGACGTTCGATCGACCCGCGGCGTTCATGAACAGAACAATGCCCGGAGTGTCGGCCGTACCGCTACCATTCAATGCGATCGTCGGGCTAAACGGGCTGTTCGGGCTCGACTCGAACTCAGCAACGCCCCCGCTCGTGAGGGTGTTAGGGTTGGTTTGGTTGGCGATGACGTCAACTGCACCAAGTGAAGCCGCAAGATAGGTCGTGGGATCAACGCCCGTCGGGGAGCCCGCATTCGTATCGCCGAGATAACCCATGATGCTGAGCACGCCCGACCAATCGTCGTTCGCCGTGATCAGACCAGTGTTGGACCAGTCCTGGCTGAAGTCACCGCCTGCCAACGAGTGGAAGGTCATATCAGCCTTGGCGGTACCTGCGACCACCAGAATTGAAAGAAGCGCGAGATTCTTCATAGTTTGTGCCCTCTCCGGACGTGGTCTATTGTGGTTCAAGGAAATGGCCAAATTCACCTGATATCGAATTGTTGGGCCTTTTCCAGACCGAGGGACCCAGGGAGTTCCAGGTGGTTCTTAACCTTTGGTTTCGAATCAGATTAAGTTCAAAAAGTGGCGCTTAGCTCAAGCGCATTGGGCATAGAAGGGTTCCACACGCACACATCGTTTGTTAATGCAATACAGTAAATTTGCTAGCCATGGAAGAGACCGGTCAAGCCCCTATCGACATTCACCAGTACATCGCGATCATGCTCGATCAAACCGCGTCCATCGCGTGGCAGAAACTAGGATTGCAACCCGATATGGTCACCGGGAAGACGGAGCCAGATTTCGGACAGGCAAAGATCGCGATTGACCTCTGCGCACATCTCTCCCAGTTGATTTCCGACAGTCTTGAAGGCGAAGACCTACGGCAGGTGAACAACCTCATCAACGATTTGCGTGTCAACTATATGCAACGGATTCAATGAGAGAAAGTCTTGCTGCCGATTTCAACACCCTGCTTCCAGACCGCTATCACGTCAAGAGCGACCTGTTCATCGCCAAGACAACCGGTTCTGCATTCTATTGGCCGGAGATGAGCAAGGAATCCGCCGAGGCATGGGTAGCCGTGAAAAGGGCGGGAGAATGGACTCCCGATCACGCTCAAACGGCGCACATCTCCGCATTCGGGGGCTCGGATGCTGGCAGAGTAGCCGTTCTCGTTCGCGAAGCAATCCAGAATCTAGGTGACAATCAAATCAAGAGAGTAACTTTCGGCGCTGATCCGGACCACCTGTTTCCCGGTTGTCCGACGGATGCTCCGCAAATGGAAGCGATTTTGCGCGCGAGCAACTTCACTTTTACCGGAGAAGCCCACGACGTCGAACGTGACTTGATTGACTATCATCCTCCGGACGGGGTTGTTTTGGACGACATTGAGGTTCGCCGAGCAAATGCGGCGGACCGAGACGATCTGGCGCGATTTCTTCAATCAACATTTCCGGGGCGATGGAAACACGATGTGTTGGCTCGGTTCTCCCAATCTCCGAGTGACATTGCGGTCCTGATCGAGCATGAGCGGATCGAAGGATTTGCCCTCACTCAGTCCCATCAATCAAACTGCGAGCCGATCGCGGGAGCAAACTGGCACCTTGATCTGGGCGATAACTGGGCGGCCCTTGGTCCGATTGGAATCAGCGAAAGAGTGCGCGGACGCGGTTGGGGTCACGCCTTACTTGTTTGGTCATTACTTGACCTCAAAAGCCAAGGGGCAAGGAGAACGATCATTGATTGGACTTCTCTTCTTGACTTTTACGGCCGACACGGATTTGAGAAGTCACGAACCTATCGGTATGCGACCCAGACCCTCTCAGGCTGAACTGCCCCGGACCCTGAGGTTGGTCTGAGTAACATCGGAGGGCGGCATGAAACTGCACGAATACCAGTCCAAGGACCTTCTCGCCAAGTACGGCGTCCCCGTCGCGCAAGGTCGCGTCACCGACAATGCCGCAGAAGCGAAGCAGATTGCCGAAGAGTTGGGCGGCAAGGTCGTCGTGAAGGCCCAAGTGTTGATGGGAGGTCGCGGCAAGGCGGGCGGCGTGAAACTTTTCGAGAACGCCAACGAGGCCGGACAGTTTGCGGGCGAACTTATCGGAAGGAGATTGGTTTCAATTCAAAACCCTGATGGCATGGTCGTGGAGCAGGTGCTCATCACTGAGACCATTGACATTGCCGAGGAGTACTACCTCTCCGTACTCCTTGATCGAGCCGCCCAGCAAGTCCTCGTGATGATCAGCCGGGAAGGCGGGATGGAAATCGAGGATGTCGCCCATAACAATCCGGATGCGATCGCCAGGCTTCTTGTTGATCCGGTGTGGGGGCTGGATGAATTCCAGATTCGCCGCGCAGTAAAGGAGGCGAAGATTCCCGCCCACGCGGCCCGACAATTCGTGGCCATGGTAAAGGCCCTTGTCAAGGCGTACATCGAATCGGATGCGGATCTGGTCGAAATCAATCCAGTTGCTTGGACAACGGATGGCAAGCTCATTGCCGCCGATGCGAAAGTGAGCCTAGACGATAACGCACTCTTCCGACATCCCGAGTTTGCGGCGACTGCCGAAGATAGCGCAGAAAATGCACTGGAGGCTGAAGCGGCAAACCTCGGAATCGCCTACGTATATCTCGGTGGCGACATTGGCATTCTCGGAAATGGCGCGGGCCTGGTGATGGGCTCACTGGATGAGGTGTCGGCGGCCGGAGGTCGCCCCGCCAACTTCCTTGATGTTGGCGGCGGCGCCCAGGCAGAACGGGTGAAGTCTTGTGTGGAACTGATCCTCAAGGACCCTAACATCAAGGGACTTCTCATCAATATCTTTGGCGGCATTACGCGTGGAGATGAAGTGGCGAAAGGAATCCTTTCGGCTTTCGAACAACTGGATATCAATGTCCCGGTCGTCGCACGAATTGAAGGCACCGGAGCGGCCGAAGGTCTTCGGCTGTTGGAAGGGACGCAGATCGTCGGGGCGAAGACGATGCAAGAAGCAGCCCGTCGCATCGTTGAACTCGCCTACGCTTAGGTAAAACCGCGCCCGTGCCAGAGATTCGCGCCGCCCAACTCATCCGGGATGTCCCTGACTTCCCGAAGCCCGGCATCCTCTTCAAGGATGTAACCCCCGTCCTTATGGATGCGGCGGCGGTAAAGGAAGCCGTGGATCTGCTTGCTGCCGATGCAAAGGAGAAAGGGGCGGAGGTCATCGTCGGGATTGAAAGCCGAGGCTTTATCTTTGGAGTCCCGGTGGCATTGGCGCTGGGCCTTCCTTTTGTGATGGCGCGAAAGCTCGGAAAGCTCCCCGCTGAGAAAATCAACGAGGAATATGCCCTCGAGTACGGTACCAACACGGTTGAGATGCACACTGACTCCATTACTGCCGGACAAAAAGCGTACGTGGTGGATGATTTGCTCGCGACCGGCGGCACGGCAGCAGCGTCAGCGAGGCTCGTCGAGCGACTCGGAGGCACCGTATGCGGGTTTGGTTTCCTGGTTGAACTTGGCTTCCTTGAAGGCCGCCAGAATTTGCTTGGTTATCCCATCTGCGCCTTGATTGAATATTGAGCCAGCCCTTTCTACTCGCTGTCTTAGGTGTCACAGGGTCAGGAAAGTCTTCCTTGGCGGAATGGTTGGCGGATCGCCATGATGCCCTTCTCATCAATTCCGATGCATTTCAGGTCTATCGTGGTCTTGACATCGGCACGAACAAGCCAATCGATCGCTCTCGATACAGGATGCTTGACCTTGTGGATCCGGATGAAGAGTTTGGAGTGCGAAAGTGGATCGAAGCCGTTCTTCCTCTGCTGTCGAATTCGTTCGATAGGGGCCGAAACGTCATTGTCGTGGGGGGAACCGGATACTACGTGCGGGCTCTCTTTGAAGAATACGGCGATCTTCAAGAGGCTCCGGCGCCTGAGTTGCGCGCGGCATTGAATGAACGAATCAGAATGGAGGGTGTCGACGCGCTTGCACGTGAACTAACCGAACGAGCACCCGAAGTTGCGAAGAAGATTGATCTAAAGAATCCGGCGCGAGTGCAGCGAGCCATAGAAAGGCTAGAGTCAACCTCGCCCCTCACGTTTCGCCTTCCCCCTTTTCGCAAGATCAAAATCGCTCTCGCTCCGTCCGCCGAGCAACTTACTCCGATACTTGAATCTCGAGTTGAGCAAATGATTGCGACCGGATGGCCTGACGAGGTCGCATCTCTTTTGGATTCGGGCGTAAAGATAAATGCTCCGGGAATGCGGGCGATAGGCTATCGGGCACTCGCAAACGTAGTTAGCGGTAGGATCACTTTGGGAGAGGCTCGAGAGCAGATTATTCTTGAGACGAGGCAATACGCCAAACGTCAAAGGACTTGGCTCCGATCGGAACCCAACCTCAAAACGATGCCCTTACCGGACACATGGCCAAATGAAGAGCCATGGACGACGGGATCCAACGTGGAGAGGATCATTCATTCGGGGGAATGAAATCTTATGGGAAAGTCCATTAACTTACAGGACATGTTTTTGAATCAGGTCCGCAAAGAATCAATCAGCGTGACCATTTTTTTGACTGGAG
Source organism: Fimbriimonadaceae bacterium (assembly GCA_019638835.1). Lineage (GTDB taxonomy): Bacteria > Armatimonadota > Fimbriimonadia > Fimbriimonadales > Fimbriimonadaceae > JAHBTC01. The sequence continues at coordinate 7,280 of JAHBTC010000107.1, forward strand.
GACACCAACTGAAGGGCAACGTGCGCGGGTTCGACGCATTCACCGTATTGCTGGATTCTCCCGGCAAGCCGACGCAGCTCGTTTATAAGCACGCCGTTGCTAGCATTGTCCCGACTCGGCAGATTGGCGGAAACTCGGGGATGGGTGACCGCCGCGACGACGAACCGCTACCGGAAGAAGATTGATCCCCTTTACCAAAATGCACGGGATCGGCAACGATTTCGTCCTTGTGAAAGCGTCCGATTTGCCGAATGAGTCAGCTTGGCCGCAACTGGCACAGGCGATGTGTGATCGGAAGTTTGGTATCGGTTCAGATGGACTGCTAATCGCGGCTCCGAGCGATATTGCACCGCTTGCAATGCGCATGCTCAATCCCGATGGATCGGAAAGCGAGATGTGCGGCAACGGAATCCGATGCTTTGCTCAATACGCTCGTGAGGAGGGACTCGCCGAACAGAATCCATTGCCAGTTGAGACGGGGGCCGGAGTGCTTCATCTCGACGTGCTCGAAGGTGGGCAAGTTCGGGTTGACATGGGGCCGGCGCGGTTGACTCGTGGTGAGATTGGTATGGGAGGGGAGGCTTCGGATGACTTTGTTGACCAAATGGTTGATGGCTTGCCCGCCACGGCCGTGAGCATGGGGAACCCACACTTGGTTTTGTTCGTTGATGACATCGCCGCCGTGGATGCGGCGGATCGCGGTCCGATCCTTGAATTGCATGAGTTGTTTCCGAATCGCGTCAATGTTCACTACGTCCAAGTGGTGAACGAGAGGCACCTCATTCAAAAGACATGGGAGCGCGGTGCAGGTGTAACCCTTGCCTGCGGGACTGGTGCCTGCGCTTGCGGAGTGGCCGCAGCCATGACGGGACGGGCCTCCCGGGATGTCCAGATTGATCTCCCAGGCGGGCGCCTACAAATCGAATGGGCAGAGAATGGTCACGTGTTTATGACCGGACCCGCAACACTCGTTTTTCGCGGCAAGTTTCATGATTGAGTGCGCCCCGCCGGAGGGGGCAATCACCTTCCTTCCGACCTCAGACCTTGATCAAACCACGGCTTTCTATCGGAATAGTTTAGGATTGCGGATGGTGCTTGATCAGCATACTTGCCGCATCTTCCGGATTTCGACAGAGTCATTTATTGGTTTTTGCTCGCACACGGGGGACGTGCCGCAGCCTCCAGAGAGTGTGATCGTAACGCTCTTGGTCGCGGATGTTCAAGATTGGTATGACCGGTGCCTGCAACG
>JAHBTC010000108.1 GCA_019638835.1 Fimbriimonadaceae bacterium
CACGAATCCGGCAAGTCCACTGGCCAAAGAATCCGCTGGGGAAACATCTTGGAGTTGCGCCTCTAAGACCGATTGCGCACCAACGGCCGGGGCCTTCTCGGTCAGCTGTAGGAGGTCGAACGGCATTCCGCTGGCTTGTGCGAAGCCTGCCGCAACGAGCGAGTCGTTCGCTTCCCAGGTGATGACGAGAAGTTTCAACCCAGCACCCCCGAAGCCTTTACGGCTGCGGCTAACTCTTGGGCGCTTGCTACTTTTCGACCTGCGGAGCGAGCCGGCGGTGAAGCAACGGAAGTGGTTTTGATGAATGGCTGGGTATCAGTCATGCGACCGCGCTTGGATAGTGGCTTACTGCGGGCCTTGATGATGCCGGGGAGCGCAATGTACCGTGGCTCATTGAGCCGGAGATCGGTAGTCACCACCGCCGGCAGCGCCATTTGCAGGGTCTCTTCGCCCGCATCAGTCTCGCGCGTGACCGTGAGTTGGTCACCTTGGATTTCTACTTTGCTCGCAAAGGTGGCTTGCGGCCAACCGAGTTTTGCGGCGAGCCTTTGCCCGGCCTGATTGTTATCTTCGTCCGTTGCTTGCTTGCCCATGAGAATGAGGTCTGGTTTCATTTCGTCGGCTAAAGCGGCGAGTTCATGAGCAACCACTCGGGAATCCAACGCGTCTTCGGTCTCAATGTGAATCGCTTCGTCTGCGCCGATCGCCAGTGCCTTTCGCAATTGCTCCTCAACGGCGGCCGTCCCGATGCTCACGGCGACGATTCGGGTGTCCGGATTGCGCTCTTTGTGGCGTACTGCCTCTTCCATCGCAATCTCGTCGAATGGATTGATCTCATATTTCACTGTTGCCACGTCAAGACCGCTTCCGTCCGCGAGCGGTTTGACTTTGGCGTAAGGGTCAAGCACCCTTTTCACCGGAACCAAGATGGTCATGCTCTCTTCACTCTACCAAGCCAGTTTGAATCTGGCTAGGTAAAACCATCGCGTGCGTGTGACATTGGTCGGTCGCCTCGATGCAGGGATTGCCATGGGCGGCGGGGAAGTCCAACTGTTTGCTACGCTCGCGGCACTTCGAGAGCGAGGAGTTGACGCACAGTTGTGGACTCCGGAAACGGCGGATCCTGGCGATCTTGTTCACTTCTTCGGATGCTTTCCTTACTTCGATGGCATCTCGCGCCGCGTTCGCGCACTTGACATTCCGACGGTCTACACCCCGATCTTCACACAGAGGGGAAGTGTTTCCGAGATGCCTTGGAAAGCGTTTCGCCACAAACACATTTCTCGTAAGTTCCAAAAGGGCGTCGCCGAGGCGATTCACTCTTGTCAAGCGATTTGCGGCACGAGTGACTGGGAACTTGCAAAGGTTCGGGCGTACTTTGGCGAGCCCATGCCTCCCATGCATCGGCTCCCAAATGGTGTGGATTCGCGATTTGCATGTGGTGATGCGGCATTGTTTCGAACCCACTATGGGATTGAAGAGGAATTCGTTCTGTTTGTCGGTCGCATTGAACGTGATAAGGGAACTCTGGAACTCATTCGTGCCATGCAAAGGGTCCCCCATTCACTTGTTGTGATCGGACCAGATGGTCGGCGAAAATATGCCGAGCGTTGCCGGGCCGAAGCGGGATCAAATGTTCGTTTTCTCGGGCCAATCCCCCATGATGATCCATTACTTGCGGGGGCATATGCTGCGGCAACGGTTTTTGCGCTTCCAAGTGTTGGCGAGACTTTCTGTCTTTCCGCCGCCGAAGCGGTGGTGGCCGGATGTCCAGTCGTGTTGGGGGAAGACTGGTACCCAGAGGCAACCTTCGGTGCGGCCTGCACACCTGTGAAACGCACACCGGCGGCAATCGCCCAGGGAATCACGATTGCTTTGCAACAGGATCAATTTCCAGACGACTTTCGTCGGGAGTTCGCGAAGCAAATGCGGTGGGAGACGGTTGCGGAAATGCTTGAGAATCTCTACTCAGACATTTTGGCCAAGAAGTCGGTCGCTACCTGAATCACTTTTGAGGGCGGCATGGAGTCGATACAGTCGGTTCCATGCCGATGGCACTTTCGATCTCGACATCCGACACAGACCTTGTTAGCGAATACGGCACGAAACGGGCTACACCATGGATGCCATCGATTCACGTTCTTTTGTGCTTCGGGCGTCGGTTCCACAAGAACGATGGGAACTTGTTGGCTTGCTCCCACATGAAGTATGCCGGTTGACCCGCACAGAAGAAGCCTCGCACCCGCCAGTCCCCCGGCAAGTTCCTCAAGCGTGAGGCCCGCAACTACTTTTGCATGCGCACCAGCAACTTCGGCAGCCAAGTCCTCCTCTCCAGCACCTGCGGTGACCGACACAGGACATCTCTTCGCGAAAGCAGCCGCAACCTGCTGCCAAGCCCAAGCAGGGTATGGGCGGGCAGTTCCTCCCGTTCCAGGATGAACCACCACCGATCCTGGTGGAATCGCTCGCATACCTCTCTCTCTCGCTGCGTCGCTCACAGGAAACTCAAGCGGATCTTCTCTTTTCGCGTTTTGCAAAAGGGGAGCAGCAATCTTCATCATCCGTCGCACAACGTGTTCGTCTCCGATCTCATACCGCTCCTCGGAGTTGTGCGTGAGAGTCCGGCGGGCGAGCTTTCTGGCTACGCCGACCCGCATCGGAATCCCTGCGACCCATGCGGCGATGGCGAAGCTACTGGAGTCATTGCGAAGAAGTAGGATTGCGTCGTATTGGCCTTGCCGCATCCGCCTTGCAAGTCGAGGGATCTGAAGGATGGATGGTCGAAACGCGACGAACCCTTCATCGTCTATCGAACTCAGCTTGTCCACCACTTCCTCCAACTCCTGTCTATAGAAAAGCGTGATGTGATCTCCTTGGTCGTAGAGTGAGCGTAGGATCGGGGTGCTTAGGATCAAGTCCCCCAACTTATCTTGTCGGACTACGAGAATCCGTCGGCTCATGGGTAACTCGTTGCGCGGAGCAGTTGGTTTGCGGCATCGAGAACCGCCTCAACCTCGATCGCCGATGGTTCGGTCCCACTTTTCAATGTCACGGATGGTGCTCCAGCAGGTCGATATTGGTTCTCATTCGTTGGCCCAAAGAGGACCACTGTCGGAACACCGTAGGCCGCTGCGATGTGGCCCGTGCCGGTGTCGCCACCAATATGAAGTTGAGCCGAAGAAATCAAGCCCATCGTCTCTCTCAAACTATGTTGCCCGACCCAATTTTGGAGTCCGTCCACTTTCGGGGCCGGTGATCCCGCAACTCCAATGACTCCAACTTCGTTGCCGGCATTTATCAGGGCTTCGGCAATCCATGCCCATCGTTCTGTGGGATAGTCACGGGTCGGGCTGTTCGTTGCTACGCTGAGCAACACTCTTGGCCGATTCGAAGGCGGGATAGGCGACGTCACTGTTGGCATGATCGGCCTCTCAACGCTAGGAATCTGGAATCTCTGGCGAACGAGCGAGATGTATCGTTCGCGTTGAGGAAACTCAGGCTGAAACTCAGGAATCGGTCGGCTCAGCGCACGGACGAGTCCATCTCGGCTCGGCATTACGAAAATCTCCTTGGCTCCACTTAGTCGCGCGGCGAGAAGGTTCTTGATGTGTCCCTGAAGGGCGAACGCAACTTCTGGACGCATCCTCCGCGAGCGAATGGCTTGGCGAAAAGGATCCAGTACTGCAGCAGTTCGCCGCCCAGATTTCTTGAGACTGGCGCGCTTTGTCACGAAGAGGTGGTTCACCAACTTGTCAGGATCGATTACGTCTTGACACCGTTCGTCGACCATCCAGCCGATTTCAGCGTCCGGATGCAATGTCCGCAGCCCACTTACCGCGAAACTTGCCATAACGACATCTCCAATCGCGGAATACAGGACAATGAGGACTCGCGGCGGGGTGCTCACAGATTCGGCGGTATACCTGTTGAAGGTATGCGAATGACGTAATGGGCAGGGCACGAATCTCGATGAGTGATCGGCTCGCAAAACTGCCGATCACACGTGCGCTAGCCTATCCCGACTTCCGACTTCTTTGGTTCGGAGCGCTTTTCTCTTTTTCGGGTTCTTGGGTGCAGAAGACGGCCCAAGACTGGGTTTCCTATTCTCTCACCAACAACAACGAGTTCATGTTGGGTTTGGTCGCATTCTGCGGAATGGCGCCGGTCTCATTTCTTGCCCCAATCATGGGCGCATACGTTGACGTTCTCGATCGTCGGAAACTGTTGGTGATCTTGATGGTCATCAGTGCACTAGGTCCTGCGTTTCTCGGATTTGCGAGCCTGTTCGGTTGGCTGCAGTACTGGCACATTGTCGTGGTTGCCCTCGTCGGCGGGTTTGTGAGCACGATGGAGATGCCCGCTCGCCAATCGGTGGTGCGGCAGGCTGTGCCGACAGAGGTATTACCGTCTGCAATACCTGCGCAAGCAATGACTTTCAACTTCGCGAGAATCTTTGGACCAGCCCTAGGTGGCCTTATTCTCCTTAAGTTTGGGGCGGCATGGGCTTTCTTTGTCAATGCATTTAGTTTCTCCGCTCTGATCTTCGCCGTGATCAAAATCAAAGCGGACTTGGGCCCGAGCTCAGCGGAACCGCAGCCAATCCGAGATCTCATCCAAGAAGGGTTCCTTTACACCTTCCAGAACAAAGACCTGAAGCGGCTCTTCTTTATGGAAGGGATCACATCTGTCTTCGGGGTCTTCTACTTGTCTCTGATGGCGGCGATCGCCAAGACAATGTTGGGGCTTGGTGAAGCCGGATTGGGTTCACTCTTTTCAGCAGTCGGTGTCGGAGCGATCACGGGACTAATCACCGTGGGGAGCATCTCTCACAAGCCCCTCAAGTCGCTGATCGTAAAGTGCGCTATGAGCGGAGTCGCGATCGGATTGATATTGCTTTCCTTGGTTCAGGTACCTGCACTTGCGTATGCCTGCGTTGCACTGACCGGAGCCTGCACCATCATGCAGTTCAATACGACAAACACGCTTTTTCAGCTGATTGCGCCGTCTCGATTGCGTGGACGAGTGCTAGCGATGCATATGTGGGCGGTCTCCGGACTCGCCCCCGTGGGCGTCCTCGCCTTTGGTGCGATCGCGCACGGACTTGGCGTGCGCTACGCCTTGGGTATTGGGGGAACAATTCTGCTGATCGCTTCCGCCATTTACTGGATCAAAACCCGGGATATGCGTGACCCAGAGCTTACGCCAAGCACAGCGTAATCAGGAAGCCGGCATACGGATTCGAACCGAAGACCTTCCGCTTACAAGGCGGGTGCTCTACCACTGAGCTATGCCGGCGTAACTTGAACCGCGAGGATTATACGTGAAGACGGGTCGGTGTCCAGAGACTCCGACCCGTCTGATTTGACATCAGGGAACGCTTACTTCTTCTTGCGTCGCGTTCGCATTCGCACAAGTCGTGCGTTGCCTTTTGCGTCGTAGCCGATCTTGTAGCCAGCGGGAATCGCGGCGAGAGCCTTTGCGACTTCGCCGGACATTTCCACGGACTTCTGAGCGGACTTGCGCTTTGGCCCGCGCGGTCGTCGCAGTGCTTTAGCAGCCGCAGTTGCTCCGTCCACGCTATCGACGACATTCAACTTGCCGCCGGCGATCTTGAAGATCTCGGCTGCCGGTGGAATGTGCACGAACAACATATCGTCGTTTTGGATCATGCGCGCTTCAAAGGGAAGAACGTACTTCTTTACGCCAATACGAAGGGTCAGAGAATTTGCTTTCGGTTCGGTGCGCAGTTTGAGACTGCTCTTGATTTGCTCAACGGATTTCGCCACTGTCACTCCAATCATCCCGCTTTCCGACGGGATGGGAATACATGATAACCGATTGATAATAAACTTTGCAAACGGTTTAACCGTGAGGGCCTATTGGATAGATATCCAGATTATCAATGAGACGCACTTCGTTGAATCGGGCCGCGACAATCAGAGTTGCGGGAGAAGAAATTTCCGTCATTGCCACATACGATTCTGGGTTGACTAGATCAAAGTAATCCACGTCAAAACCGTGTCGTGTTAGGTTCAATTTGGCCTCATCCAGCACGCTGAGTGTTTGCTGAGATTCTTTGAGTTTCTGCGCGGTATCTGCTAAGACTTGATACAGAAATGCCGCCTCGATTCTCTGTTCGGGGCTAAAGTACCGATTGCGACTGGACATGGCTAATCCTGTACTTTCTCGGACAGTTTCGGAGAAAACCAGTTGCACATTCTGATTGAGGTCCGCCACTGCTTTCGCGATCACGGCGCATTGCTGGCGATCCTTCTTCCCAAACACAGCAAAATCGGGTTCACAAATATTGAATAGTTTCGTTACGACGGTAGCAACTCCGTCAAAGTGTCCGGGGCGGCATGCACCTTCATACCTCGAGGCAATATCTCCCACTCGAATCGAAGTATCAAAGCCTTCGGGATAGACGTCCCCTCGTTGGGGCGAGAAGAGAATATTCACGGATTCACTTTCGCAGAGTGAAAGGTCCGATTCCCATGTGCGCGGGTACTTTTCCAGATCTTCGCCCGGCCCAAACTGTGTCGGATTGACGAACAATGTCACGACCACCTCGTCGCCATGTTTCTTTGCTTCCCGCATCAAAGAAGCATGTCCTTCGTGAAGTGCGCCCATGGTCGGAACGAGCACTCGCGAGCCTTGCGCCTCGGCCGCCTTCATTTCCGCGACCGACTTGATGACTCTCATTCGACTTCCACTTTGAACGTTTTTTCTCGAACCGCTTGGCAGTATTGCTTCAACGCGGATTCAAAGAGTGACTCACCCTCGATATAGCGTTCCGCATGCTTGAAGTGGTGAGGAGTGAGGCCGAGCACGTCATGAAACACTTGAATCTGTCCATCGCAATGGGGACCGGCACCAATCCCAATCGTGGGAATCGTTAATTCTTTTGTAATTCGTTGAGCAAGTTCTGGTGGCATCAGTTCCAGCACGATCGCGAACGCGCCAGCATCTTGAATGGCTTTTGCCTGATCGACGATGGCATCTCCATCATCCCCCTTGCCCTGCACCCTATGGCCACCGAATACGTGGACTGACTGAGGAGTGAATCCGACGTGCCCCATCGTTGGTATTCCGGCCCGAACCATCATTCCAATCTCGGTGATGTACCAACCTTCAAGTTTCACCGCTTGCGCACCGGATCTCATCAACTCTACGGCGTTATCGAAGGCGATTCCTGGCTGACCGCCGTACGATCCAAATGGCATATCTGCTACAAGCAAAGGTGTCTTACAACTAGTAGCAACGCACCGAACGTGGTGCTGCATAACCGGAAGTGTGACTCCAAGGGTTGTTGCCTGGCCCATGATGACGTTGCCGAGAGAGTCCCCAACAAGGACGAGATCAACATTCGCCGATTCGGCCAAACGCCCGCCCAAAGCATCGTAAGCCGTGACACAAACAATGGGGGTTTTCTCCTCTTTCATCGCGCGTATGCGCGGCGCGGTCATCCGCGAGGCCATAGATTTCTCAGGATACCGGAGGGTTCCAACCTCAATCTTCCAGATAGGCCAAGACTTCGGCGGCGTGCCCCTCGGGTTTGACTTTGTTCCACACCATTTCAACCATTCCGTCTGCGCCAACCAAGACTGTTGTTCGCTCGACCCCCATATACTTCTTGCCGTACATTGACTTTTCAACCCAGAGTCCAAGCGATTCGATCAATTGGCGCTCTGTGTCGGCCAAAAGCGGGTAGTTCAAGTCGTACTTTTTCGCAAACTTCGCATGGCTCTTCACTGGGTCGGGACTCACCCCGAAGATTGCGATATCCGATCTGAGACTTGAGAAACGGGGGAGTGAGTCACGGAATTCGCAGGCTTCCATCGTGCATCCAGAGGTGTCGTCCTTTGGGTAGAAGAAGTAGATCGCTCGCTTGCCGCTCTCATGCGGAGCGGAGTGCAATTTTCCGTCTTGATCCTCTAGTTGAAATCCGGGAAACCTCTGACCTGTTGTAACCATACGAGACAATCCTACGAGACGGAGAAAAAAAAGTGCGGGGGCGTCCTAAGAACTAATCGTGCCCTGACTGCTACCTAGATCAACGAGAATCGCCTGCATCAAGTCCACGCGCAGGCAGACGCCGATCACTTGATCAAACTCAACGACGGGGAGAAACGTGAGCCCTCGGCTCAGCATCGCATGCAGGGCATCCGAGACCTCTGTATCTGGCGGCATTGTAAACGGATCTCGAGTCGCAATTGGCAAGACAGGTTCGGCACCAATCTCAGCAACGGATCCTCGTTGCGAAACTGCTCTCGCCAGGTCTCCTTCGGTGACGACGGCTTGGAGTTCGCGAAGGTCGTTTACGATGACTAAAGCAGGGAACTGATATACGTCCATCCGATCCACGGCATCGCGAACCGTCGAATCTGGGGCCAACATCGGGATGTGGGCGTGGAGTATTTCCCGCAACGTCACGGGCTTGAGTTTACCGACCGCTTACCAATACGGCGGGAAAGTGCAGTGATCTTTGTTGC
>JAHBTC010000109.1 GCA_019638835.1 Fimbriimonadaceae bacterium
TGTGCGCATGGCCGCGAGATCGTCGGGTTTCTATCTGCGCGCTCACATACGTGTTTCTTGTCGGATTCAGCCGCCTCTACAGCGGCGTACATTATCCGACCGACATATTGGCGGGGTGGATGCTTGGCGCCTTTTTTGCCGCGCTTGTGATTTGGCTCGCTGACCGAAAACAAATTCGCGCGGACTCCGAAAGCGTAGAATAGATTTGATGTTCTCCGTATTGATCGCGGCGACGGTGATGGCGCAGGCCAAACCAACGATTCTCGTTTTCTCCAAGACGGCTGGCTATCGCCACGACTGCATCGAAAAGTGCGTTATGACCATCCGGCAAATGGGACGCGAGAACGGCTTCAACGTTCGTCACAGCGAGGATTCTGCGGTTTTTAATGACAGCACCCTCAAACAATATAAAGCACTTGTATTTGCTTGCACTACCGGGGACATTCTCAACGAGGCTCAGGAAGCTGCGATGACGCGTTTCATACGCGCGGGAGGCGGATACATGGGAATCCACGCCGCCGCCGACACCGAATACGACTGGCCTTGGTATGGGCAGTTGGTTGGCGGCTGGTTCAAGTCGCACCCCGCGATCCAAGAGGCGCGGGTGCAGGTCGTTGACCGGAACCACATTTCCACGAAACATTTGCCCGAAGTTTGGGTTCGGCGCGACGAATGGTACGACTACAAGGCGCTACCGCCGGCCGGAACTCGGATCCTCATGCAACTGGACGAATCAAGTTATGAGGGACACAAGATGGAGTTAGGCTCTCACCCCATTGCCTGGTGCCGCGAGTTCGATGGTGGGCGGTCGTTCTACACAGGCGGGGGGCACACGCGCGAATCATACGACGAACCTCAGTTCCGCCAGCATGTGCTTGGTGGAATCAAATGGGTTTTGCGGATGGAGTGAACTTGTGATTACCGGTCAGCGATAATTCGTAAACTCCGGTGCGTATGCCAGGTCCAGACCTTTCACGAAGGCCATACACTTTTGCAAGTCATCCTTGCTCTTGCTGCTCACGCGGACGGCGTCACCCTGCACTTGGCTGTTGACTTTCAGCGCCTTGTTCTCTTTGATCTGCTTGGCGAGGGCCTTCGCTTCGTCCATCGATAGACCTGACTTCAGCGTAAGCGTCTGACGCACTGATGACCCGGCACCGGGCTCTACTTTCCCATGCTCGACCATGCGCAAATCAATTCCGCGCTTGAGCAGCTTGCTTAGTACGATGTCTTTAAGTTGCCCGAGCCGAAACTCGTCTTCACAATGCATCTTAATCTCGTCTTTGTCCAGTTCGGCCTCGGCCAAACTTCCTCGGAAGTCGTACCGATTTTGCACTTCTCGCTGAACCTGATCCATCGCGTTCTTCGCCTCCATAGGGTTCACCTTGCTGACGATATCAAAACTAAACTCACTTGCGGCCATGTCTTTACAGGGCAGGGTACCGAATACTTGAGTTAGAATCGGGACGATGCGGGCGGTAGACACGATCTTTGCGGGCGTTTCGGATATGAATCGGGCAGTGGCGTTCTATCGCGACGTGCTTGGCATTGGTTCGGTCTACGAATCAGCGTACTGGACGACGCTTGACACTGAAGGTGTCTCGGTCGCTCTTCACTTGGGTGGCGGCGGAAGTGGGGGTTGGACGCTTTGCTTCCGATGCGATGACTTGGAATCTCTCCGCACAAAACTCAAAGCGGCCGGGGTTGATCCGGTTGACCACGAAACGCCACGAGGGCCGACACTCCAGTTCACCGACCCAGATGGTAATGCGGTCCAGGCAATTCACTTGCGATAACCCTCCGCGAGATAGAATCGCCATATGACCGGGGAGCCGCTTCGCGAGCACGTTGTCCGCCAGTACTCGGACCACGTCAATCCGTACCTCGCCAAGCTGATGCAGTTCGCAGGGTTCGGCGTGGAAGTCGAAGCCGAAGGGATGTACCTCACGGATCAAAACGGCGACCGATACCTTGATTTCCTCGGCGGCTATGGTGTTTTCTCGCTTGGTCATCGGCCGCGTTCAGTAATCGACGCAGTTCGTGACCAACTTGAGAAGCAAACTCTCAGCGGCAAGACGTTCTTCAATCCGGTAATGGCGGAAGCCGCTGCTCGCCTTGCCGAGATCACGCCTGCCGGGCTTGAATACACGTTTTTTAGCAATAGCGGGGCCGAAGCAGTCGAGGCGGCTCTCAAGTTCGCGAAGGCCGCCACGAAACGGACCGGGATCGTCAGCACGATGGGCGGTTACCATGGAAAAACGATTGGCGCACTCAGTGCGACGGGTCGAGAGAAATTCCGGGCACCATTTGAGCCCCTCATGCCGGGCGTATCGTTTGTTCCGTTCGGAGATGAGAGCGCGATGGCATCCGCCATCACCGACGAGACGGCAGCCGTGATTGTCGAGACTGTACAAGGGGAAGGTGGCGTCCATGTCGCCCCCGAAGGTTATCTAAGGGCAATCCGTAGCCGATGCGACGAAACCGGATCGTTGATGATCGTTGATGAGGTGCAAACTGGGTTCGGCCGCACCGGAGCGATGTTTGGCTGCGACCATGAAGGTGTCCGACCTGACATCATGACGTTGGCCAAGGCACTAGGGGGCGGAGTGATGCCGATTGGTGCGACCCTTGGTACCGCCGAAGTTTGGGAAAAGGTTTTCAGTGTCAATCCCCTTGCTCATACGAGTACGTTCGGGGGCAATCCACTGGCCTGTGCGGCAGCCATCGCCAGCATAAACGCGGTCCAAGATCAAGCTCTGCCTGCCAATGCGGCCGCTCGCGGAAACCAACTCATGAGTGCCCTTCTGGAAAAGACTGCGCACCTTGACTTGGTCGCCGAAGTGCGCGGACAGGGACTACTCGTGGGAGTTGAGTTCAATCAGGATGAAGTGGGCGAACTTGTGATCGCGCAAATGGTGAAGCGTGGCGTGATTGCGGCCTACACACTGAACAACCCACGGGTCATTCGCATGGAGCCCCCGCTCATCGTGAGCGAACAGGAAATCGAAAAAGCATCGGACGTGTTCGCCGAAGCTGTCCAAGAAACAAGCGAAATTCTCGCTGCGTTTGCTTAGTCCAATCGTGAATCAAGTGAGTAGGCGATAGTGACACGGCTCTTCGCCGGGACGCTGACCACGAAAAGGATCGCATGGCTGTCAATCGCCGTATAGGGGTGCGTTTCGTCGGACACCTTTCCGCTCGACCAATTCCTCTCGACTAGATGGATGTTCTCTTCTTCGTCTCCGTCGTTGACGAAGGCGATCTCGAACCGCTCATGGGCGGATGCTCCATCCTCTCTCTCTTCGTACTCGATTCGGTCGCGTGAGATGGTGACGTGCTCGGCGTTCCCCGCGATCAATGTGATCGTGTCGTGGTTCGGGGTGTGCTCGATGAAGTCCTCTCCCAGCACTTGCGCAACATGTCCATTCCCTCTTCGGAACACCTGAATTGGACCCGCCGGAAGCGGAATTCCCAAGTCATTGGCGGCGTCATTTTGGAAAGCGTAAAGGACAAGCGGGTGAAGGTTGCCAACTCCCACTGGCTTATCCCCCGGTTTGAGCCCCCGGAACTTTGCGAGCGGATCGAGTACGAGCCGCCGAGAGACTTCCATGGACAGGCTCTCCACATAAAGAAGTTGCTTGGTTTCCCCGGCACGCAGAGTGGCGGGTCGCTGAACCGTGTATGAATGCGTTTGCGGCACGTTTAAGTCCGGCAGACCTAGTTCCTGACTCGTTTCATCGGCGGAGCTTGTCTTAGTACTCCCGCGCCCGTCCGTCACACGGATCATGGCGTCGCTGTAATGAAGTCCGGTCTCATTTTCAATCGTGATCCAGCCCTTGAGTTCGCCTTTGTTTCCCTCGGGCTCAAGCCAGAGCGCATAACCTGCCCGCCACTTGAGTCCATGAGTGACGTAACTTAGTTCAATCTCGTTCTCGCCACTGACGGTGCTTGAAACCTCCCATAGGAGCGTCGGCTTGGTATAAAAATTCTTGGGTACTTGCGAAAGTTCAAGTTGGCCGGTCGGCGAAAGGATGAACCGACCGTCGTCAGACTTGAACACCAGCCCGATCCAAGTGGGGCCAGATTCAGACGCCGACTCAACTCCGATCGGCGCGTTCAGGATGAGCCCGGACGTGCGCTCTCTCGACTTCTCATTGAGAATTCGTGTAAGCACTGCTTTGCGTCCGATCGAACGCTGAATCATGGATTCGGGCGTAAGCGCCTCGTGCCGAAAAGTCTGTTCAACGATGGAAAATGTGCCGGGACGATTCACCGACTGTGCGCTAACCGTATTGGCGTCAATCTTGTCGGAGACGTCTTCGAGCGCAATAGTTTGCTCGCCGACGCGAAGGTAGAGGCTTCGTCGCTCGCGAACGAGCCCAAACCCAGCCCCATAGACGGTGATTTCCGTCTTGGAAGCCGCGCTCGCCATTGCGCCAATACTGCCTAAAGCCATCGCCGAAGAAGCCCCTTCCTTCTTCTTATCGGAACTCCTGCGGCGTTTACTCAAGGTGAGGCCGCGAGGTTCAAGCGTGAACTGGGAATTGTGCCAGGGCCGTGCGCACTCGTTCAATCTCCAAATCGCTCAACTCAACAAGCGGAAGTCGAACATTCCGGCAGGCAAACCCGCGCTCCGCCAATGCCCATTTGACAGGTACCGGACTCGGAGCGGAGAACAACGCTTCGATCACTGGCATGACCGTGTGGTGAATCTTTCGTGCCTTCGCGGGTTCCGAAGCGAATATCTCTATCATTTCCGCAAGTTCGCGTCCGACAATATGCGCCGCAACGCTGACGAGCCCCACACCGCCAAGCGAAAGGATCGGAAGTGTGAGCCCATCATCCCCGCTGTAAACCACGAAGCCATCCGGAGCCCGGCGAATCACTTCACCGATTTGCGCGAGAATGCCGCTGGCTTCCTTCACCGCTTTCACATTGGGGCATCGCTCTACAAGCCGCATGAGCGTGTCAGTTTCCAGATTGATTGCGCTACGAGGTTGAATGTTGTAGACCATGATCGGCAATTCAGTCGCCGTTGCGGAGGCGGTGAAGTGCGCGAGCAAGCCGGCCTGTCCTGGACGGTTGTAATAGGGGTTGACGACCATAATGCCGTCGGCACCACCTTTCTCTCCTTCCGCGATCATGTGCAGGGTGTGCGCCGTATCGTAAGAACCCGCCCCAAAGACTACTGAAGCCCGATCTCCCACGGCTTCTTTCGTAGCGCGCAAGAGATTGAGCTTTTCTTGGTCGGTGAGGGTCGGCGATTCGCCGGTTGTGCCGCTTACGACGATTCCGTCATTTTTTTGGTCGTCCACGAGGTAAGTGGCGATTCTTTGGGCTTCTTCGTAGTTCACGCTGCCATCGGGATGGAACGGCGTGAGCATTGCGGTCAGCAATCGACCCCAAGGGCGTGGAGCAGAATTCATGTGAGTCAGTCTACCGAGGTCGCGCGGGCAATAAAGACTCGATACGTTGGGCAACCTGGTCGGGCGTGAGTCCAAATGACTCGATGATCACGGCGTTTTCCGCCAGCATCAGCGGAGAATCCAGTCGAGAATAATCTCGATAGTCGCGCGCCACAACATCTTTGACCACCATTGGCAAAGTGGGAGCCTCTGGCTGTTCTTTGACCTCCGCCCACCGGCGACGGGCTCGCTCCTCAATACTTGCCGTCAAAAACACGAGAACATCCGCGTGCGGCGCGACCACGGTGGTTACGTCTCGACCCTCAAGAATGTATCCGCCGTCTTCGATGACAGACTGTTGCTGCGCGACAAGCACCCGCCTGACCGCAGGGTTCTCACTGATCTTGCTGGCGAGTTGTCCGACCTCAAGGGTACGGATCGTGCTCGTGACATCGATGCTGTCGAGTATCACGATGCGCCGATCGTCACCTTGAAACTCAATCGAAATCTGACCAGCGAGTTTGGCAAGGGCTTGCACATCTGTGGCCTTGATTCCGGCTTGCGATGCAGCCAATGCTACACAACGGTACATGGCTCCCGTATCCAGAACCGCGAGGCCCGTTTTGGAGGCTAGGATTCGAGCCACCGTGGACTTTCCGGCACCGGCTGGGCCATCCATCGCAATCAAGGGGGCGCGCACTTAGATTCGCCCTCCACACAACCGTTTCATATCTTCCGTAAAGTTGGGATAGGAAGTGGCAATGCTATCCGCATTCAAAATCGTTGTTGTTCCTCCTGCGATCAAGCCCGCAATCGCAAACGCCATGCCAATGCGATGATCTCCCTCCGCGTCAATGGTTGCGCCTCTCAATCTGGTGGGGCCGGAGACCTCCATTCCGTCATCGGTTTCCTTGATGGTTGCACCCATTGCGGCGAGTCCATCCACAACAACTTTGATTCGGTCGCTCTCCTTGACTCTAAGTTCGCCCGCATCCCGAATCACAGTTTTGCCTTGACATTGAGTGGCAAGAACAGCGAGCACTGGAATCTCATCAACGAGCCTCGGCACCAAGCTTCCACCGATCTCGAAGGACTTCAAATCTCGACCGCCCCGGACGAATACGGTTCCTGTTGGCTCACCAGCTTCGCTTACCATCGCGCCAATGGAAATGTCTGCGTTGGCGGACTCAAGAACGTCCATCACACCCGTTCGCGTGGGGTTGAGACCAACTTGGTCAAGCACAATCTCTGAGTTAGGAACGCAGCACGCCGCTACCATCCAGAAAGCCGCACTGCTGATATCTGCGGGCACCGTGATTTCAAGCGGGCCCCACTTCTGGCCACCGACAACTCCGATCCGACTACCCTCGTGCATCACCTCAACGCCGAGCCCATCGAGCATCCGCTCGGTGTGATCGCGGCTCAGAGTAGGTTCCATGATCCAAGTCTCGCCGCTTGCGCGTAGCCCCGCGAGAAGAACGCAGGTTTTCACCTGAGCGGAGGCCACAGGACTCGTGTACTCAATCCCTTTCAGGTCTGATCCGTTGATCGTCAGAGGAGCGGTTTCGCCCTGAATGTTCGCTCCCATCGTCCGCAACGGTTCAATCACACGCTTCATGGGCCTGCGAGAGAGAGAAGCATCTCCGACGAGAGTGCCCCGAAATCCTTTGACCGGCGCGAGAATGCCCGCGAGAAGTCGCATTGTCGTTCCGCTATTGCCGCAGTCAAGCGCTATCTCGGGCGAGACAAAGTCGTGGGGTGGCGGCTGAATCACCGTCATGTTTACTTCGCCCATTGTGCCCGCGGGGAAGTATTCGGCTTCGGCACCGATTTCATTGAGAATTTCCCGTGTGTTCTCGCAATCTTCGCCAGTAAGCGGTTCGCGGATGATACTTGGCACTCCGGGCATAGCCATTGCCGCGAAGAGGTAGGCCCGATGAGTGATGGATTTGTCGCTCGGAACGCGAACTGCGCCATGAAGTCGTCGGGCCGAAGTGACCGTCAAAGTCTCGCTCACGAGAGACGTCCTTCCAATCCGAGCGTCTCCTCGTATCCAACCATCACATTGAACGCGTGAACAATCTGAGCGGCCCCTAGCTTGCCAAAACGGTCACCCATCGCCTGAATAGTGACCAGCGATCGATCATCTCCCGGCGACCAACGCAGCCGATACACGGCAGAAGGCGTTCGATCGACGAGTGCGGTGTCCCAAGTTGAGTCATCGTTACGATTGACAAAGAATTGTCGGCCATACGCCTCTTCATAGAGGTCATCGAGCAAAGATGGCTGGTCCAATGTGGTGATTTCGGCGATAGCATTGACCGCGAGGACTCGATCCTCACTTGGCTCCTGAGCGACGTCCACATCCGTTACTCCAAACGGACGTAATCCATCGACAACATCACTTTCGGACACGGGGCCCGTGAACTGCAGCACAGGGGTCTCCAGTATCAGGCCAGCCTTGGCCAGTGGTCCGAGGGCGATAGCGGCCAAAGTTCCCCCTGGTCCGAGCAAACTCACCCGGTCCGCACAAACCATCGGGTTGTTATCCATCAGTTCGGTAAGACCGTACACCTCAGTCTCAGGATTTCCGACCACGATATCTCGTTCCCAAGTCTCGTTTTGCGTCCACCAGAGCAACCCAATTGGAGTACCTGTTGGATGGACGAGAGGATGACGTGAAAGCCACTCATTGACCACGTCATCCGTGGATGGTGAAAGGGCGATCATGAAGTGCGGCGCACCTCAAGCGTTACCGGTACGGTGCGTCGGTTTCCGTTTTGATTCACCGTAAGTACGTAATGGAAAGTCAAACTCACCAGTCGTCCAAAAGTGGCATCTACGCTCGCGTATCCCGTCCCGCCTCCGCTAATGTTCGGTCCAAGCACTGTAGACCGAAAC
>JAHBTC010000011.1 GCA_019638835.1 Fimbriimonadaceae bacterium
GCGTTTCGGCAATGATAGGGCCGTCCACGAACAGCGGCACATTTCCAACCGCGGCCCCTCCCGCTTCGTCGAAGACGTAAGCAAAGATGCGATATCCATCGCCCGACGCGGGCATCCGAATCGTGGCTTCCGTGTTTGTGGACGACACGATTGCCTGCGGATAACCTTCGGGCACCGCTTCATCCCTCCCCGCCGTCAATCGCTCTCGCCCTTCCGCCGTAAGCACCCAGCGTACTTTGAGAGGTTTACCTTCGGGGTCCATGCACTTCAGCGTTGCTTTCACGACTTGCCCCGGCCGGAGGTGGTCTACTTGGCTCACGGACAGGTTTTCCATTCGTGGAACAAGATTTGCACGGGGCCGACCCGTCCAGTTCTGGGACATGACATCAACGGCCGCGAGGGGCGCACCGTTGGGCAATAGCATCCCAAACCATGTCGCTGTCGCTTCTTGCTTATGCCCCCATAAAAACGCATAGGAACCCAGACATACGCCCGGATTCCCTTTGACCGCCGCATCGTATGCACTTTGATAGAAGTCAGCCTTCTCGGTGCTCGTTGCCTCGATTGGAGCGTCCCAACGAGTTTTCGGCACTTCCCATGAACCAAGCGGCCCAAACTCCGTGATGATATACGGCTTAGTGCCTCCCGCCGCCCGATAACGCTCCTTCAATGACCGCGCACCACCGTAGCTGTTGATTCCAATGATGTCGATGCTCTTACAGATCGCGTGAATATTCTTCACCTTTTCGCCGCCAATTTCGGCCACCACCGTCATCGTAGGGTGATTCGGATCGATCGCCTTGCTCATGGCGGCGATCTCTTCGACCGCTTTCCAAACTGCGATGTCGTCGGGGTTTGCTTCCATTTCATTCCCAAACGCCCACATCAGGAGCGCAGGATGATCTTTGTGCTCTTGCACGACCGCTTTGCACATCTCAAACTGCTTCTTGACGGCCGACGCATCGTGATAATCAAATCCAGTGGCGTGTTGGAGCCAGATCCCCACGGTGACCGTCAATCCATCTTCGTGGGCTTCGTCCAAGATATCGCCGATGTTCTCGGCTCCCCATGTGCGGAAAGAATTCGCACCACATTCAATCAGGAGTTCACGATTCCCGTTACCTCCAACCCCGTGGATGACATAGGGTTCACCATTCCGCATCAGTTGGTAGCGGCCGTACTCTCCCACCACCTCGACAGTGGGCTTCTGAGTTACTGAAGTTTCGCCCCCCAAGCATCCGGGAGACGATGCCACGGACGCAAACACAGCAGCCCGAGCAACACTCTGCGAAACGATTCTCAAATCCATGGTGCAACCGTACCACTCCGCTACTTTTGAAAACCGGTAGTCGGTCCCTACAAGTATTCTGCAAACACCGATTCTAGGTTCAACACAGAGAATTTTCTTGAATTTTGTGCAGAATCGCGCATTCTGACTGACGGATGTGTATAATCCCTCCAAACGTCGATTTACGAAACGTTTCTCACGCAACGAAATGGCAGCTACGATCAAGGATATCGCGAAGAGACTGAACATCTCTGTCAGCACGGTGAGTTACGCTCTCAATGGAGGGCCCCGCACCGTACCTGAAGAGATTCGCGATCGTGTTCTTGCTGTCGCCAAGGAACTCAACTACCGACCCAATCGAGTTGCCCGGTCGATGGTGACCGGGCGAAGCGATACGATCGGCATCGTCCCTCCTGAAGTTAGTGAGAACCTGTTTCTCAGCCCTTACCTCCACCTTGCCTTGAACGGAATCATCAACGAGGCTGGGCGACTTCATCAAGACGTCCTCTTGTTTACTCGTTGCGGCGAGACGGATCGTGATGAACTTGCATCCCTTCTCGTAGACGGAAGGGTAGACGGTGTGATCTTCATTGCCCCCCATTTCAGCGAGAAATCTGTAGAACTCGCATCGTCCATGCACTCGCCTTGCGTGACCGTTGCGGGAGTTCCGCTTGAAGGTGTGCTCTCCTTTAGCGTAGACAACGAAGCCGGCGTTGCCCAGGCGATGCAACACTTCTATGATCTTGGGCATCGGAAGATCGCTCACATTGCTGGGAGACTCGATATGCAAGACGCCATCCTCCGGCTCCAGGCATACCAGTCGTTCCTCCGATCGCATCATCTACCGTACCGAGAGGAGTGGGTTGGTATGGGCCAGTTCACAATCGAGGGAGGACGGAAGGCGATGGCGAATCTCCTTTCTTTGCCTGAACCTCCCACCGCAGTGTTCTGTGCGAACGATGAAATGGCGATTGGTGCGCTCTTTGAAGCCCACAGCCGAAACATCAAAGTCCCTCTGGAGATCAGTATCGCCGGGTTTGACATGACCCCCGAAAGTGCGAACGTATTCCCTGGCCTCACAACGGTTCGCCAACCAATTGGTGAGATGAGCGCGGCCGCTGTTCGTGCCCTGCGCGACATCATTGAGTGTCGCGAACCATCCGAGAACACCGTTTTTCAAACCGACCTCATCGTCCGAGAGTCAACATCTCGTCCAATGGAGAACAGATAAATGAAACAAAGAACCGCAGCATTCACTTTAATTGAACTGCTTGTCGTCATCGCAATCATCGCAATCCTTGCCGCGATCCTCTTCCCTGTGTTCGCTCAGGCTAAGACGGCTGCCAAGAAGGCCGCTACGATCTCAAACATGAAGCAAGTGCTCACCGCATTCCAAATCTATGTGAGTGACTACGATGATACGTTCCCGTACCGGGGCACCATGAACGGCAATGGCCAGTCATGGGCGACGGGCACCTGTAACGTCGAAGCGTGGGGTTGTCCAACCTGGGACAAAGTCCTCTACCCGTATCAGAAGAACTACCAGTTGTTCGACTCAGCTTTGGATCGTTCCCCAAAGAAGCCGTCTAACCTCGGCGAAATCAAGCGTTCCTTCCGCGTTGCGAACAACGTGATTCGAGGAGTAGGCGGCGTCAATACATGGGGTGGATCTACCCTAAACCCCGTTTCTGTCAACTCCGCGACGGCGATCCCCTCGCCCGCGAGTTCCATCATGCTCACAGAGCAACGAAACGAGGCTCAGTTCTATTCCAATGACTACTGGATCTGGTCTACGTTCTGGGAAGAGTGGGTTTGGGGTGCGGGTTCCGCTAATACGCTGTCCTACAAGGATGTCAATCCAAATCAGCTCGCTTCCGGCATCGACTTCGATTCTGCAAATGGAACGGCAAACTTCGGATATACCGATACGCACGTCAAGTCGGCTCCCCGAGGCTACATCTTCCCTGGCTACCGGCGCTCACGTGGAGTAGGTCAGCCCGAGGATCCGAGCCTTCGAGGCGTCTGCCTTGACGCGGATGATTGGGGTGGCAATCCCGCTTCAAACGACTGCCCGCTACCGCAGCAGTAAGACCCGTTAGACCGAGGACAAGATGAAGAAAGAGATTCCGAAGTGGGCCGTAGTGACGGCAATCGTGGTTGCCGTGGCAATTGGGGGGTTCTTCCTCAATCGAGCCATCTCCGGCCCACCGGAACTCCCGGCGCCGAAAATCAAGGTCCAGCAAGAGATCCCCGATCACTTGAAGGGACGTCTCGACCCGGAGACAGAAGCCCAAATCAGGGAGCAAACGCAGAAGTATGGGGAGATTGATCCTAATGCGGCACCTGCACCAAGCCCTTCGAACGGACCTCCTGGTGGATAAGTTGAGTTCGTAGACGTGAGGTCGACGTTGAAGCGACTGGTGACTTGCGCGTGCCTTCTCCTAGCGGCGGTGGCATCACGCGGGACCACGACTCCCATCGAATTGAGAATCGTGGTGTGGGACGGCGACGAGAGTCTTCGTGTCCTACGTCGGGTCGCGAATGACTTTGAGCAAGCCCACCCAGGAATCAAGGTCAAGTTAGAAAACGTCGACTACCGCTACTTCTTCCAAAGGCTTTTGTCGCAGGTTGCAGGCAACACTGCGCCGGACATTGCGATGCTCGATCCGCAGAACATGCAAATGTTTGCAAAGCGGGGAGCGCTCATGCCCCTGAACCCGCTCATCAACCAAACGGATGGGTTTCGATTGGCGGAGTACTACGAACCGATTGTTGATGTGTTTCGCTATCAATCTGATCTATATGTACTCCCCAGAGATATCGCCCCGATCGGCTTGATTTATTACAACAAACGCATGTTTACCGAAGCGGGCTTGGACCAACCAGACGGTAACTGGACCTGGGATTATGAGCCTCGCCCTGAACTCGGTAGTCAGTGCTTCACCTACTGCATGCAGCAGTTGACTAGAAAGGGCGACAGCAGTCGCTCGACCGTGTGGGGATTTGCGCCTTCTTGGACTGGCGCATTCACCGATACCGTCGCATTTTCGTCCGGGGCTCGATATGTGAACGATCCTCAGGCATTTGAATCTCTCAACTTCACCGATCCAAGGATCATACGGGCGTTTGACTTCGTGGCAAGCCTCGCGAATGAGAAAAAATGGATGCCAAGCCAGACGGAGTTGAGTTCAGTCGCTCAGACGACTGCCGTGGATCTCTTTATCTCCCAACGGGTCGCGATGTACCAATGCGGCATCTGGGACGTTCCCCACATACGCCAAGCCCTGAAACCTGGAAGCGATAGGTTTTTTGAATGGGATATCACTCTGGCACCCGGTCACATTGATCCGACGACGGGAGAAGTCGTGCGGGAGGCACCCTCCGGAGGTTCAGGCTACGCGATACTAAACTCAACTCCTCATCCCGATGCGGCCTGGAAACTTGTGCAATGGATGGCAGGAGAGCCAGGAATGAAGGCGATGGCCAAAGCGGGCATTGCCCAACCCGCAATCAAACGCCTTGCTCAAGGACCGGACTGGATCCCTGGTGAAAGTACTTCCCTTGAGCAACGCTATCCCGCGAACCGCATCGCGACTGACCAAGCAGTGCCCTTTGCAGTATTCCCTCCAACGGCTGAATATTGGGGTGAAGTTAGCGGCCTCGTGTTTTCGAAGACTGAACCGATCTATCTCGGCACTTCTACGGCTGAAATGGCCCTGACCGAGGGGAATCGCATTGCTTCCACGCGCCTTAGCAAGATTCTTGAAGAAGAGCGACTTCCCCAGTTTGATTGGCGTTGGGGAGGAGCCGTCGGTTTCCTCCTCCTGTTTGCCGCAATCGCTTGGGTTTATTATCCTGAGCGGGGCAAAAAACGAACTCAATCTGAGCGGGCCGAGACTCGAGCGAGTCTCTGGTTTCTGTCTCCTTGGATCATCGGAACGTTAGCATTCACGGTCGGCCCGATGATCTTCTCTCTCTTGATGAGTTTCACGAACTGGGACATCATTCAGGCCGCTGAATGGCGCTCGCTGGGCAACTATCAAGAGGCATTCGTCCAGGACTCGCGGTTCTGGAACACGGTCAAGGTAACGGCTGTGTATACGATTTTCAGCGTTCCTCTCGGATTGATCGCATCCTTGGCGTTGGCTTTGCTCCTCAATGTTCGAGTCAAGGGAATGCCGATCTACCGCACCTTCTTCTATCTTCCCGTTTTAGCAAGCGCAGTGGCTTCGTCTCTCATTTGGCGCAAAGTATTTCAACCAGAAGGTGGACTCCTGAACGTGATGCTCTTTGGTCGTGACGGTCAACGAGATCCGTTCGGGCTAACGGGCTGGCTCGGACTCAATGGTCAACTTCCGAATTGGCTCGGGGACGAAAAGTTGGCTCTGCCATCCTTGATCATCATGAGCCTGTGGGCAGTCGGTGGCGGGATGGTCATCCTCCTCGCCGGACTCCAAGCGATTCCCGACTTCTACTACGAAGCGGCGACTTTGGACGGTGCCGGGCTATGGCAGAAGTTCCGGGTGGTCACTTTGCCGATGGTTTCGCCGGCTCTCTTCTTCACCCTCATCACTGGCGTAATCGGGAGCCTTCAAGTTTTTACTCAAGCATTTGTGATGACTCAAGGCGGCCCAAATGATGCAACCCGGTTCTACATGCTCCATTTATATGAGAACTCCTTTGGCAACCTACGGATGGGCTATGCATCCGCACTCGGGTGGCTCCTTTTCCTTGTTGTATTTGTGATCACGAAGATTCAGTGGCGGCTGAACAAATACGTTTACTACGAGGGGGCCGCATGAAGAAAGGAGTCGGCACGAGGGTTGGCAAAATCGTAGTGGCAGTCTTACTTGCAGTAGGTTGTCTCGTCTTCCTCTTACCTTTCTACACCTCGCTCGCAATGTCTCTGAAGACACCTGAAGAACTAGCGACTACGGCGGCGTGGAGTTGGCCGCGGAACAGTACGTTCAATAACTATCGAGAAGTGCTCACCAACCCAAACGTCAACTTCCTTCGACTGTTTTGGAATACGGTGGTCATCGCGTCATTGGCTACCGCAGGCGTGATTCTCAGTTCTAGCCTCGTTGCCTATGCCTTCGCAAAAATGAGATTCTTGGGGAGAGACCGACTGTTTGTCGTTCTTCTCAGCACGATGATGTTGCCCGCCATCGTGACGATGATTCCCACCTACTACCTGTTCAAGGAACTTCGGTGGATCAATACCATCCTGCCTCTCACGGTACCGGCGTTCTTTGGCGGAGGGGCATTCAACATCTTTCTGCTTCGCCAGTTTTTCATGGGGATTCCGAAGGAACTCGATGAAGCCGCGAAGATTGAAGGCGCGGGCCATTGGACGATTTACTCACGCATCCTTATGCCCCTTTCAGGTTCCGCGCTAGCGACCGTTGGGATCTTCTGCTTCATCTACAACTGGCGAGACTTTATGGGGCCGCTGATTTACTTGAACGAGCCTGAGAAACAGACGCTCGAACTAGGGTTGGCGACCTACAACTCCTTACGTGCCGAGCAATGGCACCTTCTGATGGCGGGCAGCGTCCTCGTAACCCTGCCACTCATCGTGATTTTCCTCTTTGGACAACGCTACTTCGTCAAGGGAATGGCCTTGACCGGATTGAAATGAAT
The DNA here is from genome assembly GCA_019638835.1 of Fimbriimonadaceae bacterium. Taxonomy (GTDB): domain Bacteria; phylum Armatimonadota; class Fimbriimonadia; order Fimbriimonadales; family Fimbriimonadaceae; genus JAHBTC01. Next base: position 6,932 of record JAHBTC010000011.1, read on the forward strand.
ACGGAGAACAACATGAAATTCAAGAACGACTTCGTTTGGGGTGCGGCGACCGCCGCGTACCAAATTGAAGGTGCCGCAAGAACTGGCGGGCGTGGACCGTCTGTGTGGGACGCCTTCTGCCAGCGACCGGGTGCTGTTGTCAATGGCGACACAGGGGACATAGCGTGCGATCATTACCACCGGTATCAGGAAGACATTGAATTGATGAGGTCGCTAAACATCGCGGCTTATCGATTCTCGGTTTCATGGTCTCGCGTGCTTCCCGAAGGTGTGGGCCGCCCGAACCTCGCGGGTCTCGACTTTTATGATCGGCTGATTGACGGACTATTGGAGGCAGGTATTGAACCGTATGCAACTCTGTTCCACTGGGATTTCCCTCAGGAACTCTATCTGCGAGGAGGCTGGCTCAATCGTGATTCCGTGGAGTGGTTTGGCGAGTACGCGTCTCTGCTCGGTGAACGATACGGAGACCGCGTCAAGAACTGGTGGACTCTGAACGAGCCTCCGTGCTTCCTCGGATTAGGTCATGTAACGGGTACACACGCGCCTGGACTGAAGCTTGACTACCGAGATTTCCTCGTCGCGGCAAAGCACGCCATGATGGCCCACGGTCGCTCGGTACAAGCGCTCAGGACGACGGTTGAGGGCCCCTGCGCGATCGGATACGTCCCCATCAGCCACGTCGGAATTCCGGTGGACGAATCACGAGAGAACATTGAAGCGGCGCGTCAGTTTACATTCGGCACCCCATCACCCGATCGAAGCTTCTGGTTCGCTCGTCTGTATCTGGACCCGGTGGTTCTCGGCGAATGGCCCGAGGAGTGCATAAGGGTTCTGACGCCTAACGGTCCAAAGGTTTCCGCCGAAGATCTCGCTTTGATGAACCAACCGATTGATCGCCTGGGTTTGAACTTCTACACGGCACCCTACATTCGAATGGCCGAGAACGGTGAACCGGAAATCGTGCAACTTCCTCAAGGGCATCCTCACAGCGCCTTTGATTGGCCCATGACCCCCGAAGGACTGTACTGGTCCGTTCGTTTCCACGAGGAGCGCTATGGATTGCCAATGATGATCACCGAGAACGGGCTTTCTTGCCGAGATTGGGTGTCGGAGGACGGACTGGTCCACGACCCCCAACGAATAGACTATCTATCACGCCACCTAAAGCAACTTCAACGCGCCGACGCCGAGGGATATCAGATTGATGGATTCTTCCACTGGTCTCTGCTTGACAACTTTGAGTGGGCGGAAGGCTACCGCCATCGCTTTGGGATGGTTCACGTTGATTACGAGACCCAGGTGCGAACCCCCAAAGACTCGGCATTCTGGTACCGCGATCTCATCGCAAAAAACGGGTTCTCCAGAAGCGAAGAATCTGGTTCGCGAGCCGTTGTCCATAGTTACCATCAGGCAAACGTGACTTAAGACTCATTCAGAAGCTAGTTCCAAGTGATTTTTGGTGAATTGCTGTACACTGTTGGCAGGTTTGAGAAACGTTTCGCGAATCGTTTCTCATTCAACAACCTCACTGGAGAGATTCAATCAATGAAGAAAGCATTTGCCCGAATCGCCGTGCTTGCACTGGGAGCCACAATGGCTTCGTTCGCAACGGCGAGCCTCTCACCCTATAGCCAGAACTTCGAAGGTCTCAACGCTGCAGACGGTGCCGCCCTCACCAACGACGGCTGGCTCGTGTTTGCAAACGTCTTCGATTCAAGCAACAACTACCTGTACGGCTACGGCCCCTTCGGCGCACCGAACGGCGGTCCCGGCTTTTCCTCCATCGCCACCGGCGAAGGTGGACCAAACCAAGCCCAGCAATACCTGAACGCCTACAGTGACTACAACAACGGCGACCATGGGCTCGGCCGCATCATCGAAGCGAACGTATTCCAAGAACAGGTGATTGGCGCGGGTGATCTTGGCATGACTTACAACTTCACCTTCGATTACAAGGCTTCCTTCCAGAGTGGTCCGGCTGGCTCAACGACCACCTTTGCCTTCATCAAGGTACTCAATCCGAACAACGGATACAGCCTAGAGGCTTTCCCGACTTTGGAGACGACGGCGGCTTCAACCACGGTCTGGTCGGAAGGTAATACGATCAGCATTACGATCGACAACGCGTGGACCGACCATTTGCTTCAGTTCGGCTTCCTCAGCAACGCGACAAACTTCGAACCGTCAGGTGTTTACTACGACAACATCAACTTCGCCGCTGTGCCGGAGCCGTTCTCAATGATCGCGTTCGGTGCTGGACTCGTTGCTCTTGCCCGTAAGCGCAAGCGAAACTAATCTCGTCGCTGGTTTCCTCTCGATCGCCGGGCCGCTTCCTTTGGGAAGCGGCCCGGTTTTGATTCTTGCAACCAGATATGTTGGTGTTCGAGTTACGATTATCTTCGTCTAAGCCTCCAATACGGTCTGCGGCAAACAGAATCCAGTCAGCAATAGGTGCCTCATAAGCATGGTGAAAATCAAGCGTCAACGCCCCTCACTTACGGTAGAACGTACACCATTTTTCTTGGCAATCCCGGCACAGGAACCGTGTCCGCAAGTGCGCCAATGCTACCGTTTGCGTTGATGTGATACACCTGGATTTCCTGAGGAGTAGCGACGAGAACGAACAACCATTTTCCAAGGTTATCCGTACCTAAGGCTTCTACAGGCCCTCCAACTCCGACTAGTGGTCCTGATGAGCCGAACATACCTGACGAACTCGTAGAAACTGAGACCACGCCGTCGATGGCGTCACCGCCACAAAACACAGATCTTCCTAAAGGATCAGAAATGATAACCGAGAAGTCATTCGTAGTTAGATTTGTAGTCAACTGGTCAACAAGCGATGGCGGATTAGCGTTACTGATGGAGTATACGTTCTGGTCTGCAACCATAAATGTGAACAGTCCGGAAGAAGAAGGCGCAACATTGTCCGCTGAAACCGATGCAACGTACTCATCGCCGCTTGAGAGGACACCAGACGCATCAGGATGGCGAAACTGCACCCGACTCGTGAGGCCAAATCCAAATGAAACCAGATCTGATCCAGCGACTTGCAGTTGGGAAATTCCAACCGGATCTAAGGTGGGGATGTTGGCGATCGGAGGAACGAGAGGTGAGACCGTTTGATTCGGGTTGATCTGATACTGGTGAATAGGAGAACCGTTGATGCCATTCAACTCACTCACGTATAGTTTGTCGGAGACATGGGCAACGCGGAACGGCGTGGTACTGCCCATGTTGAATTGTGTCATCACGGGCGATCCAAGTTGACCACCAAAGATTCGATTAAATCCAACAATCTGACGACCTTGATTGTCTACGGCAAACAAGCGAGCGTTGGCTTGATCCCACGTGATATCCGAGAACTGAATATTGGAAGCATATGGACTGTTCGGCATCGCTAGCAGTGCTCCCGTCGTTGGATCGAAGGTATATCCTGCGATTCCACCGTTGCTCCCGAGAGACACGTATATGCCCGTGATCTGGGAAGTGGGGAGTGTAATCGGCCCTCCTGAGCCCCCACACCCAAGAATCACCGCCGCAAAGGAACCGAAGAGACAGAATCGGAAGTTCGCAAACTTTCGCATTGCCGTAGTGTCTCATGTGCCCTGTGACCAAAGTGTGACGGGCAAGACAGCCTCCCATCTCGTCCACTTCTCAATTTCGAGCCTTAACCCAATACCTGTTGAGGAAAGTAGTACTACGAGCACATTCTTGAGTTTGACTCCGAGCCAACAGTTGCCAGATCTAGTCTCGCGAGGCTAAAATGAGGTATGGCGCAGCCTCAACTTCGCACCGCAACGACAGTTTGGCGCGCTAAGTTGTTCGGAAAGTTCGAGTTTTCACGAGATGGCGTACCCCTGCCACCACTTCGCTCGGCAAAGACCGCCGATCTTCTTGCTGTTCTAACGCTACAACTGGGTCACAATTTAAGCAAATTGACTCTAGCGGAGGAGTTCTGGCCTGACACAGAAGAACATAAGCAATCACAAAACCTTCGACAGTGCCTTGCATCTATCACAGCCGCTCTGGAGGAACCTGGAGTCTTGATCAGTGGACGTGGATTCATTGAGCTATCGCACGATCATGTTGCCACCGATCTCCAGGACTTCGATTACTTTGCTTCGCACTATGGTGACCTCAAAGGAGAGTTTCGACAAAGGGCACTAGAGAGTGCGTTCGCGCTTGTCACGGGACCGTTACTTAAAGACCATGATCACCCAATCATCATTCCAGAGAGATTGCGTGTAGAAGAGTCCTACGCGACGGTTACTCTCGACTTCATAAAGCATCTTATCGGCGAAGGCGATCCACGCAAAGCCGCGCAGGTGGGACGGCGAGCTCTGACAATATCCCCTGAGCGTGAGGATATTCATATCGGCTTGATCGAAGCATATGGTGCCGCGGAGCTCACGAGTGAGGCGCTGAAGCAGTTTGAATTTCTAGAGCAAATGCTCGATGAGCATTGGGGAGAGTCGCCAAGTGACGCCGCTCGGCAGGCCCTCGAACGTCTACCGACCCCATCACATGCAAGGCGGGATCCATCAAATCACATTCCTAAACCAGTTCAAAGGATTTACATACGCGGGCGAAGAGAAGAGTTAGACTTTCTTACCAACTATTGTCAGCAACGTAACAATGGCTTTCTTCTTACACTTTGCGGGGCAGGCGGTTCTGGAAAGACAACAATCGCGCATGCACTCAAAGAACGACTAGGATTTCCGAAAGACTTCTACTTTGTTGAGCTAGCCGATCTACGTGACTCGCAACTGATCGCAAGCAGAACATTGGCGGCCATTGGGCTGGCCGCTTCAGATGGACCCGCGGCCATGAGTTCACTCGCCAATGCGATAAGTAATAGCGGAGTACTTGTATTAGATAATGCCGAGCATCTCTCCGAAGGTGTCGCGGCATTCGTTCAGGAGCTACTTGCTTTGAACTCAGAAGTCAGGATCATTGTAACTTCAAGAGTTGCACTGGAACTGCCAGCTGAGATCCTTGTTCCTATTGGAGCACTGCCCATGCCCGATGTTGAGCAAAGTCTTGCCCAGCTACAATCTAATCCTTGCATTGAACTCTTCGTCAGGCAATCTCAACTCCTTCGCTCAACATTTCGGTTAAGGCCGGAAAACGCTCGAGCCACTATTCAAATCTGTCAAAGACTCGAAGGAATGCCTCTGGCCATAGAACTGGCTGCGGCGCAAACGACGGTCTACTCTCCTGCTCAGATTGCCAGCCGTTTGGAGAAAGGCATTCTCTCATTAGAATCGACACAAAGGGCAAGACTTGAACGTCACCGTTCAGTTGAGAGATCAGTTTCTTGGAGCTTTGACCTCCTTTCTGACGAGCAGAAAGAAGCTCTATGTCGTCTATCAGTCTTTCGTGGCACATTCTCCGTTGATGCCGCAGAAGCAATCTTGACCGATCTAGAAGCCGCACCCCTGCTCTCTGCCTTATCTCGATCTTCACTTCTTGAGCGTCGCGACTCTGCCAAAGAAGTGCGGTTTGCGCTTTTGGTTCCAATCCGGCTATTTGCGCTAGCTAAGCTTCAAGAATTCGGCTTGGAGAGACAGACCAGAGACGCTCTACATGATTTTGCTTGCTATCTTTCTGACCGTCTCAAATGGGAGTTCAATGGATCTAATCCAAGGGAAGCAATCGATCAGACTGAGGCTGATTTCGAGATATTTCGTACCGCATTCGAAGATCGGTCATCAGATCCGAATAAAGAAGCCGAAAAGATTAGAATGGTGGGCGACTTAGCTGCGTTCTTCGGAGCACGCGGGCTCCCTAGTGCAGCGTTCAAAAATCTTTACGACCGATTCTCTGCAATCCGGGACAACCTAGAGCCTCCCAATTTTGTTCGAGCCTCTTATGGGGCGGCAATTGCTACCTTGTTTCAACAAAACTTTGTTCGTGCTACAGAGATTTTGGACAAGTCTATAGAAGACTTGCGCGCGAACGATACTGTTGACCGTGCTGGCTTGATCAACCTGCGACTTTTGGCAAATATTATGTCTCCGACCCACTTGACATGTGAGTCGGACAATCTTAGGATGATTGGCCTTGGCAGAGAAGCACTTTCCAACATTGTCGGCATAACCAACGTTTCGTATTGGTCACCCGAGCTATTGCGAGTAACGTTGTTGAGTAATATCGCATCCACTTATAGAAGGATGGATCGTCCTGAAGAGGCGTTGGATGCTGTGCAAAACGCAATAGCTCTAGGTCAAGGAGTTATCCCCAAGCGTACTTATTGTTTTTTGACTCTTAGCGTTGCCGATATTAACATGGACCTTGGCCGTCTCGATGAGGCATGGATCGCGTGCATGGAGGCGATTAGAGCATTTGAGGATGCCGGATTCGATGAGCCAGCAAGGCAAGCTCGGGGCACGGCCATGACGATCGCAGTTCGCCAAGGCAGAATCGAAGATGCTTGGAACTCGCTTCAAGCCGTGTTTGAGTCAGGCTACTTTTTTGACCGGGATCGAGTTTTCCGGGATCACTTGGTCGGTCTCGCAATCGTCGTAGCTGCCGCAGGAAATGAAGAGCTAAGTCTTGAACTGGTTAGGCTTGCTACACGTGCGGGATTCGTACGACAGGATTGGCACCGAGTCAATCAGCCCGAGATCGGAGTCCTCTTGCCCGTACTAAAGGAAATCACGGTGCCTGGAGAAGTAACCGCCGAGGAAGTCCGTAGACTTTATGAACAGGTTTGCCATTACATGGAGCGACGGTTCCGGAAAGAAAGTGATCCCGAAACGGCCAGCCAATAAGCGAACTGGATCTTGACTTGTTCGTCACACTTTCGTCACGCAGAGTGCGAGATCATCTCACCAGCCACATGGCTTGAGAGAAAAATGATGAGACTCAACATCCGCCTCGTTTTAGTTGCCCTAACCGTAACCACGGTTTCCGCTATTGCAACTCCAGCAACTGGGGACAAATGGACCGTAGCCGGGTGGCCCCAGTTTGACGGCACTTGGCTGTTTGACCATACCGAAGGCACGTCGGGCCTCACGAACCCGAGGTCGCTCAAGATCGGAGGGAATGTTGCAAGTCTAATGCTTTCCGGAATGGATTATGATAGTCAGGGCCGGTTACTCGCCATTACTTCCTCTGGATTCTATGAGGTCGCTCCAACAACCGGAGAACTGACCCTGCGCGGTGCATTTGGAGTTGGAATTGAAGGAGCTGCCAGTTACGATCCGGTGGGAAACCGCTTCCTTATAGCGGCGGGATTTGGGGGCATCGAAGAAGTAGATCTGGTGAACTTCAATCGTAATCTGATCAGCCCACTTACCGGAATCGACGACGTTTCCGGGATTGCCGTTGGATCAAACGGTCAAATTTGGATACTGGCGTCCAACACAAACTCAAGCAGTATCGCGGAGCTCTATGAACTTCAGGGAAATACACCTGTTAGTTACGGCTTACTTGGAATTCCTGTATCGGGGGCAATCGCTGGTTTCGACGTAGACTCTAACGGTGAGTTAACACTAACCAGTGGCAACTCGCTATATCGTGTAAATCCAGTCTTTGGTACTCCAACGGTTTCGATGGTCAGTTCTCTCGCTGGACCGTCCGACTACAGTGGCCTTACGTTCAATGCTGTTCCAGAACCGTCATTTGGATTACTGGCTGCGCTGGTCCTCATGCCATTGATTCGCCGTCGCCACAAATTGGCCATTTGATTACTTGCTTGGAACTGTCAGCGCGAGTCGCTGGTTTCCTCTCGATCGCCGGGCCGCTTCCTTTGGGAAGCGGCCCGGTATTGAGTTTTGGCGGCGAAGCATTTTCACTAAGAATCGTTCAACTGCACATGTGAATTCCGCCGAAACGCGTTCAAGAATCTCTGCAGGCGATTCCGAAGACGCCCCACCTCGCCGATTCGAGCCCGCATTCCATCGTCCGCCGTATGCGGGATCAACTGCCGCCATATCGATAAGTCGGAGCGTAAACCCGGCCGGGGCCGCCTTTGTCAGGCGCATCTTTAGTTCCGTTCGCCCTGGCAACTCGCGGCAGGGAAAGGCCATCGCTACCGCCCAGGAATCACTCACCAAAGCCCCCAAGAGTTCGCTCTCGATTTTCGATTCAAGTTCAAGACAGCACAACTCTCCGATTTTCACAGCACTCGGCAAAACAGCGACTGCCGCCTCACGATTACGCTTGCGGATATCCATCCATTCGATGGCTTTTCTGTCCAAGGGTTTGCCCCTCTCCAACCTCTCTAAGCAATCAAATGAGAATCTGAGGCTACGCTCATCTTGGATCGACTGCAGTAGATCGGCAATATGGTTTTCTTCTCCCGTGTGATCCGCTGCGATGACCGCCTCTTCATACATCGCCTTGGGCTCTAGTTTCCCCGTAACGATCCCAGCAGAGAGAATGCTATCGCAGTCCGTATGGTTCACAACTGCCAGTGGCGCAATACCCTTCTCTTGCACGAAGAGACAAGCAAGGTTCCCGCTACTTACGAACCTTTCCCAGACTGAATCCGGCCCGTGATGGTCGACATTTTGAATCCGTTCAAACTCATAACCATAAGGTCGAAGTTCGGCCCTCGCAATATCCCTGAAAGAGAAATCACAGGCAACGATCGGTTCATCGGGGAACAAGTCGGCTACTGAAGCAAGGCAGGGTCCCGTAGTCTCTTTGATCAGTGCGACTCGATCGATGTAACACTCTAAGTGCTCTTGATTCGCTCTCACGTTGAGTCTCCAGGCTCCGCAATCTTATGGAAGCTGGGAGTGCACCCCAGCACTCTACATTGAACCATAGCCTAATTTGTTTGCAACGCCGGGGAGTCCACTGGCTAACGCGATCTAGAACGAGCCTGATTCGTAGAAGAAGTGCCTGCCATCGCTGGCTTGCACCAACGCGGATCCGTTACCGAACAGTTTGACAATTGAAGTCAGTGAAACTCCCATTGGTATCTCGGCGATATCATCGAAGACGACAGCACCACTATTCCGATAGAGTACGATCTTGCCACCGCTGAATCCTGTAACGCCGCCCATCCATCCTGATGCATTTCTGACACGTGCCTCAACTTTCGACTCGCCAACCGGATTAGCGACTACTGTGCATGCGCCTGTACTTGGGTGAATTGTAACAGGGTTGGCTTTCGTAGCAATAGTTAAGTAAGCACCATCAATGGCCGTACCCACAAGGGTTCCGTCATCTCCTTCAAAAACGTTGTTAACCTCCGAATATGTAGGTGGAATCTGCACCTCAATACTCGTTGCGTTAGGGCCACTAGCAAAATAGTATCGGTCTGGGGATCCAGCAACCCTGAAGATAAGGCGACCACTCTTGGTAATCTGCACAAGGTTCGTGTTCGCCGGGACCGTCAATATCATCGGGGTCGCGGTGACAGAGGTCCAATAGAAAAACCGAGAAGGTCCACTACCCCCTGCCTCACCACCAACCACCGCCCCCGCATCACTTATGCCACCGGTTCCACACATCGGTACGCCTGCCGGCTTGATCATTGCAATCGGTGAGTCCTCAGGAGAGGGCCAGTAGTAAGGCTCAAGGAGCGTTATCTGAGACGCCGAGTTAAATTTGTGACGGGATCCACACACCACTCGTGAGCTATTCATTCCTGCAACGGCAAAATTTGCACCCGCTGGAGGGGACTTCATCAACTCGGATGCCCCCGTTGGCCCTAACACCCGCAAGGCAAACTCTCCTCCTAGCGTCGTCATACCTGCAGTTGCCACACCAACTGAGCCCGAATCGTCGAAGAACCACCGACCAGTGTCGGCTCTGGAAGGTGAAGATATCGGTGTTCGACTAACGGCTCCAGCGGTTCTTCCTGCACATCCCGATGTAAATACCGACGAGAGGACAAGAATTGAACAATAAAAACCTAGTAATGACGTGAGTTTCACGGACCGAGTATGGGATGAACAAACGAGGTGTATTCGTGAAAAAACGTGAAATACCAAGGGGAGTTCAAAAAACTACCTGCTCCTCGGAGTATAGCGAAACGCGAAATGAATTCACCGTTTCACTATGGAAACGGGCAAGGAGCAGACGACTTGAGGCAAAATGGAGCCGAATCCAGCGCGATCACACGCCGGGTATGAGATCGAATGACACGACGCTGCTTTGCCGCTATCGCCGCCACTCTCACGACGGCACTGCTCTTTGTCGGATGCACCCCGACCAACGAAGCTCCCACTGCATCCCTCGAACCAACTTCGAACACCGCAACTCCTGCCGAACCGACAAAGAAACTGGTAATCGGTTTCAGCCAGATCGGTGCCGAAAGCGGGTGGCGCACGGCGAACACGAAGTCCATCCAGGACGAAGCCAAGAAAAGGGGCCACGACCTCAAGTTCAGCGACGCTCAAGGCGACCAGGAGAACCAAATTAAGGCGATCCGCTCCTTCATCGCGCAGGGTGTGGATGTGATCGCCTTTGCCCCGGTAGTTGAAACTGGATGGGGGCCCGTATTGAAAGAAGCTAAGGCCGCTGGGATCCCGGTGATCTGTTCCGATCGGTCGCCAACCTTCGCCGACGATCTCTTCGTCACGTTCATCGGTTCCGATTTCGTGAAGGAAGGAGAGATGGCCGCCGAGTGGATGCTCAAGAACGTAAAAGGTCCGGTGAAGATTGCCGAACTCACCGGTACTCCCGGTTCCGCACCGGCCAACGACCGTGCGGCAGGATTCCGTGCGATCATCAAAGACAACCCCGACTACAGCATCGTCTTTAGCCAAACGGGTGAGTTTGAGCGTGCAAAAGGCAAAGCCGTCGCCGAAGCCCTTCTAAAAGGGGAATTCAAAGACGTCAACGTAATCTTTGCGCACAACGACGACATGGCACTCGGAGCAATCCAGGCAATCGAAGAAGCCGGCAAGGTGCCAGGAAAGGACATCATCATCATCTCAATTGATGGTGTCCACGATGCATTCGTAGCCATGTCAGAAGGCAAACTGAACTGCAGCGTCGAATGTAATCCACTTCTTGGTCCACTCATCATGGACGCATGCGAGAAAGCAGTGGCCGGCATTGAACAACCGCGACGTATCCTGATGGAAGACCAGGTCTACGACACGACGAACGCGGCCGCTGCTCTTCCCGACCGCAAGTACTGATCTTCCTTGAGCGAATCGACTCCGCTCCTTCATCTCCAGGGAATCGACAAACGATTCCCTGGAGTTCATGCGCTCAAGGGTATCGATTTTGAACTTGAGACCGAGGAAATTCATGCCCTACTCGGTGAAAATGGGGCCGGCAAAAGCACTTTGATCAAAGTTCTCACTGGGGTCCACGCCGCCGATGGAGGCTCGATTTGCATTGAGGGCAGACAGATCGCCCCCCGAAATCCGAACGAAGCCGTCACCTTCGGCATCAGCACGGTCTACCAAGAAGTGAACCTTGCACCCAATCTGTCGGTCGCCGAGAACATCTGTCTTGGCCGAGAACCGCGAAACGTCTTTGGCATCGACTGGCGGGCGGTCGGAGAACGAACCAAAAGTGCGCTGAATCGCGTTGGGCTCCGAGTTGACCCTCAGCGCTTGGTCGGCGACATCTCCATTGCCGAACAGCAGTTAGTGGCGATTGCCCGCGCGCTCGATGTGGAAGCAAAAGTTCTGATCTTGGATGAGCCCACTTCGAGCCTTGATCAAGATGAGGTCGCTCAACTTTTCGCGACCCTGCGTCGACTGCGTGAGGAAGGAATGGGAATCATCTTTGTCACACACTTTCTTGACCAAGTGTACGAAATCTCGGATCGGATCACGGTGTTGAGGAACGGAGAGCGAATCGGAACATTCCAAACAGATGAGTTACCTCGAATCGAACTCGTTTCGCACATGATCGGTCGCTCTGCGGAGTCGCTGGAACATGGAGCGATGGCCTCACACGAAGTCTCGGGGCATGAGCCGTTTCTAACGGTGACGAACTTTGGAAAGCGTGGCTCCGTTCAGGACCTGAATTTTGAGATTCGATCGGGCGAGGTCATCGGACTTGCCGGACTCCTTGGTTCGGGGCGGACCGAAACGGCGCGACTTCTTTTCGGCATCGACCACGGAACGGAAGGCGGATACCAACTCGACAATCGTTCTGCGCACCTCACACCGCGATCCGCGATCTCGAGAGGAGTCGGCCTCAACGTCGAAGACCGCAAAGCCGAAGGAATCTTTCCTGGCCTCTCCATTCGCGAAAACATGGTGGTCGTAGCGCAAGTAAAGCGACGGTGGTGGCAGAGGATCTCAACTGCTGAGCAAAAGCAAGTCGCCGATGAATACGTGTCCGCGCTCCAGTTGCAACCCCCCAATACCGACCGCAATATTGAAAATCTTAGCGGTGGAAATCAACAAAAGGCCCTTCTCGGTAGATGGCTTGCCGTTGAGCCTCGCCTCCTTTTACTTGATGAGCCAACGCGCGGCATAGACATAGGAGCTAAGTTCGAAATCATGGCTTTGGTCGAACGATTGCGCCTCGAAGGCAAATCGTTCGTTTTCATCTCTTCGGAACTCAGTGAAGTTATCCGAGTAAGTAGCCGAATCGTGGTGTTGCGAGATCGCCGGGCGGTCACCACCATTTCGCGAGCCGAAGCCAATGAGGAGGCAGTCGTCGCGGCGATTGCAAAGCACGAATGAAGTCGATGCCCTCGTGGATCTACGCTTTGGGTGCACTCATTTTCGTGCTCCTTTTCAACGCCTTCGCGACACCAGGATTCTTTGAAATCAATGTTCTAGATGGTCGATTGTTCGGAAGCGTGATCGATATCCTAAACCGGGTCGCGCCGGTTGCATTACTCAGCTTAGGGATGACCCTCGTGATTGCCACCCGTGGGGTGGATCTGAGTGTCGGCGCAGTGATGGCCATGAGCGGAGCGGTGGCGGCGAGTCTCATCGCCCGCCCGGAAGGCAATATTCTCCTTGGCCTCAACTTTGGCGACTCCGTCTTTCTCATTGTGTTAGCCGGCCTCGTGACAGGGTTGCTTTGCGGACTATTCAATGGCCTGCTCGTAAGCCGAGCCCGCATCCAACCGATCGTTGCCACTCTGCTATTGATGGTTGCGGGAAGAGGGGTAGCCCAACTCATCTCGGACGGACAAATCATCACATTTTCGGCGCCGGCGTTTGCTTCCATCGCTCGGGGTGCCACGCTTGGGATGCCAAATCCGTTCTGGATTGTGGTGCTGTTTGCCGCGGTAATTCTCGTCCTCACGCGGTGGACTGCCCTTGGACTCTTCATCGAATCCCTTGGTTCAAATCCGATTGCCGCCCGCAACGTCGGCATCAACACCGGTGCTCTCCTTCTGTTTGTTTACTCGGTAACCGGAGTCTGTGCGGGGATGGCTGGGATGATTGCCGCCGCTGATATTCAAGGCGCAGACGCCAACAATGCGGGTCTCTATCTGGAACTGGATGCGATCCTCGCAGTCAGTGTGGGCGGAACTTTGCTTTCTGGCGGTCGATTCTCCCTCGTGGGAACGCTCATCGGAGCGATTCTGATGCAGACCCTGACAACAACCATCCTCACCCGAGGGGTAGCTCCCGAACTCACCCTAGTCGTGAAGGCTCTCGTTGTCCTCGCCGTGTGTCTCCTTCAGTCACCGACGTTCTTGCATATGCTCCGCCCGAAAAAGGTGGCGGCATGAACCGTTTCCTTAGTCAGGAGCGTTTGCCAGTGCTGATCACCTCTGTCGTGGCCATTGCGATGTTCCTGATTGCTGGTTTCAAGTACGACAACTTCCTCACCCTTCGCGTCTTCTTCAATCTCTTTTCGGACAATGCGTTTCTTGGCATTGTCGCCGTCGGCCTTACCTTTGTAATCCTGACGGGCGGCATCGACCTTTCGGTTGGGTCAATGGTGGGTTGCAGTTCAATCATGCTGGCTACATTGATACGCGACAGCCAGGTCGCACCGCCCCTTGCGGTCGGAATCGTGTTGGCTTTCGGCTGTCTAATCGGACTCACCCAAGGATTTCTCATCGCCCGCTTTGAACTGCAACCATTTCTTGTCACGCTTGCGGGGCTCTTCCTTTGCCGAGGAATTGCTCTCCGTATTAGCCAGCAGTCGGTCCAGATTGACCATCCGTTGTTTGATCAGTGGGCAAGCTTCTCTATCGCTCTCCCCCAAAAGTCTTCGCTTTCATTCGCAGCCCTTTTGCTCTTTCTGGTGGTGGGGATAGGATGGTATCTTTCGCGCCTTAGACCCTTTGGTCGTGCGATCTACGCCATCGGCGGGAACCGTCAGTCCGCCGAACTGATGGGCGTTCCGGTGCGGAAGACGCTCATCGGTGCCTACGTCATCAGCGGAATCTGTGCCGCGCTCGGAGGAGTTGTCTTTACTCTGTACACGCAGAGCGGAAATGCCGTCTCTGGCACGGGGCTGGAGTTAGACGCGATTGCCGCAGTGGTGATTGGCGGCACGCTATTACGGGGAGGATATGGTTCGGTACCGGGTTCTCTTCTCGGGGTTTGCGTTTTGGGCATCGTTCAAACCGCGATTACATTTGACGGCACCCTCAGTTCGTGGTGGACAAAGATCGTGATCGGCGTCTTGCTCCTTGGCTTCCTCCTCCTGCAACGCTGGATTGAATCGGCAGCACTCTCTCGCCGCGCCTTGGCCCCCAGTGGGACCAACTAAGCCAAGCATATTGGAAACGAACGGGACCGACAGAACGATTACTCAGGTTCAAAATTTGCGAATGTGAAGTAGGTCACCAAGAACCTGTTACCTGCGCGGATCAGTTCTCTCGGGCGTGTCTTACGATGAAGACAGACCTCGTGAGCGGGGAGTACCGCAGCGAAAGTCTAGGGATGGTTGGATCCGCAACCCACGAGCCCCTCTCCTGGATTATGGAAGGGGCTCGCTCTTTTTCTGCTTCAACTTCAATCGATTAATCTTTCCACCCTTGAGGCGAGGTATCTCCGTTACGATTCGTTGGCTCTTGGGAACAGATCGTGAATCACGCAACTCCACATTCGAAAAGTCCAGCAGTTCACCCACGACCACCAACTCCACCCTCTCCCCCCACTCCTCATCGGGCACCCCCACAACGGCAAAATCGCGGCCCGGAAAGAACTTCGCCAGTTCCGCCTCCAGTTCTTCCGGGGAAATCTTAAGTCCACCCGAATTGATCACAAAGTCGGCCCGACCTCGCCACTCAAACGATGTCGGCGAAATCAACCGCACTACATCATTGGTCACGAGCGGATCGGTCAGGGCTTGCGGCGCATGAATGATTAATCGAGACTCGGTATCCACTGAGAACCGCACCTCACCTGTAGCCTCATAGACTTGAGACCGAGAGTCGCCGTTCAGCCTCCGTAAAGCAACGTGGGAGAGGGTTTCCGTCATTCCAAATGTCTGCCAGATCGGAACGGGAATCGAGTGACACTGCTGCTCGAGTTCTGGTGAAAGCGGCGCACCACCTACGAGAATTTTGCCCATCCGCGCAAGTCGTTCCGGCGCGTGCGTCAGGAGCATCGCCAACTGCCGAGGCACCACGGAGACGAGATCAAACTCTTCGCCATCCTCGGGTCTCACTGGGAGCGAGGCCGCATCGCAGTAACTGAGTTCAAGGCCAAGCGCGAGAGCCCTGACGAGCACCATACGACCGCCAATCGGACCCGGATCAAGTGCAAGCAGAACCCGGTCGCCACATCGCAAGTCGAGTGCGGACGCGGTCGCCTCAGCTGAGATCCAAGCTTTTGGCTTCGGAACCGAGAACATTTTTGGCTCCCCTGTCGAGCCAGAAGATCGAACCTCCAAATGAGTCTGAACTGGGTCTGCTAGTTGAACCAAATGATCGAGAACGTCACGCCGCACAGCACTGCGCCGCAAGGATTCCAAATCGGGATACGATTCCCCCTCAACAACGATGGGCCACTTTACGGCAAATTCAAGAGACTCAGATCCCATGAGCCCTCCGGATCAAATGTGAGTTGTTCTCCTTGCAGACGCAGCGGACACTGAAAGTTTTGTTCAAACAGCGAGCCGGTACCCAGTCCTTGCGTCGTCGTCGGGCGCTTTGCAGCCACCCATTGGGCAGTTGCGTTGAGACCGATATTGCTCTCTAAAGCCGAGGTCACCCACCAACCGATGCCTCTTTCTTCGGCGAGTTCGATCCACTCGTCGCAGGCCGCAAATCCACCCATAAGCGATGGTTTCAGAACAACCATCGCTGGCCGCACTCGGTCGAGCAACGTGACCCGCGATGATCGAGATCGAATCGGAATCAACTCTTCATCTAGCGCTATTTTCATTGGCGCATCCGAGCACAACCGTGCCAAAGCATCGGGTTGCCCCGGCGCGATCGGTTGCTCGATACTGAAGACTCCGGCATCGGTCAATGCATTGAGTCTGGCGGGAGCATCCTCTACATCGAACGCTCCGTTAGCATCTACGCGAATCTCTACCTGCGGATCGGCGGCGGCGAGACGGCGAATCAGTGCCAACTCTTCCTGAAAGTCACCGGCACCCACCTTCATCTTGATGCACCGGAACCCTCGATTCAAGAGAGAGCGGATTTGCTCTTCTACAGAATCGGTCGTCCCCATCCACACCAAGCCGTTGATCCGCACGGACTCGGTGCCAAAGGTGAAGCCACTTGGCCAAAGCATGTGGTCGCCCCAATCCCGCGCAAGCATTTCGCTTGCCGTTTCGTATGATGCTGTACCAGGGCCAACTTCATCAAGCGATTCGAGACTCAATCCAGGGAGTGGTGCCGCTTCTCCGATCGCCCAACCGGCCTCGCGTTCTTCGGCGTAAAAGACTGATGTCCGCGTCGTCATCACGCCGCGCGAAGTCCTCGCTTCCTTCTTGAACTTAAGTTCGAGCCGACGCGTGATCATGCCAGGGAAAATGCAACCCCCAACGAGATTCCCCATAGCGCAGTCAGCATGGATAACTTGCCGAGGTAGGGGTTGAGTGCGGGGCCAATCGGAGTCATAGTCACCTCCTTGGCCTGCTTGATCGCCGGAAGAAGCAGTAGTGATGGGATCCAAGTCCACCACACGGTTAGTGAGCCAAGAATAGCGGGCAAGCCTGCCAACAAGATTCCTGCAACTCCCACTAATACGATATGGTACCGTCGCGCTCTTGCGTCACCGAGTCGAACGACGAGGGTGCGCTTGCCGTGCAGGGCGTCGCCTTTTTGGTCTCGGAGATTATTGACGTTCAGGACCCCGGCCGCTAACATTCCGATCCCGGCTCCCGCCACGGTTGATTGCCACAAGAAGGCGCCGGAGACCAAAGTCGCCGCCCCCACAACGCCGACTAAGCCGAAGAACAGAAACACCACTAAATCGCCGAGCCCTGAATAGCCAAACGCCCGCTTACCCAGCGTGTACCCCAGAGCCGATGCCACCGCCGCCAGTCCTGCTACGCCGAAACCTACCAAGAACCAAGTCTCCCGCACCACCGGAGCAATCATGAGCAACGCGACTCCCGAGACCACTGCCAAGACAGCCACTAATCCGACCGCAAATCGCATCTGCCTAGCCGATATCCAACCCGATGCCACCGCTCGTTTCGGCCCCGTTCGCGCCGCGTCGTCGGTCCCTTTCAGAGCATCGCCCAAGTCATTCGCGAGGTTCGAGAGAATCTGTAGGAAGAGAGCCGTCACCAGACACAATGCAAAAACCTGCGTTGAGAAGCGATCTTGGTAAGCCGCCAACCCGCCGGCAAGCGCAATGGGAGCGACCGCTAACGGCAATGTTCGCGGACGCAGAGCTTGGACCCAAGCCGAGATGCTTCTAGGGGAACTTGGGGAACTGCCGGAAATCGGGAGTTCGCTTTTCGAGGAATGCATTCTTCCCCTCCTTCGCTTCTTCACTAAGGTAGTAGAGCAGGGTCGCGTCGCCCGCAAGTTCCTGTAAGCCGGCTTGGCCGTCAAGTTCGGCATTGAACGCCCGTTTGAGCATCCGAATCGCGAGTGGCGATTTTTCTTGAATCTTGCGGCACCATTCTAGAACCGCCGCTTCCAGATTATCCATCGTTACGACTTTGTTCACAAGTCCCATATCAAGGGCCTCCGCTGCGTCGTACTGGTCGCAGAGGAACCAGATTTCCCGTGCCTTCTTCTGCCCGACGATGCGGGCCAAGTAACTCGCACCAAATCCGCCATCAAACGAACCCACCTTCGGTCCGGTCTGCCCAAACCGTGCGTTTTCCGCCGCGATCGTCAAGTCGCAAATGACATGGAGCACGTGACCACCACCGATCGCCCAACCCGCCACCGCCGCGATGACGGCCTTTGGCATCGAGCGAATCATCTTTTGCAAGTCGAGCACATTGAGGCGCGGGACCTCATCGTCTCCAACATAGCCCCCATGGCCCCGGACACTTTGGTCGCCACCGCTACAAAAAGCCCGGCCACCTTCCCCGGTCAAAATGATCACCTCAATATCTGGCCTCTCGCGGCAGATATGCATCGCCTCCACCATCTCTTGAACTGTCAGAGGAGTAAAGGCGTTGTGCTTCTCCGGGCGGTTGATCGCAATCTTAGCAACCCCGTCAAGAAACTCAAAGGTGATTTCTTTGTATTCGCGAATGGACTGCCACGGGGCGTTCCACAGTTCGACGGTTTCGATCGGCATTTTCGTTAGTTTAGGGGTTCGGAGTTCAATGCGGTTGGGCCAAGGTAGCGAGAAGGTCGCGGAACTCGCGGGCCGTCTGCTCCCGGTTAGTGAAGACTTCCAGAATTCCGGCGCCGTCCCAATCCCTTTGCACCCACTTGCGCACTTCGTCGGGGGTGCGGGCTTGTTCGTACTGCAGTCCGTGGTCGCGGGCGGTCGCCTCAGCGGTGCGGTGGTGGGGGGTTGTCCACCATTTGGTGTCGTCTCCCCACTTATCCGGTCCAGGAATCGCGTCAAAGATCGCACCGCCACTGTTGTTGATGACGATGATTCGTAGGTTTTGGGGGAAATCGTCTCGCCAGAGTGCGTTCCGGTCATAAAAGAAGGAGAGGTCGCCAAGGATTTCGAAATGCCTTCTGTATGGTTGCGCTACAGCATGTCCAACTGCCGTACTGAGGCATCCATCAATTCCACTGGTTCCGCGATTCGAATGATAACGAACTCCCGGCTTGCCTTCACCGACGAGACACGCAATACGAACAACCAAACTGTTTCCTAAGTGAAACTGATAATCCCAGTTTTCTCTTCCTTGGGGCACTGCCTCCAGTGCTGCCGAAATGCAAGCAACTTCACCGCCCGTGTGATCGGCAAGCCAGCTATCTCGCCGGGACCGACCAGTCTCAACTGCCTTCTGAAAGCTCTTGATATAGTCCGTAGCTTGTACTTGATCTAGGTATTTAGCATCCAGTCTCTTTACTTTTCTCTGAAACGGCTCGGCACCCCTGGGCTCACCAAGATGCCAGTGCTCTGCGCCCGTACTCCTAATCGCCTGCCGGACAAACTTGGAAACGAACGCCCCCCCGCTTGTCACAACAAGGTCAGGCATCATGTCGGGATTTGAAATCCAGAGTTCGGGGGCAAGGCTCCCATCAAGGTTGGCTAGTATCTCACCAGTTACAGGCATTCGGGATCCGATACTCAACTCAAACTTATCAGAAAACGTCTTCTGCCCACAGAGAAACATCGGCTTTATTGCTTTCTTGAACTGACCGTATTCCTCATCGTATGGCCCTCGAAACTCCGCTCCTATGGGACTGCTGCCGTCAACATTAAAAGGCTGCCCTGACTGGGCATCTGCCAAATACAATGGCTCCCGAAAGGGCATGTTGATATGCACGGGCCCCCACTGACAAGCCGCCCGGATTGCATCCCGCGCCACCCGCTCCATATGCCAGCGGGCATCAGGATGCGAGGTATCCACAGGCGTCTCGAACTCCGCCAAAACATGCTTATGGAACAGACCCCGCTGATAGATTGCCTGATTGTCCTCTTGACCGATCCACTCGGCAGGCCGGTCTGCCGTAATCACCAGCAAAGGAACGCGCGCAAAGTACGCCTCGCAAACTGCCGGGAGCAGATTCGCCGCTGCCGTCCCACTCGTAGTCACCACTGCGACCGGAGCCCCCTTTGCCTGCGCCATCCCCAACGCTTGATATCCTGCCGAGCGCTCGTCCACCACGGAGTGCATCCGACTGTTTCTTCGCGAAAGTAGCGCCTGAACAAGCGGTGACGACCTCGATCCTGGGCAAACCACGAACTCCACGCAGTTACGCAGAAGCTCATCCACGAACGATTGCACTGCCGCGAGATCGAGCCCGCTCACTCTCCCTCCAGCACCTTCCGCAAAGTCCGCGTCTTGATTTCGGTCTCTGCTAATTCCGCTTCTGGCTTTGAGGCTGCCGTGATTCCAGCCCCTACATAGAGCCGAACTGACTCCTCATCCCACCGCATGCACCGCAAGTTGACGTAAAGGTGCGATTCTCCTTCCACCAAGACCGGACCCCAATAGCCCGAATACAACTCACGATCGTGCGACTCATTCTCCCGAATGAAATCGTATGCCGTCGAAAATGGCTGACCGCAAACGGCACTTGTTGGGTGAAGCAGGTCGCGCATCGTGTCCGCAAGGTCGGGTCTCTCCGTAGCGATCGCGTCTACCGTGTAGTCGCTCCGCAGGTGCACCACTGGCCCCGCAGCGTAAGCGCGTGGTCCCTCTTCCGTGTACTCGCGAAGGCGAATACTCTTGAACTGCTCAATGATGTATCGCGTGACCATCGCTTGCTCTTCAATCTCCTTGAACGACCAAGTGCTGTCGTTGGCGTCCCCCGATTCTGGTAACGGCCTTGTGCCCGCGAGCGCCATGGTTCGGAAAGTTCGACCTCCTTCCCAGCCGACCAACATTTCGGGGGATGCTCCGAGCCAAAGTCCGATGCCGGGGATGGAAGTAAGACAGACAAACGCGGCCGGATAAGCAAACCGGAGGCGATTGAAGACCTCGATGGGTTCTTCCTTAGGGCTGGGTGCTGAGAGCACACGGCTGAGCACGACCTTTTGAAGTAATCCCTCCGACATCTGTCGCTGGGCAAGTTGCACGGCGCCGAGGAATGAATCTGAAGACTCCTTCACGGGTTCGCCGACAGCGTATTCAGCGCGTTGAACGGCAGAAACCTCTTCCGGCGAACCGCTTACCACCGTCCCATTCCGGGAGACGTCTAGGATCGGCCAACGCATCATCAAGTCGGCCGGAATGAACTGTTCTTTACCTCTTTCGAAGGGCGCTACGGCAAAACCGGACTGCCCTCGCACCAATGAGGTCTTGCCCGGGATCAATCGCGGGGAAGCAACTAACCATACGGTTGATTCGCCGGGTCGGCGAAAGACCGCTACCGACCATCCCGCTCTCTCCACGCGTTGCCACACTTCGGCGAGCGACACGGTTGCCGCTGGCGCATTAACCATCATTTCGACACCACCGCGAGTGTGACCCGGGCTACGGCGACCACCGTTCCTGCCGTCGACATAGTCACGTCCCAAACTTGCGATCTTTCTCCCCGATGAATCGGTCGACCAACACCTCTTACCGTGCCGGTTCGGGCTGGCTTCAAAAAGTTGACGCTAAGTTGCTGGCCAACGACAACTTGACTAGGAAACTCGACGAACTGAAGCCCACCGACCGACGCAATCGTCTCGGCAAGGCTGGCCATTGCCCCGCCGTGCACTATGCCGTAAGGTTGCGTCGTTCGTTCGTCCACCGGCATCTCCGCACTGACGAGTTCGGTGGAAAACTCCTTGATCGTGATTCCGAGGGCACCCGTCATTCCGCCACTCAGACTCGCGAGCATCTTTTCAAGCGCTGCGCTTCGATCTCCGTCGCTGATTTTGAACTCCTCAGGCCGAACTTTCAATGATTTCTGAAAGTTCAGTCTACTTGCTCTATTCTACGCAAAAGGCGGCAAACCGAAGTCTGCCGCCCGGGTCTACTAGGTCGGACGCTACGGCGAATAAGCAAAGATACTCCACGGCTCAAGAAACTCGCCCTGAGCCGAACCAATCGTTCCGTACGACTGATATCCCGCTCCGGTGTCTACACTCGAAACTTTGGAGACACCGGTCACAAACGTGAAGTACCACTGACCATCTGCTCCGAGGCACACATCAATGGGTTGAGAAATGGCCCATCCCCCATTAGTGTAAGTGTTTGTTGTAAGATCGAAGGTGTCTACGGTGTCGTGATCAGAATCACAAATGACTAGGCGGTTTCCACCTTGATCATAATAGACGCCTTTCGGCGAACTCAAGTCTGCAGGAGAAGTTAAGGTAGTCGCATCTACGACGATACTCGGTGTCGCAGTCGGGTTTGTCATCTCATAGATTCGGTTGTTCTGTTGATCGCTCAAGAAGATGCGACCATTTGCTCCGACGCTGAGTTTGAGTAGCCAGGATCCTGGAATCGTTTGAGAGGGGGCAGATGGGAGGCTCGACCAATTGGGGAAGTACCAAAGTTCGCCGTTTACGGCACGCGTCACATACATCTCCCCGCTTGCTGTTACGTGCAAGTCGCCTTCTCCGTCAGGCATGTCGATTGGGTGTACTGCGTATCCACCCCCTGACATGTTAGTGAACCTCACGATCTTCCCGGCACGCGTGAGCACATAGAAATATGGTGTCCGGCGTTCAACGGCCATGAGTTCGTCTTGAAGTTCCGGAAAGTTTGCTGACCCCGGTAATTCTGTCCAATTGGTTGCCGGAATACTCCCTATATTGACAATCCTTGCGTTTACTCGATCTGCAATCGCAATTCTTACTTGGTTGTTTGGGGGAGCGATTGATGCCCCCCCGCAACCTAGAACGAACGCCGCGAAGATAGCAAAGGAGCATGTTCGTAAGCGTAATCGACCTAACACGCTTCAATCCTCCACATTTCACGAGCAATCAAAACAATGCTCATAGGTGGATGATCACTCCATTAACTGTTACCGTACCGGTCGCTGGAGTCATGGGGTCTGGACTCATCAGGACGCCATTGATTGAGTACTGGCCGGACGGAAAGTTGGTAATTGTTGGAACAACACTGCCTCCCGATCCGATCCAGCGGTGAACAATGCCGCTGATCGTCTCCTCGAAGACAACCCTTCCTAATGGATTCACGTTTTGAGGAATGTATGGGTTCATCTGATCAAGTACGAGGTACATGGTGCGTGTTCCTCCGCCGGTTTCCGTGTAGACAATTATCTCGGTTGCGTCGGGCAGCCTTTGGAATGTAGCAACACCTACCCAATCAGTGCCAGTCCCATTGAACCCTGATTCATTTTGCAATGAGATTGAACCGTTCTCGCCTACGGGTGTCACTTCAACGTTCCCGATTGGACTACCTGAGTTTGAGTTAGAAATGACCACGAAGTCGCCCGTACCGTTCAGGAACGTGTTATTGCTGTGCAAAAACACAGCACCTCCGGGGCCACGTTTGACAGTAAAGTTGCCGGCTCCCAACCACACATGGGATCCACCATGGCTACGCCCCAGGTCGGTGTCTTCAATGTATTCCATAGAAGCCCCACCCATGCCAGACCAAAAGGTTTGGCCATCAACGGTTGAAGAACCAGGAATCGTGTACCGCATCGCGCGACCGTCTGCCACAATCATTGCGACTTGGCTCGTCGCCGTACGGTTTACCTCAGCGATTCCTCCAGACATCGGTGTTGAATTCCCCGAGAATCCACTTGCGGGATTCATCGTCATTGTCATAGCGATGAAGTTGGTGACAAGACCGCTACCGCTTCCCCCGCATCCTACGATGACGAGTGTCAGCGCACCAAGCGCTAGACCGGCTTTCTGAGTTGCTTTCATGTGTCTTTCCTCTGCCGACTTACGCGGCGTGTTGGAAAGTTATCAAACATTACGTGACAAATATGTGACGACGATTTTGTCGCTTTTCTGCGAGACTCAGCCTATTGTCTTGTCGAGCCAAGCCGTGAATAAATCAACCACCGCAGGATTGAACTCACCGCCGCGACCCCAGTTCTCCAGACTGCTTCTGGGCGACGTCGTCCGGAAGAAACCATGGTCACTCCCCGGCACGACGACAAACTCCGCCGTACCGGGTCGGGCCGCATTGACGATCTCGGCAATAAACTCGTGATCCCAACGCCCGGTGATGAACTCGTTCTCACCGAACATCGAGAACACTCTTGTGTTTGACTTCACCATTGCGTCGGCGAGATTGATCTTTGCGAGGTGTTGAAAGAACGGAATACCGACCCCACTATAGGTCTTCAAGTCTGGAGTATTCGAACGCACGATTGCTTCTAACTCCGGGTGCTGGTCAATGATCTCTTGGGGCGAGAGTCCGTCATTGAACATGTAGTGAGCAAACGCCGTAAATGGTCTCATCATCGCGTCCACGTCAGCCGGTGAGCCGCCCCCCAGAAGAGCCTGCCGACGAGTGTTCTCAATGACGTATTCGACCCAAGTCTTGCTGAGAGTGCCGTACACCGCCATGCCCGCAACGGGTTCTTCCGAAGCCACCAGCGGTCCGAAGGTGCCACCCATGGAATGACCGAAAATCGCAATCCGATTTGCATCCACGAACGGCAATGTCTTCGCCAATCGGAGAGCCTGAAGATATGCGTCTTGTTCGGCGGCGAAGCCCAGTTCGGTGTAGATTGGGCCCTCGCTATCACCCATCCCCGGCTTGTCAATACGAACCGTCGCGTACTTCCCTTTCGCAATCGGTGCCATGACATTTCCGTAAGCGACTCCGCCAAAGTCACCGTCAACGCTGTACGCCCCAATCCCGCCGATGAGGAACACCGTTGGGTGCGGCCCCGAAGTCTCGGGGTACGTGGCGATGACACGGATCCGATTTCCGTTGCTCACCACTTGGTCGTAGTGGACGCGGAATCCGTCGGGCTTTTGCATTGGTCGTGCAATGGCAGAGCCTGTCACTGACTTGGTTTCCGTTCCTCGCCGGTACTGAAGAGTAACGCTCTCACCGCCGATTACTTGCCGGAAAGCCGTCACCACGTCGGCGGGAGCATTCACTTGAGATTCTCCGATCGCTAAGATGACGTCGTTGGCAAGCAATCCCATCGCTTCTATCGTCTGTCCGGGAATGACTTGCGCAATCGTCACGCCGCCTCCTTCGGCTGGGGTCAACCGCGCGCCGAGGACTGCTTTGCGAGGCAGAGGCTCGCCTCGTTCCGGTTGGGCAACCGCCAGAGTTGTAATGAAAGCGACAGGAAGAATCAGGGCGAGGCGAAGTCGCATGAGTGGAATACGAGCATCAGACTCCGAACGATGCCCGGACCTATCTACTCGCCTTCGGCAAGCGTTGCCACATACTCCTTCGCGCGCATCCTCACATCAGATGGTAGTGAATCCCTCACATTCAGTGCGAAGAGTGCTGGAGTAGGAGCCGGATATCCCTCAATGATGTCAAGAATGGCTGTCGCTTCCTCTGCATTCTCCGTTGTTGTCAGCCGACCGGCGAGCCTGGCAACTCCATCACTTGCCACAAGATCTGCTCGATACTGTTCCGGGACTGCGTCCCGCGCAATCCATATCGCCGTCGCAAACTCACTTGCCTTGCAAAGAGAAGCCAGAAGCGCACCAATGTGCGCCACACCGTCACGTTGGGAAATCACATGCTCGTACGCACCGCGATCCTTCTTGAGGAACGCAATAAAATCGGCATCGACTCCAAGGCGATAGTCTGCAAGCCAAGTCACGGACTCCGCGTCAAGCACGCCTTCCAACAAGAACTCCCTTCTCATGAGTTTCATGACCTGTTCGTTCGACGGGTTGAGCGCTCCTTTCTGAACGCAATTCTTGAGTTCCCGAACGTATTCGCGCTGAGCCGGAGGCGGCAAAAGCACTTCCCTAATCTGGTCGTAGGTAGCGTAATCGGTGGCAATCCACATCCGAGTCTGATCCCATGGCCCTCGGAACCTAGAATCCCTTGCCATCTCGGCAAGACCAAGGAAGCCGAGCGAACTGGGAGGCATGAGGCGGTACCTCATCCTCGGAGTGGGTTCTGGCTTCTTCATCTCTATGCAAAGCGTCCTTACCTTCGTTGGAGGAGGTGGGATCCGAGACTTGTTTTGGTCAAACGGGCACTGAAGTTCTGCGCGATCGGCAAGAATCGTGTCTTGACCGCCTCCCGACATGCAATCCAATTCAAAGCCTGCTGGGATCAAAATGGATTCAAGGTTATCAGGCGCGGCCGTACAGACGATGTTCGCTGAGTTCATGTCGTTGTGCGTGATCGCAAACTCGCACTCGCTTAGTTCTTCGCCAGTCAAGGGCCTGGTTTGACCATTCTCGGTTCCCATCGCCACTTCCGTCTTGTCTTCATTATCCGGCAACAATCCGCTGACCTTATAAAACAACTGACACCGACAGGACGTGAACTCGCTTACTGTGATCAGGTCTCCGGTTGGCACTCCCATGAATGGCTCATAGGTGACACTTGGCCCAATCGTCCGAACTGGTTCTCGACCCTCTATCGGCGTCAAGCGAACCATCGTCAACTTCATTTCGCAGAAGTAGATCGCCATTTCTGGCGCCTTCTTCGAAGTCGAGCAAGGCTTCGTGTTCCAACACGGCACTTGAATATTGACCTTGACCTTCGAAGGGTCATATCCCCCCAATGCGATTTCGGTTAACTGGAAAGGAAGTCCACGGGCATAGCCTTCTGCTTGAGGGACTCCAAACGTTTGAAGCATCCCTTTGATGGCCTGCTCCTCATCCCAAGACCCTCCCGTATAAAACCCTTCAGCATCGGTCTTGTGAAGGGTTCGACAAGGTGTGTCACAGGATTGGTCGCATTGAGCATGAGTCAAATGCTTCCCTCCATTACACATGTTTTTGCACTCGACGTCTTTGAAGAACTCCCGCGAATTCCTTTCCCATCGACTCCACTTCCATTCAAATTCGATGTAGTCATTGCTGTTTGGAAAGTGCAGACTTGACTTCCCCGATCGAGGCGGATCAGGTACCGCACCGAAAGAGATCGTCAGGCAAGCAAGAAAAACACAAACAATCGCGGAATAGAATCGCATGGACAGGTTTCTACCCGAATCTTCACGCGTAGGCTCTCTTATCCTCGGTGGCAACCCGTTGACTTCATAATCAGATCGTGAATCAGGAGGTGCGAAATCTCGGCACACCCCTCGACCTCGAGTGGGTGGAGAGTGCGGTCGTCAACCGAAGCGCTGTCGAACGCCGGGCCGCGACCTTACCGGGGCGACGCACCGTCAAAAAAGCCCACCAAGCCGCCTGGCTGCTGAGAGCGATCCAATGCATAGACCTCACGACTCTTAGCGGAGATGACAGCCCGAGCAACGTTCATCGCCTCTGCGTGAAGGCGATGAACCCTGTTCGTAAGGACCTTCTCGAATCGCTCGGTGTCGGTCATATTCAGACAGGGGCGGTTTGCGTCTACCACCAATACGTGGCCGATTGCGTACGGCACCTGTCGGGCTCAGGCATTCCTGTTGCTGCCGTGAGCACCGGGTTTCCTGCAGGGTTATCCCCGTTTGCTCAGCGCCTCGCAGAAATCAAAGCATCTGTCGAAGATGGTGCCAACGAGATTGATATCGTCATCACCCGATCGCACGTGCTCCGGTCTGACTGGAAAGCCTTATTCGACGAAATGAAGGCGTTTCGGGAGGCGTGTGGCGAGGCGCACGTGAAGGCGATCCTCGCTACCGGCGAACTTGGCACACTGACAAACGTCGCTCGCGCAAGCCTTGTTTGCATGATGGCGGGTGCGGACTTTATCAAGACCAGCACAGGCAAAGAACCGATCAACGCGACGCTTCCCTTCGCGTTGGTCATGACCCGCATGATTCGCGAGTACCACGCCCAGACCGGACATCAGATTGGGTTCAAGCCGGCCGGCGGAATCCGCACGGCCAAGCAGTCGCTTGATTATCTGATTTTGATGCGCGAAGAGTTGGGGCCAGACTGGCAGAAGCCGCATCTCTTCCGCATTGGGGCCAGCACCCTTCTCTCGGACATTGAGCGACAACTCGAACACTTTGTAACTGGGCGATACTCAGCCCTCAACCGCCACGCAATAGGATAAGACATGAGCAACGTTTCCGATATCTTGAATGAACTCGACTACGGTACTGCCCCCGAGGCCGATAAGATTGCAATCGAGTGGCTCGAGTCCAAGTCCCGACGATTTGGTCACTTTATTGGCGGTACTTGGACAAGCCCAGAAGAAACATTTGCCACCTCAAATCCGGCGAATGGCGTCGAACTTGCCCAAATCGCGCAAGGCACCGAAAAAGACGTTAGCCAAGCGGTGGAGACCGCCCGCGCTGCCTATCCTCAGTGGTCGGCGATGCCGGGCTCACATCGCGCCCGTTACCTCTACGCTATTGCCCGCCAGATCCAAAAGCACTCAAGGTTGTTTGCCGTCCTCGAAACAATGGATAACGGCAAACCGATCCGCGAAACCCGAGACCTCGACATCCCGTTAGTCGTTCGCCACTTCTATCATCACGCCGGTTGGGCAAATCTTTCAGATTCAGAGTTCGATGGGTACGAATCTGTTGGCGTGTGCGGGCAAATTATTCCCTGGAACTTCCCAATGCTCATGCTCTGTTGGAAGATCGCTCCGGCGCTTGCGATGGGCAACACAGTAGTACTCAAGCCCGCGGAATTCACGTCCCTCACAGCACTGCTCTTCGCCGAGATTTGCGAACGTATTGGTCTGCCCGCCGGAGTCGTCAACATCGTCACCGGTGACGGAGAAACTGGCAAAGCCCTCGTTGCCCACTCCGGCGTGGACAAAATTGCATTTACTGGAAGCACCGAAGTTGGTAAGCACATCCGGCGCGCGACAGCAAGCACGGCCAAGAAACTTAGCCTTGAACTGGGGGGCAAATCACCCTATATCGTCTTCGAAGACGCAGACTTGGACAGTGCCGTGGAGGGTTTGGTGGACGCGATCTGGTTCAACCAAGGCGAGGTTTGTTGCGCCGGTTCGCGCCTTCTGGTTCAAGAGTCGATCGCCGAGAAACTCTACGCCAAGATCCGCGCCCGAATGATTAATCTTCGGGTCGGCGATCCTTTAGATAAAGCCACCGATATCGGGGCTGTCGTGGATGAGACTCAGCTAACCCGAATCTCTGGACTCGTTGAACAAGGAGTACAAGAAGGGGCGGAAATCTTCCAACCGAAGTGCGAGTTTCCTGCTGGAGGATGCTTCTATCCTCCGACTCTCCTTACCAACGTCGAACCGGCCAGCACGGTCGCCCAAGTTGAAATCTTTGGACCGGTTCTGGTGGCCATGACATTCCGAACGCCAAGCGAAGCCGTAACCCTCGCCAACAACACAATTTACGGCTTGGCGAGTAGCGTGTGGACACAAAACCTTGACACCGCGCACGACATCGCCGCCCAAATCAAGGCAGGAACGGTTTGGGTGAACTCCACGAACCTGTTTGACGCATCCGTCGGGTTTGGTGGCTATCGCGAAAGCGGGTTTGGACGAGAAGGAGGACGTGAAGGTTTATTCGAGTATCTCAAGCCGAGTTTGCCATCGGTCGAGCCCGAACCGTTACCTCAAGTAACCGAGTCTGCGGGAAGTGCGACCGGTCTCGATCGCACCCACAAACTCTATATCGGAGGGAAGCAAGCGCGCCCCGACAGTGGCTATTCCACCGTCCTTCCCCTTGTCTCTGGTGGATCACTTGAGATCGCCAGGGGCAACCGAAAAGATGTTCGTAATGCGGTGGAAGCCGCCGACTCAGCGTGCGCATCTTGGGCCGCCACCACGGGATTCAACCGATCGCAGATTCTCTATTATCTGGCCGAGAATCTAGAGGCCGCCCGAGACGTCTTCATAAAGTCACTCGCCGATCGAGCCGCGAAGAATCCTGAAAATGAATTCAACCTTTCGGTGGAGCGGATCCTTTGGTACGCTGCTTGGGCGGACAAGTACGAGGGCGGCGTGCATCATCCTCCCGTTCGCGCTCATGTCTATACGCGGCCCGAACCTCTTGGCGTAGCCGGTGTCGTCTCGCCCGCAGCGCCCGGTTTGCTCGGCTACCTCTCAGTCTGCTTGCCTTTAGTTGCGATGGGCAATGCAATTGTCTCTGTCCCGTCTGCTCACAATCCGTTGCCGGCACTCGAACTCGTTCGTATCCTCGAAGCCAGCGACGTGCCCGCAGGGGTGTGGAATCTCGTAACGGGGAGTTTCGATGAGGTGACGGTTCCGCTAGCCTCCCACGATGGGGTCGCCGCGCTTTGGTACTTTGGCGAGGACGATGCGACGCCCCTGATTGATTCAAGTGCGGGCAACCTAAAACAGACTTGGTGTCCGGGCAACTTGGATTTTGCGGTCAAACCTTCGACCGAATTCCTTCGCCGCGCAACTCAGGTCAAGAACGTTTGGGTTCCTTACGGTGTGTAAGGTTTAGTCTTGAACGAACTGTCCGTCCACCAGTCGCCAAATCTCTTTCGGGTTACCATCGCGTAACTCTTCGGGAAGCAACGATTGGGGAGCGTTCTGCCACGAAACGAATCGGCACCAGCGTTCAACCGCCCACGTCCCTACGCTCGTAGAGCCTCCATCCGTCGTCGCTGGGAAAGGACCACCATGCACCGTACTCGGACAAACCTCAAGGCCCGTCGGCCACTGATTGAACAACACTCGACCAACACGTCGTTCCAATGCGCGAACCAAGTCGACCGCCAGAGCCAGGTCGCCATCTGTGCCCTGTAGAGTCGCAGTCAGTTGCCCCTCAAGGGCTTCCGCTACATCAACCGGGTGGTTACATCGAACAACCAGCGTTGCCGGTCCAAAAATCTCCGCTTGCAACTCCGGGTGACTACGGAACGTCTCCTCGTCCGTCACGTGCAGTGCAGGACGCAATCGACCGCTTGGATCCACTCGAGTCTCCACTCCCGGCACCAAGGACCGATCTTGTACCCCTGCGATGTAAGCCTTTGAAATTCCCTCGGTCAGCATGCATCCGTCATCGGCTCGCTCCATCCTCTCGGAAAGCGCACCCAAGAATTGGGTTGCCCCCTCGGTTCCACACAAGAAGACGAGACCAGGATTGGTACAGAATTGACCCACTCCCATCGTAAGGGAACCATATAGTGCGTCGGCCAAAGAAATTGGGTCACTCGCCAGTCGTTCTGCGAGCAAGAAACATGGGTTCACTGATCCCATCTCGGCAAACACCGGAATCGGAACTTCGCGGTTCTGGGCTCGCCTTGCCAACGCAAGGCCTCCTCGCTGTGATCCCGTGAACCCCACGGCTGCGACATCGGGGTGATCCACGAGCATCTCGCCGACCGAGTAACCCTCATCGTGGAGCAATGCGAAGACACCTTCAGGCAAATCAAGGGCTGCACACGCGTCCAAAACCACCTTACTCACGAGCGTTGCGGTACCTGGGTGCGCGGGATGGCCCTTAACGATTACCGGGCAGCCTGCCGCTAGAGCCGATGCCGTATCACCTCCGACCGTCGAAAATGCTAAGGCAAAGTTGCTCGCTCCAAAGACAACCACGGGGCCCCGTGGCTGAAGCATGGCCCGTAGATCAGGTTTCGGGATCGGTTGGCGGTCCGAGTTCGCTTGTTCAATGCGCGCGCGCACCCAAGATCCTTCCTCCACCATCGCCGCAAACATTCGTAACTGTCCAACCGTACGCGCGAGTTCGCCCCGGGCACGCGCCTCGGGGAGGGCAGTTTCAGCTTGGTAGCGGGTGACGATCGGTTCGGCATGGGCTTCTAATCCATCTGCAATGCCACGGATCAATGCGGCACGTTTTGGCCAAAGTGCACCGGAACGAAATACGGAAACGGCCTCGGCTACCGCTGAGTTCACGTCATCGCGGGTCGCAACCGGAAATTCTCCAGGGAGTGCTTCTCCACTTCTTCGATCCTGAACCGAAAACGTCATCGCCATTAAACGCTTACCACCCGAGTCGCAAGTGCCGTCTCAATCACAGATAGGGCCGCCTTGCGTTCATCGCCGACCAACTCAAGGCGAGGCGCCCGCACTCGCTCGCTCCCCTTCCCTACGCACTGCTGAGTCAACTTGATCAGTTGTACAAACTTTGGCACTGTATCCAGTCGGAGAAGCGGAAGGAACCAATGATAGAGAGCATCGCAGTCTGCCGTCTTGGCGGGGTCGCCCGCCCACTTCCAGAGGGAGACCGTTTCGTGGGGAAAAGCATTCACGAGTCCGGCGATCCAACCTTTCGCACCATTCCGCGCGGCTTCGACGTAGATATCGTCCACTCCAACCATAAGGTTGAGACGGTCACCGATCAAAGCCCGAATCCCCTGGATTCGCCGTGCATCGGCACTTGACTCTTTTACCGCCACCACATTTTCATAGGACGCCAGTTCGGCAATCTGTTCGGGGACGAAGTCGGTCTTGTACGCAACCGGATTGTTATACAAGAGGCAAGGTAAGGAAGTCGCCTCTATGATCGCCCGCATATGCGCTCCCATCTCCCGCCAGTCGGTGCTGTAAACGTACGGCGGCAAGACCATCAAGCCGGCACACCCAATCTGTTCGGCATCACGCGCCAAAGCCACCGCTTCATCCGTTCCGAGGGCAGAGATCCCCGGAACGATTGGTTGGTTTGGGAAAGCCCGCACAAGTTCACGCAGGATCTCGCGTTTCTCCTCGGGGGTCAGCGTTGCGCCCTCGCCTAAAGAACCTAAGGGGACGATCCCATGGCACCCCGCGTCCAGCATCCACTCGGCGTG
Source organism: Fimbriimonadaceae bacterium (assembly GCA_019638835.1). Taxonomy (GTDB): domain Bacteria; phylum Armatimonadota; class Fimbriimonadia; order Fimbriimonadales; family Fimbriimonadaceae; genus JAHBTC01. Next base: position 39,571 of record JAHBTC010000011.1, read on the forward strand.
CGATACCAAGAAGGAGTAGTCAACTCCGCCGCTCTCGGTAAAAGGCGTCGTGATCGCAGGCAAGATGCCATCCCATCGAATCGTCATGCCCGAAAGATTACAGCATCCGGCGCGGATGGAACGGCTTCGGGTCTACGCTCGGTTCGCGGCCCTCAATCATCGCCGCAATCATGGCTCCGGTCGCCGGGGCGAGACTCACACCCATCATTCCGTGTCCGGTCGCGACGTAAACGTTTGAACCCGGCAGGGCTTCGCCAATGTAAGGAAGTCCATCGGGACTCAGTGGCCGCCAACCGCGCCAGACTCGTTCGCGATCCCAAGGCAACTCGGTGAGTTCGGGATAGTGCGCCGCTAGTCCGCGCCGCAACGATTCCAACCGGGCCTGGTCAATCGGTTCGTCCCACACACCGATCTCCATCCCGCCGGTGACACGTAGTCCATCAATCATCGGGGTCACCGAGACACGGTCATCAATCAGCAGGGCCGGGACGCGAGGCATTGCTGACGGGTCAGGATCAAGCGTTATGCCGTAGCCGCGCCCCGGGAGCAAGGTAAGTGGGCACCCTGCTTCGCGGAGGAGAGGAACCGACGAAGCCCCCATCGCAACAACGAATTTGTCCGCAGATACTTCTCCCTGATCCGTACGGAGGGCCGAAACCGAGCCGTGTGTTTTCACCCAACCCATCGCCTTTGCGAACGTGATATGTGGCCCTAACTCCATCCGAAGCGCGGCCAAAACTTGGGTCGGAGTGAGACAGGCGTCGTCGCGAAAATGCACGGCACCGACGACGTTCTCTCCGAGCGTGGGTTCGATCCCTCTCGCTGCATCCCCGTCCAGTACGGCAACGTCCAGACCCAACCGTTCACCCTCTCTTGCGACATCGGCTTCCTCCGAGTGGGATTGCTCTGTCCGTGAAACCATGAGGAGCCCTTGGTCGCCGAGGTCAATGTCACCGCGCTCCCGCGCCCATGATTCGTACCTTCGCTTGGCATCGAGGGACAATGCCAGCAATGGATCTGCGCTTGCCGCAACGTGCCGACGGTTCGCATGAGCAAGGTAGCCCAGAATCCACCGAGTCGAGTTACTGGAGCCATCCCATTTCAAGCGGAGCGGAGCCCCTTTCCGACCCATCATCCGAAATCCTGCCCGAAGCATTCCCGGCGAGGCGAGGGGTACGAAGTGCGAAGGCACAATCATCCCGGCGTTCCCCGCACTGGTGCCAGAGTGTTGGTCGCCTTCGACAACCGTAACTTCCCAGCCATCGGCGAGCAATTCTCGGGCGACGAACAAGCCGACGATGCCCGCCCCTATCACAACCCCGTGGCGTCCCATCAGAATCCCCAACCCAGCGGATCAGCCGGATCAATGAGTAACTTTGAGTCTGCAGTGACGAAAGCACGACCGCTAATGCGCGGCACAATCTTGCCTTCCACCCTTTGGTAACTTGCGTGGAAGATCCCGCCCGTGACGCTTTCCTGCACCCAGTTCTGGCCCTCGGGCAACTCGTCTCGCGCGGCAAGGCAGGCAAGATGCGCACTGGTTCCGGTTCCGCAGGGCGATCGATCATAGGCAAACCCAGGGCAGAGCACGAAGTTGCGACTATCTGCATTCGGGGAGTCAGTAAGCAACTCCACATGGTCAATCACCCCCTCGTTCGCCCCGGTGATTTGCTTCTCATCTAACACTCTTCGAATCGCGGAGGAGTACGCCATGAGGTCATCAACCGCGTTCATTGAGATTCCCATCGGTACATCGTGGGTCAGGAAAAACCAGTTCCCGCCCCATGCAATATCCCCGGTGACGACTCCGTAATCAGGCACCTCAACCTTCACGTCAAGGGCGTGTACGCTCGCCGGGATGTTCTCGAAAGCAATGCGCCCATCGTGATCCGGTTCGGCGGTCACGATGCCGACCGGAGTCGCAAGCCTCACCTTTTGGTCAACCTGTACCCGCCCAAGGTAGCGAAGGGTCGCGATGACTCCGATGGTGCCGTGCCCGCACATCCCCAGAGCGCCCGCATTGTTGAAAAAGATTACTCCCGTATCCGCACCCTCGGCTTCGCAAAGCCATGCACCCACGATCACGTCGTTACCCCGGGGTTCCTCCACCACCGCCCGTCGCCAGCGGTCGTGCTGGCCGATAAACACGTCCCGCCGCGCCGCCAAGTCCCCGCTACCAAAGTCTGGACCACCCGCGATGATCGTACGAGTGGGTTCGCCTTCGGTGTGCGAGTCTATGGCTTGGAGTTCGATCATGAAGTCATGCGAGTCTACTTTCCTGCCGGGTAAGCAGGCAGTTCCGTCATCATGGATCAGGATGGATGACTTGGCGGCATTTCATGCCTCGGTGCGTCAGGGGCTCACGAATTGGCCCGTAACCGAATCGGCGATGGCGCTCTTGGGCATGCGACTTCAAACTCCCGGAGGAGTGGTTTCGCTCGTCGAAGTCGAAGCCTACGGCGGGGCCGACGATCCCGGCAGTCACGCTTATCGCGGGGAGACCTCGCGAAACTCGGTCATGTTTGGTCCGCCCGGTCACGCCTATCTCTATCTCAGCTACGGGATTCATTGGTTGCTGAACATCACGGCTCGTCCTCCCGGTGAACCAGCGGCGATCCTGCTCCGCGCCGCCCGGCATTGCGGGGAAGATTTGCCGTCGACGGCCCTGGCTGGCCCCGGAAGACTAACCGCGAGGCTGGGGATTCTTCCTTCCTTCAATCGTTGTGATCTGCTGGATCCTGCTTCGGCGATTCACCTTTTGCCCGGAGAGAAATGCTCGGAAGTGCTGGTTTCTCCTCGCATTGGCCTTAGCGCGGGGAAAGGGGAGGAAACACCCTGGAGGTATGTGTCGGCGACGGATTGTAAATTCGCGTCGAAACCGCATATGGGCGAATTACAACTGTGTCGCTGCGAATTCTAAGGATCGCTGCTCAAACGTGGGTCGTGATTTCTTCGGGTTGCTCTGCCGCGCGGATGGCCATCATTTCTCGAGCGTTGATCGGGTTTTCTACCTGCTCGTCCACCACTAACTCGCCATCTCGGAAGCGCAGAATCCGCTTGCAGTGATTGGCAATGTCCTCTTCGTGCGTAACAATCACCACCGTCTTTCCGGCGGCGTTTAGATCCTGGAACAATGCCATGATCTCCTCACTGGTTTTACTATCCAGGTTTCCGGTTGGCTCGTCGCCAAGGATCATCACCGGGTCCGTGACGATCGCCCGC
>JAHBTC010000110.1 GCA_019638835.1 Fimbriimonadaceae bacterium
GCATTCCAGACGAAGAAGATGCCCAGCACCGATGCGAGCAACGCAACTCCCGTCAAAACCGGGTCCATCCTTTTGACCCTCTGATTCATTTTTCCAGCCACTCCTTGGCTAGTTGGCGAAATGCTTCGCCACGTACTCTAAAGTTAGCGTATGGAAGGGCGCTAGCGCAACCCGGAGCGAATAAAAGTGCACTTCCGGCGGAAGAAAGTGATACCGCAAGCGTAAAAGCATCCCCTAATTCCTCGACATGGGGCCACTCCCCGACTTCTTTCCGGAAATTCTGGCCAATCGGACCGAACAAGACTGCACGGTGACCGGACGCTCGCAAGTACTCACCGACAGGCGAGAAATCGAGTCCCTTTGTCACTCCACCTAAAAGCAACACCTGAGGGCGATCCACGCTCTTGCTACTCGCAATGACCGCGGCTGGGTTTGTACACATGGAGTTATTGATCACTAAAACGCCTGCTCGCTCTCCCAGCCGTTCCATTCGATGAGCAAGGCCGCGAAACTCTCGTATCGCCGTCGCGGACTCTTTATTGGGAGGCCGCCATTGTTGAACCAACGCTTTTGCCAAGGCTAGATTACGAAGATCATGGGCACCCGCCCATGGGGCCTCGGATTGCGAAGCAGGAGGCACGACTTCAAGTTTGCCTACAACGGCGTGAGGACGGACGAGCACTTCCGGAAGGCTCGGTTCTTCTTCCACGATGAAGCACTTCCCTCCCGCCGGTACCGATTCGAAGATCCGAAACTTAGTGTCTCGATACTCCTCAAAGTTCACATAACGATCAAGGTGGTCAGGGGTGATATTGGTGATCGCGGCCGCGATCGGCGCGAAGTGCTCAATCCATTCCAACTGAAAACTACTGATCTCGGCCACGATAAGATCATCCTTCGACGCCATCCGCGCCGCATCAGTCAGCGTGTGCTCATCGTAGCCACTCCCGCTGATGTTTCCCGCGAGCCAGGCGTTCCCTAATGTGCTAGCGATCGTCCAAGCCAAGACCGTTGTGGTGCTCTTTCCATTGGTTCCGGTGATGCCTACGATAGGAGCCTCGCTGATCCGATAAGCGAACTCAATCTCACTGAGAATGGGTTTCCCCATCGCCTTAGCGTCTCGTAGTGCCGGATGATGACGGGCAAATCCAGGCGATACAACAAGCACGTCGTACTCAACTTCTGAGAGCCTTCCGTGCCATCCAGTCACTACATCGGCTCCGCTCGCAAGGAGAATCTCGTGCGTTCCCAAGGCGGCAGCCGTTTCGGCGGGGCGCTCATCAAATGCGATAGCGTGACCACCACCAGCCTGTACTGCTTTGGCAACGGCAACGCCGCTCACCCCAAGCCCGGCGACCGCTACGCGCTGACCACGAAAGGCATCATGCATCGGCTACCTTTTCGGACTGTACGTCAGGTGCGGGGTGAGATTCTTCCCGTTTGCGACCGATGAGCATGAGAAGAAAGAGGATCCCGGCGATAGCGATCCATGGAGCTTGACTACCACCTCCGGGAAACAGCAACAATGCTCCTGCTGCCGCGAGAATCTGTACGAGATAGAAGAGCGCGACGACACGGTTTTCGGGCCAGCCCGCGCTCTGAAACGCATGGTGCACCGGCGTTTTGAAAGGAAACATCCGTTTGCCTTTTCGCAGTTTCACCGACGCGATTTGAAGCGGCACTGGGACAAGCTCAATTAGCATGACTAGGCTCAGGATCAGGAGCGGCCAAAACACTTGCGTATTGATCGCGCCGGTTTCCAAAAATACCATTCGTGCCATTGCCCAACCCATGAGTGCGCCGAACGGAAGTGCTCCGACGTCGCCCATGAACACCCGGGCCGGCGGCCAGTTCACGACAAGGAATGGAATAAAGCAGACGGCAAGCGCGGCCATTGCCGCCGTGACCCCACTCAGGTTGAGCAAGAATCCCATAAGCGCGAGGGTGCCAGCGATGACCACCCCGAGTCCACCTGCAAGCCCGTCCATGCCGTCAGCAAAGTTGTAGGCGTTGCTCATGAAGAGCACGGCAAAGATTCCAAGTCCGATAGCAAGTGGGGTGTGGGCACCCGAAAGAAAAGCCGCCCCTGCCGCAAACATCACTTGAAGAATTAGCTTCTCCTTCCACTCCAAGCCGCGCGAGCCTTTCACCGCCTTCGGCATCACATAGTCATCGACGAAACCGATGAACCCGAAACCCAGGGCAAGAGCGATCACAGCATATCGATCCGGCAACGGCACGATGGTTACGGCCGCGACAAGAAATCCAATCAAAACGATGATCCCACCCATCGTTGGAGTGCCTTGTTTGTGGGCGTGCTCTTGAACGTAAGCACTGATTGTCTGCCGACTCTTCATCGTTCGCAATGCGCGAAGCGTAATCGGCGCCGCTACCAATGAGGCCACAAAAGGGATTAGCAGGTCAGTTGGGGCAATCATAGTGATTCGGCAGGCTCAAGCACTTTTTCGAGCCCCAAAGCGCGGCTCGCTTTTATCAAGACGACGTCACCGGGCTGAACGGTGGCGGAAAGATATTGTTGTATGGCGAGCAGATTCAACTCGGCATCTTCGACCATCCTTGCCGATGAGTAACCCGCTCGCTGGGCTTCGTCAGCAATGAATCGCGTTGGGCCGCCAGTGAGATAAGTGAGATCGGGATCGGTTTCCACAAGTGCCCGCCCCACCATTCTGTGACCCGACTCTTGAAACTGTCCCAACTCGCGCATTTCACCAAGAACAGCAATTCGTCGACCGGAGATTGGCAACTCTGCCATCGCACGCAACGCGGCTACTGTACTGTCAGGGCTCGCATTATAAGTGTCCACGACATAGGTGACACCGGCGATCTGACGAATCTCCATTCTCATTGGGGGCCACTCGGTTAGGCTCAGTGCTGCAGCGGACTTGTCAAGCGAAACCCCGAGCGAGTGAGATGCCAAAAGAGCGGCGGCGGCGTTCAAAGCGTTATGGCGACCCAGGGCATCCAATTCTTGCTCGGCCTCCTCGTTTCCGATTCGCCAGCGGACCACGCACTTGCGCCAATCGAGGGCCCGGTAACCCATGATTTGGCAGTCGGCGTCCGGATTGAAACCAAATGTCATAACTCGGCCCGGAGCACGCTGGCGAAGTTCGGGGAAGAAGTCGTCGTCAATCGGCAAGATCGCTAGTCCGTCGGTAGGAAGTGAATCAAGGAGTTCTCCCTTGGCTTTGGCGATTCCCTCTCGACTCCCCACCATCTCTACATGAGCCGTTCCAATGCCCGTTATGATCGCGATTTCAGGGCGATGGATTTGAGCGAGGTGCGCAATCTGACCGAACCCCCGCATGGCCATTTCAATGACTGCAGAGGTTTGCCCCTCGGCTTCCGCCCAAACCAATGGCGACGTGTATTCTGTGTTCTTGTTGCCCGGGCTCTTGAGAACGGGCCCGAGCGGCGAAAGAGCGGCTGCGGTTAGCTCCTTCGTTGTCGTTTTTCCGTTGCTGCCGGTGATTCCAACAACAGGTGCCGTGAACTCATCCCTCCACGACTTCCCCAATCCAGATAATGCATCGACTAAGTGAGGCACAAGAATGTGCGGTGCGTCTACCGAACGCTCCACAATTGCGGCGACACATCCATTGGCGATTGCCTCGTCAACAAAATTGTGTCCATCAGCCCGGGCTCCTTTGATCGCCAGAAATAAGTCACCGGCGCGCACCGAAGCCGAGTCGGTCGCAAATCCCGTAGCTTCTAAGTCCGCGTTTCCCTGGAATGAACCACCCATCCGGCGTGCGATGTCAGCAACGAGCGTGGGCTTCATGCTTTTGCTTCTAACGCTCCTCTCGCGATTTGAACGTCATCCATTGGAAACTTTGTGTGCCCAATGATTTGGTAATCCTCGTGGCCTTTGCCCGCAATCACTACGACATCGCCCTGCTCCGCCATATCTACGGCCGTCTGAATGGCCACTCTTCGGTCTACGATCCGCTCATAGACTTGTCCATCAAGTCCCGCCACAACATCATCAAGGATTCGTTCGGGATCTTCCGTTCGGGGATTGTCGCTGGTCACGACAACAACGTCCGAAGACCGGCGTGCGGCCGCCGCCATAAGGGGCCGCTTTGCGCGATCACGATCACCACCACAACCAAAAACCGTGATGATGCGCCCATCGCAGACTTCGCGCGCGCTCGCGAGCAACTTTTCAATTGCATCGGGGGTATGCGCATAGTCAACAAGAACGCCAATCCCCAAGTCGTTCGGCACTGGTTCAAATCGGCCCCGCACAGGTTGAATCTCGGACATACACTCGGCAGCCCGAGCCAACTCCATTCCTCCGGCAACGAGGGCCGCGAGAGCCGCCCCAGCGTTATCAACGTTGAATTGCCCGCCAACTGGCAGTCTCATTCGTGCCGACTTGCCTTCGAAGAAAGCCAGGAGTTCGATCTGCCCAATTGCCACCGATATCGGTTCGATCCGTAAGTCGGCAGAACCACGACCGAACGTCATCGCACCTGGAACTTGGGACAACCACTGCTCAGTGATTGGATCATCAAGATTCAAAGCAAAACGGGGCGACTTTCCTTGACTACGTGCAATCTCGGCCCACTCCGTAAATAAGCGCAGTTTGGCCGCTGCGTACGCCTCCATTGAACCGTGGAAGTCAAGGTGATCTTGGCTTAGATTGGTAAAAACGGAAACGTCAAAACTGCAATCAGCAAGCCGATTCTCTTCGAGGGCGTGGGAACTTGCCTCCATGGTGAGCGAGGAGGCTCCCTCGGATACTGCCCGAGCGAGCAACTGCGCCATTTCAACCGGGAAAGGAGTGGTATTTGCGAGTGTTTCCATCTCGCCCCCTGGCGATCCGTAACCCAGTGTGCCGAGGTAGGCCGACTTCTCCCCCGAGGCCGAAAGTGCCTGCTGCAGGAAAGTCGCCGTACTCGTTTTGCCGTTCGTTCCGGTAACTCCATAGATTCGGAGGTCTTGGGCTGGGTGACCCAGAATCGCGTGAGCAAACGCCGCGACCGAGCCCATGAACTCGCGCTTTGGTAAAGCGGGTACGAACACTGCGTCCAAACCTAGCTGCGCGGCACGATCGAGGGCAACCTGCTGATGAACGACGGCAGCGACGGCACCTTTGCTCGCCGCCTCCGGAAGAAACTCGTGCGTGTCTCGCCGAAGCGAAGGCATACACACAAAGAGGTCGCCATCCTGAACGTTTGCCGTGCTGGCCGTCACCCCAGAAACCACTTTGTTGTTCTGGGCGACCAAAGAAAGTTCCGGCGCCAAAGACTTCGCCCACTGCCCGAGCGACTGGCTCATCGGGTACCAGTATCGCTTCTTTGAACGGTAACTTCCAGGTCTACTTCGTTCCTTTGGACAGGTGTCTGTCGCAGGATTGCGCGGGCGATCTCAGTGAAAACAGGTCCGGCCACCTGACCTCCGTAGTATTGGGGCCCCTTTGGGTTGTCAACCATCACCAAGACAACGGCGCGCGGCTTGTGGGCCGGGACAAAGCCTACAAAGCTCGCGACGTACCCGGCACCGCCAACTCGTCCTCCACCGGTCTTCTGAGCCGTACCGGTCTTACCGGCGAGGCGGACTCCCGGCAACCGCAAATGCTTCCCTGTACCCTCATCGCTTTCGATCACTTTCGCCATCGCTTCCATCACTCGGTCGCAAGTTTCTTGGCTAAGAATCCTTCCCCGATTCACGGGTCCGATGCTTGTTTCACCGACCTGCTGGATCATTTGCGGTTCCATAAGGGTTCCTCCGTTTGCGATTACGGAGAATGCCGAGCAAAGGCGAACAGGAGTGACATTGATGGACTGACCAAATGAGAGTGTGGCCAGTTGCAAGACTTTAGAGGGGTCGTTTGCGAGCAAGCCCGCCGACGCCCGACTCATCCCCAGATCGACGCGATCTGTGATGTGCAAGTCATGCATAAACTTGATGTATTCCGAGTGACCAATCGCTTGCCCCCATCGGATCGCAGCTCCGTTGCAGCTTTGAGCAATCGCACTGTCTAAACCCACTCCGTGGTGGACATGGGAGCAGCGAATGCTCTTTCCACCGACGGAGATTGCGCCACCGCAACTATAGGAGAATCCCTCTCCAACTACGCCCATGTCAAGCGCCTTCGCGAGGGTCAAGACTTTGAAAGTCGAGCCCGGTTCGTAGGCGAGTTGATACGCTTGGTTGAGCCCAGACCGCTCGGCGATTGTGCCTTCGGGCTGGAACACCGGAGCATTCGCCATCGCCAATATACGCCCCGTCGAGGGATCCATCACGACCGCTGAACCGCTATCCGCATCGAACTGCTCGATCGCGGCCCGCAATGCCTGGGAAGCCGCAATCTGAATATCCGAGTCAATCGTGAGCGTCACAGTTTCTCCGTGTCCGCCCGTACCAGGGGTCATCAGTCCAGATTCTTGGCCCGACTCCACGCCGAAAAGTCCCTTTCGATCGTCGGTGTATCCCACCACTCCGCTCGCATCTGGACCGAGCGGATAGTCGCGACCGACGATTGGCTCTAGCGACAGACCATCAGCCAACCACTTGCCTCGAACCTTTCGTACGGCCTCCGCTCCTTGCGCTCCCAAGCGGGGACGCCAGTTGCGTGTCTCCTCGTTCTCGGCTAGAGGACGCTCAAGTTCCTCAAACGGGATTCCCGAAGCAGCAGATAGTTCGGCGAAGAATCCGGGCGAACGAGGAATCTTGGGGTAGTGCACACGAATCTCGAACGCCGGATACGACTCCGCCAGGATTTCTCCGTCCGAGCTCAGAATGAGTCCGCGCCGCCCCAAGTCGACCATTGATTTCTTCGTTGCCGCAGAAGTGGATGACGTTTCCCCATTCAGTTGGGCTTTCGCTTGCGATGCGATACAAACGACGGCAAGCGCGACCAAACCGAGTGCGCCCCATGCCATGCGAGTGTTCAATGCGTCAGCGGCCACCACTCACCTGCCCGTTACTTGCGAGAGTCGGGATCGGTTCGCTCGCGCGCCGATACTGATGCTCCGCAACCCAAAGAACGATTGCTCGGTCGCTTTCAAGGCTTCGCACTCGGTCGGCCAGCATGCGGGTCTGGGCGTTCAGACCGACTCGCTCCAAATTCGCTTGTCTCTTCGCTGCCCTTTCACTCGCTGCGATGGACTGAGAGGTGAGAACGCTGCCCGCATAACAAACTAGACCAACCGCAAGGGCGCCGACAAGATGAAACTCCCAACGGATTCCCCGCGGACGCCGAATCTGTCTTGGCGCCGAAGCAGGAACCGATCTGGGAACTGTAGATCGGACCGGAGTCGGCGTGACGCGAGGAGAACGCGTCGGTTTCGGCGTGGGGGGTTTGGTTTGGGTTTTCATGCGGCGACCTCGCGGTTGCGGTGAAGTGCGCGCAGTCGTGCACTGCGGCTTTTCGGGTTCGACTGGACTTCGGCTTCGGTGGGCCGGAGTGGTTTGCGTTGATGTTCAGAGAAATCTTCTGCTTGGGCGAGCCTACGAAACACCCGTTTGACTGCGCCGTCCTCTCCGCTGTGATAGGCAAGAACCACTAGAGTTCCGCCAGGAGCAAGGCATCGGGCCGCTTTCTCTACGGCCTCGTCAAGTTCATCTAATTCACCCGTCACGACACACCGCACTGCCTGAAACGTGCGCGTTGCCGGATGGATTCTCTTGTCGCGCATTCGGACGGGAATGGCGGCAAGCACACAATCGACTAAGTCGGTTGTGGTTGCAAGCGGCTTCGCTTTCCGCCGATCCACGATGACTTCAGCGATTCGTTTTGCCCAGTTCTCGCCTCCGAGTTCCTTTAAGGCGACCTCAATCTCGCGTACGCTTGCTTTGTTCAGCCAATCTGCCGCAGTGAAGCCCTCATCGCGGTTCATTCGCATATCGAGGGGACCTTCTCGGAGAAAACTGATTCCTCTCTCGGGGTCTTCGATCTGGGCGTTGTTCAAGCCCATGTCAAGCAGAATCCCATCCGCTTCTTTCTCCCCGGCGTCACTCAGCGCTTCGTCAATCTCGCGGTAGTCGCGATGAATGAGGCTCACGCTAATCTGATTGCTCTCACCGAGT
>JAHBTC010000111.1 GCA_019638835.1 Fimbriimonadaceae bacterium
CATTTCGTAGCCGACCATGAATTTTCGAACTGTGGCCGAGCGCAAGAGCGGAGGAAAGAAATGGGCATGCACGCGCCAACCATCAGATTCTCTTCGGAACGGTGCACCGTGCCAACCCATCGAATACGGCATAGAAACACCAAACAGCCGATCATAAGCCGGAAGTAACAATGACAAGAGATCGGCCAAACCTTCCTTAGAAGATTGGTTGAGTTCGCTGAGTCTCGCCGCTTTGCGGAGAGGGGCAACCAAGGTCTCGAACGGCCATTCCGCCCAAAATGGCACCCAAGCCACCCACTCATCGTTAGCGCAAACGATTCTCTCCTGAGCGCGGTCTTCTTCGATGAGGACATCGCCCAGCAAATCCGTTCCTTCGTTCGTGAAGTAGGTTGCTTGTTGAACTGACTCTCGTTGCGGAATTGTGGGCGTCTGGTCGGTCGCCCAAATCTGTCCATGGGGGTGAGGATTGCTACAACCCATCGTCGCGCCTTTATTCTCAAAGACCTGTACCCACTCATAATCCTGCCCCAAGGCTGATGTCTGATCGCACCAAAGATTGACAACTGACTCAATGCCCACTTTGCCCATCTGCGCTAGGGTTGCTCCGTGGTTCGGCGAGTAACAAATGACGCGGCAATCACCGCGCACAGACTTAGACTTAAGGAGTGATCCGCCTGCTTGATCCTGTCCTCCGGGCAACAGCGCAGGGAAGTCATTGGGAAAGACGAAAGTGCCTTCGTAACTAGGATTTCGCTCACCGTTCGCCCGAAGATTGCCGGGGCAGAGATAGCAATCAGGGTCGTAGGATGGTTGAGATTGCGCCTTCCCTTCTTCTTGACCGAGCCAAGGTCGCTCCGTGCGTTGTGGCGATACAAGAACCCATTCATCCAAAAGCGGGTTGTAGCGCCGGTGAGGTGAGTGCCCATCCATGAAGGGAAACTCAGGTTACCTTGGAAGGCACCGCCTCTCTTAACAGTTTGTTAATCAGACGGGTAAGGTCTAGCCCTCATGCCAGTTCGGTTGATTTCGGCTTCGCTCGCTTGCGTTGGACTTGCGGGCTCATTGGTAGCCCAAGATTCGTCGCGGTTCGCACCTTCATTCTATGTGCAGTTTCAATACCGAGACAGTAATGAGGTGACAAGCAGTGCGTTCCGGGGTCAACACGGATTTCATTTCAGACGGCTGCGATTAGGAGGCACGTACTCCTTTAGCGAGTCCACTTCCGCTAAGGTTGTTTTTGACGGCGTGAGCGGCAGCAATCAAGATGAGTTCAAACTCAAGGAAGCCTTTGTCCTTCACCGCTTCATGAATGGTGAAGAACCAACGGGGTTCTCTGCCCAAGCAGGCCAATTCCCTTTGCCGCTCGGATACGAGTTATCTCGATCATCAAGTCAGCGAGAGATGCCGGAGTATTCGGTTTACAATCGACTGCTGTTCCCCGGTGAGCAGATTCGGGGAGTCATGGGTTCATTTGACGTATCCACCGATGCGACGGCCCGGGTTGGAGTCTTCAACGCGATGGCCAACGATGACGTGGAGCAGAAAGGACAGTCTCCTTCTCCTGGGGGACGGTTAGCCGTATTTGCCGGTCTTGACTGGAAGGGGGAAAGTGCAGGGGCGGGCGTAAGTGGATTTTTCGGTGAGCGGCCAGCGTTCGTGGGAACGGCCGCGACGAGCCCGCAATCAGACCGTCAACTGGTCGCGCTCCACGGCTATTGGAATCCAACTTCTCAACTTTCCTTTCGTGGGGAGTTGCTGACCGGACGTGATCGAGTACCGACGGCCGCCGGAAACCCAGCCTTGTTTGATCAACCGCTCTTGGGTTGGCACGGCCTCGTAACATTCAAGGCAGGCGATGCTGGTACTTTCTTCAGCCGGGTTGGCGGATTCGATCCCAATACGAATGTGAACGGTAACTCGATTCGCGAGTACGGCGTAGGTTATCGAGCCAACATCGCCAAGGGTGCCACGGCTACTTTGGCTTTTGAGCGAATCCACGATCCGTCACGCCCGCGTTCGTTCTCGATCACGACATTCCGAATCCAATACGTGTTCTAAGGCTCGTCCGGGTTTGCTAGACTGGCGTCATGACATTGTTCGTCATGGCGCTGCTGACCCACGCTTTTACTCAGGATGAGAGCGACCGACTCGGTCTGACGAATCCGCAGATTGTCGCGTTGGGCTACGAGGCGTGGAGTGCGAAGTACAGCGAAGAGCGGGGTGACAGCACCGCGTCAATCAATATCGGGAACACGGTTTTCCGCGATGCGCTACTTGAAGAAGACGACAAGATCATCGCTCGGTGGCCCGAAAGTCGGCGGAGTTTCATCCTCAATCTCCGGAGAGATTTGAATGTAACAACGCGAGATGTCGTTGAAGTGGGCTATGTAGTGACCGGAGGCGGCACGATCTGGAGCAACATCGAGACCGGACGATTAGTTCACAACGAGCAAACCATTTCAAAAGTTTTGAATCAGAGATTCAACTCGCGAACAACCCAAGACGAAGTTTGGACTGCCTACCAGCAGATGAATCTCAAGTTTGAACGCTCCGTGACGGATATGGGGCGTTATGCGCCCGTACCTGTCGAAGATGTCGAAGCATCTCGGCGACGCATGTTGGCTTGTCGAGAGAGGTTCTTTGGTGGGTTGTCGGCGCTTGCTCGCCAACCGATCGGAGTACGCCGTGAGGTTTTCGCCGCTTACGTGGAAAACTTCAGATTGATTTCGCGAATGGGTGACTAATCGGCCCGTAGCGTGATTACAGCGACGTCGGGTCGCGCGCCCCAGCGCATGTGGCGGGGGGAGCCAACGCCTTTGCTCACGAAGACCGGAAAGCGCGGGCCAAAAACTAAACCCGCACGATACTTCTCGCCGTATCGGCTAGGAACGAACGTGGCGCCCACAAACGGCAACACCACTTCCCCACCGTGCGTGTGCCCGCTGAGCATCAGGTCAACCCGAAGCGACGGATCGTGGTTTTCAGCATAGTCCGGGTTATGGCAAAGCAAAACGGTCGTCTCACGGGTACTCGTGAGGGCACGCGAGGGAATCGGCTCCCCATACATGATGTCATCCACAGACGCAATTCTTATGCTCTCTCCGCGCCGGTTGATCCGCGTGTAATCGTTGATTAGTATGGGGAGGCCGCCCATCTCAAGTTCGCGAGTCGCCCCCCGTTTGTTGAGGGCAATTTCGTGGTTGCCCAAGCATCCAAAGACGCCGTCCGAGGCAGACAGGCCAGCCGTAATGTCTCGAAGGTCGGGCACCACCGTACTTTGCGTATGTCCATCAAAGAAATCGCCTGTCATCACGATTAGGTCTGGCTTTTCTGCCATCAGCAATCCGATCGCAAATCTTGCAAACTCAGGAGGCATGTTGCGCGGATAGTGAAAATCACTGATCTGACCGATGCGATATCCGTCGAATCCTGATGGGAGATCTCGAATCCGAACCTCCTGCTGAACGACTTCAAGGAGTCGTGACTCACCGAAGAATGTCCATGCTGGAGGTAGAGCGAGCGCAGAGAGAGCGGCCGTCCGGAGCACCGCACGGCGACTGATCCTGGGGGCCGCCGGTTCGTCAGGCATCCCGCCTACCCTTCGTGGAGGTTCACAGGCTCTTCGCGACCGGTCTCCGCACTGCGATAGAGAGCGTCAAAGATCGCATTGAGCATCAAGCCATGTTCGCCAGGAATCGGCGACGGTTTGCCTTCTGCGACCGCACGAACGAAGGTTTGCATCTCGACGGTGTGAGGCGACGGCACATGAGGGATATTGCGCGGCGTCAAGTCGAACATCTGCTGGTCGTCTTCTCGGTAGATATTGAGTCGAGCATTCTCCCAAAGAGCGATCTCGGCTCCTGCTTCAGTCCCAAGAAGGTGCGCTTCAAAGGGCGACCTCTCAATGTTCGCCATAAAGGACGACTCGAGAGATACGGTCGCGCCATTGTCAAATCGAATGAATCCCGCAGCAAAATCCTCAACGGTGAATTTCGTGTGATCGTATTCGCCAAAACCGTTGAACAGATCGGGGTTCCGCCCCAGACGATTGTAGGTAGCGCCGCTTGCACTCACAGGCTTGGGGTTCCCCATGAGCCAGAGCGTCAGATCAAGCACGTGCACTCCGATATCGATCAGCGGACCACCGCCCTGCTTCTCCTTGTCGATAAACACACCCCAATGGGGCACTCCTCGTCGTCGGAGAGCGTGGGCTCGTGCGTAGTAGATCTCGCCCATCTTGCCGAGGTCGATGTATCGTTTGAGAAACTGCGCTTCCCCGCAGAACCGGTTCTGGAAAGCGACCATAAGAATCTTCCCCGCCGCATGTCCCGCATTGACCATTTGACGCCCCTCGGCGGCATTCATGGCTAGTGGCTTCTCGCAAAGAACATGCTTTCCTGCCGCGAACGCGTCCAACGTGGGCTGAAGATGATAGAGGTTTGGTGTCGTGATCGCTACAGCATCGACCTCACTATCCCGAAGAATCTCGTGATAATCGCTCGTAGTTCGGGCTCCAGGAACAAGCTCGCGGGCTTGCTGTAGCGCATCTTCACTCGGGTCGGCGAGCCAAACCACCTCGCACTCATCCGGTATCAAAAGAAAGCCAGGGATATGCGCCCCGCGCGCGATCCCACCGGTTCCAATCAATCCGATCTTTACTTTGTTCGACATAAGCTAACTCTGGTCATCAATTTGAGGATTGTCAAGAATCTCCGCAGGCTCAGAATCGGTCGCGGCTAAGTCAGGCTCCGTTGGTTTGCGCAGCGAGAAAACCGTGCCTAAGATAATAATCCCCAACATGACGCCCCAAAACACTTCCTTGGGCATCTCAGGGATGTAGAACGGAATCACGGGCCAGTTTGAGTGTTGCTCTTGCCAGACTTCGTAACTGTGGCCGGCAAAGAAGAATAGCTTAACCGACACCCAACCAACCAATGCATATGCAAGATGCTCTAGCCCAGGATACTTGTCAAGAACCCGGATAAAAGCTCCGGCAGCGAATCGAAGTAGCACGATGCCGAGAATTGCTCCCAAATAGACAACCCAGATTTTGTCCTTGCCACTTACGGCCCCGATTGCCGCAAGAACACTATCCACCGCGAAAGCGATGTCAGTGAATTCGACGGCAATAACAGTGGCCCAGAAGCCTTTTCCCTTCAGCTCCTTGCTCGCTTCCTCGCTCGCCGTCGCATGTTGAGCGAAATGCTTGATCGGTAGATAGAGAAGGTACGCGGCTCCGGCCAGTTGCAGAAACCACAAGTCAAGGATGTAAGACGCAAAAATGATCGCGATGAAACGAAACACAAACGCCCCACCCAAACCGTAGAGCAACGCCTTCTTTTGTAGCGGTCCCGGAAGATGGCGCACCATGATCGCTAAGACCAAGGCATTGTCCGCCGAGAGAAGACCCTCTAAGAGAATCAGGAACGCGATCGTGCCCATATCTCCCGGACTGAACGTTTGGTGCTGCAACGTGTCCAGAATGTTCATAGGGGCCGTTTTGATTCTGACATACTCGTTCTTCGAGTCCCGGTTTCCGGTGAGAACGCATGCCGACTTACGTTTATGAGTGCCGCAAATGCGAGCGGGTGTTTGAAGTAATGCAACGGATGGTCGAAGACCCGCTGACGGACTGCGAATGCGGTGCGAAGGGCAGCTTGAGACGCGTAATCCAGCCCGCCGGAGTCGTGTTTCGCGGATCGGGCTTCCACGTAAATGATTACGCTGGTACGACCGCTCCTAGCGAATCGTCTCCTGCTCCCACTGAGTCACCAGATGCGCCCTCCTCTGCGGTAGAGACAAAATCGGAATCGCCGAAAGCCGATCAGACCTAGACCGGGGAGGGTAAAAGTGTGCTACCATTTCGGTCCACGCGGGTGTAGCTCAGTTGGTTAGAGCGTCGGCCTGTCACGCCGAAGGTCGCGGGTTCGAGCCCCGTCACTCGCGCCATAGTGTGCCGCGGTAGCTCAGTTGGTAGAGCAAAGCACTGAAAATGCTTGGGTCGCCGGTTCGAGTCCGGCTTGCGGCACCACTCCTTCTTTTCCCAAATCATTGGGGATAATTCTAAACGCTTAGAGGAATAGTTTCTTAGCACTATCTGAACTTTCCGCTCTCCTTGCGCTGTAGTATCAATGATAATGTTTTGCAGCATTATCTCGGATAAGCACTTGCATCACGTTGGATCGAGGGCACTAGAATCGCGACCCTAATCTGTGGTCGCTGGTTACGACCTGAGTTGATGCCGAATCTTGTGCTCGGAAAGCAAAACACCCGACCTTTTGGGTCGGGTGTTTGAAAGTTTTGTCTATCCGCGCGACGTGCCTATCTCCCGGGAGGTCACCCTCCAAGTACATCCGCCGCTGAGAGGCTTAACTGCCGTGTTCGGGATGGGAACGGGTGTATCTCTCTCGCCATGGTCACGCGAATAGAACTCTACTGTGCTTGTTGCTCTCGCAGTCAGCACTTAGAGAGTCACACAGTTGCGTAGAGAATTGCGTTATCAAGGAACCGAGCAATAGTTACACTATTGTTAAGCCCTCGGCCGATTAGTATCGCTCAGCTCCACATGTTGCCATGCTTCCACCTGCGACCTATCACCTTGTAGTCTTCAAGGGGCCTTACTATTATGGGAA
This sequence comes from Fimbriimonadaceae bacterium, assembly GCA_019638835.1. Taxonomy (GTDB): domain Bacteria; phylum Armatimonadota; class Fimbriimonadia; order Fimbriimonadales; family Fimbriimonadaceae; genus JAHBTC01. Next base: position 6,633 of record JAHBTC010000111.1, read on the forward strand.
ACCTCATCTTGGAGTGGGCTTGGCGCTTAGATGCTTTCAGCGCTTATCCCTTCCCGACTTGGCTACCCAGCGTATGCACCTGGCGGTACAACTGGTACACCATAGGTCGGTTCACTCCGGTCCTCTCGTACTAGGAGCGACTCTCCTCAAGTTTCCTACGCGCACAGTGGATAGGGACCGAACTGGCTCACGCCGTTCTGAACCCAGCTCGCGTGCCACTTTAATCGGTGAACTCCCGAACCCTTGGGACCTTGTACAGCCCCAGGATGTGACGAGCCGACATCGAGGTGCCAAACCATGCCGTCGCTGTGAGCGCTCGGGCAAGATCAGCCTGTTATCCCCGGGGTAGCTTTTATCCGTTGAACCCTGGCGTGCCCACGCACCACCAGAGGGTCACTTAGACCTGCTTTCGCACCTGCTCGACTTGTTTGTCTCACAGTCAACTGCACTATATACCTATATGCTCAACGACTGATTTCTGACCAGTCTGAGTGCAGCTTTGTACGCCTCCGTTACCTTTTGGGAGGCGACCGCCCCAGTCAAACTACCCGCCACAGAATGTCCACACACCCGATTAGGGTGCATGTTAGTCGTCCAGATGTAAAAGGGTGGTGTTCCATTGATGCCGAAGCTCCCACCTACGCTCTACATCTACACCCAAACGACAATCTGAAGGTGTAGTAAAGCTCCACGGGGTCTTTCCGTCCTACTGCGCGTAATCCGCATCTTCACGGATGTTACAATTTCACCGAGCTTCTCGTTGAGACAGTGCCCAAGTCGTTACGCCTTTCATGCGGGTCGGTATTTAGCCGACAAGGAATTTCGCTACCTTAGGACCGTTAGAGTTACGGCCGCCATTCACCAGGACTTCACCTCGATGCTTTGGGTTACCCCTAACAACTTAGATTAATCGACTGGCATTGGGCAGGCGTCAGCCCCTATACATCGGTTTTCACCTTAGCAGAGACCTGTGTTTTTGGTAAACAGTCGCCTGGGCTGCTTCGCTGCGGCCTCCTTGCGGAGGCGTCCCTTATTCCGAAGTTACGGGACCCGTTTGCCTAGTTCCTTAACGAGAGTTCTCTCGAACGCCTGAGTCTCCTCGACTCACCTACCTGTGTCGGTTTACAGTACGGTCAATAACAACTGAAGCTTAGGAGTTTTTCGCGGCCCCTTTTCACCCTGAGTACCTTGCCCGAAGGCGCGGATCACAACTACCAACGGTGTGTCCAGAGTTCCAAGAAGCGTCATCCATCGCATTGTTACTGGGGTGGGAATGTCAACCCACTGTCCATCGGCTACGCCTTCTGGCCTGGCCTTAGGACCGCCTAACCTC
>JAHBTC010000112.1 GCA_019638835.1 Fimbriimonadaceae bacterium
AGATTGAATTTTCGATTTGCGTCTGGGTAGCCTCAACCCTGAGAGGGCTGAGGCATAAAAAGAGATAAGTTATGGTCACACTTCGAATCGGTTGCGGAGTGGGACGTTGACCATTAGATCTGATGGTGCTCACAAGGTTTTAGACATGCAAACAAAGTACTCATTATCCATTTGCCACATTACATATGGACCTGAGTTTGGGAAGTCTGCATTACAAGGCGCTTACAAGTCCTTGCCGTCTGTCTCTGGATTGAAGAAATCGTTCATTGTTCCAGACGATGAGTGTGAGAGTCACCCAGAAGAAGTGACATTTGTTATGTTTCTGATCTTTGCAGGAACATTCAAGTCAAATATTTCTGAAGGTCTTAGTAACCCAAAATATAGTAGGAAATATAGCGAGATTAGCATCAAATCTGGATTCTCTATCGATATGATCATGAACTCGACGGAGGAATCTTCTAGATCTATGCTAGTCAACAACATTATCAGTGGAGTGTTTGCAATGTGTGAATACGCCAGAGATTTAGGGCTTGTGCGGACGGAAGAATTCTACAGTGTGAGTCGTGAATTGTTTCATTCTTTCGCAGAAGACCAGAATGAGGTTGTAAACTCAGTGCATACTGAAAGCGCTCCTAGATGTGATGAGTCAACTGAATATTACTTTCAATTCTCAAGTATTGAAGGAGTCGAGAATTTCATTAAACACGCAAAGCGATACAGCGTTGTTTGCAGCTATTCGCCGGTAGATGGCAAGTATTACTGTGAGTGTTCTGATTTGATTTCGCCTACATTAAGTTTGGAATTGGAGATCAGGCTGCAACAAGTCGCGAAATCGTACGGAGGAACATACGACGGATTTGCTTCTTCAGAGATTATGGATTAGGCTTTGTCGTGGATATGTTTGCGGCATTCGATATTGGATTCGCTAGAATCAGTTATTGAGAGTGAGCAGGTAGCGGAAGGTCAGATTCAAGAAAGCATGAGCTACGTCCGAAACGCAGCACCCCCACCTGCCATACTCACACCCCTAACATGATCTGGAGCGAGAGCACTCCACGCATCGGCGTGGATGAGAGCGGCAAGGGGGATTACTTTGGCCCGCTTGTCATCGCCGCCTGCTTTGTCGGCCCGGAACATCTCGCCGAACTCGACGGCGTCAAGGACTCCAAGAAACTCACCGACGCGATGGCCAAGGGTCTCGCGGCACGGATCAAACAGGTCTGCCCATACGCGGTCATCACCGTCTTACCCCCCAAGTACAACGAGCTTTACGCAAAGATCCGCAACCTGAACAAAATGCTGGAGTGGGGTCACGCCCACGCGATCGTTGAGGTTCTGGGCAAGTGCGAAGGGGCAGAACTCGCGATCAGTGACCAGTTCGCAAATCCTGCCGGCCTTCGAAAAAGGCTCCAGCAGAAGGAGTGCGAACTCCCCCTGGTCAGCGTCCCCCGTGCCGAAGCCGACCTCGCCGTCGCCGCCGCCAGTATCCTCGCCCGCGCCGAATTCCTCTGGCGACTGAAGCAGTTGGGCGACGAAAACGGAGTGGTATTGCCCAAGGGGGCTGGGCCGCAGGTGGACGCCGCCGCCCGTCAGATCGTACGCACCCAAGGCGCAGACGCATTGCCCAAGGTGGCGAAGATGCACTTCAAGACTACGCAGAAAGTGCTTGACTAAACTCTCTCGTCCTGATGGGTAGCGGTTTCTTCGCTCATGACGGGAGTCGCGCGATTGAGATTCTCTTCCAACGGGCCGATGGCATTTTTGGCCTTTTCGGCGAGGTCATCGGCAAGGGCCTCCCCGGCGCGATGAGTTGCTTTCAGCCAAAGCGGAGCCCCGATGGACGCCGCCGCGATGAGCCCTGCCGCGATTGCCGCGCCCACCCACGGCACGTTGTTTTCGCTCGCGATTGCAATGGCCATGACACTACCAATGAACGCGGGATACAGCGTCCCGAAGAGCGGGAAGAACGGGTTGGTCTTGACGGAGATTCGGGTGCGCCCGTTCCGCGACTTAACCTCAAGGTTAGCGTTGGATTGTTTCACCCACACTGTGCCGCTGACTTGGCGGCCAATCTGCGTGAGGTTGCGGCCCATCTTGTTGTGGCTCGTCGTAGGAAGCCCGTCCACGATGAGGTCGAAGTCTTCGGGATCTAACTCCCCTTCGACCACACGGACGGCCTCGTTGACGAACTTGAGGAGCCGTTCCTTCTGTTCGGGTTCTGACATTCCGGCAAGAGCCTGGTTCAGGAAAGCGGAGTCAATGCCGGCTTCGGTGGCGATTCGGGCGAGTTCCGCTTCGGTGATGCCTGGCGTGTAAGGGGTGCCGGAATTCTCGGCTTCTTGGAGGCGGGCGGCGCGCTGAAGGATCTCGGCGGCCTGCTCTTCGCTGAAGACGCGTCGTCCCTCGGGCATGGGGTGATTATAGACTTGCGAGAAATTTGACTTCCGCATCATTGACTTGGTGCCGAAAGCGTTGGTAGTATTCCAAGTGGAGCAGTTTATGCCAGTAGAATTCAGATTTTTTAGTGGGTCGTTGAAGACGTTCCCGGCCAGTGTAAATGTGAGTATTCCTTCGGGTAGCCATTACAAGAAACTTACAACTGGTAAATACACAACGGACACCGAAGCAAAAATCCTGATTGTTGAGCTAAATAATCAGAGCGATCCACCTGAATATGAAGAGACTGCGGTAGTTGTCAGACAAAACAGTGTCATTCGAATCCAGGAAAGTCAAGCGGTTGAGATTAAGAACTATTTAGACTTGGAGATAGGCTATATGGTGTGCTTGTGTCTGTCTCAGCTTGAACTGATACCGAACAGGTCACGGCCAAACTCTGTCATGGAGACCGAATCAGTAGCATTCGTGGGTGGCCGTCGAAGGATCAGGATCAGAAATAGACAGCTGGGAGCACATGGGACAGTATTCTCGCTATCTGCACCTGGCACCAATAATGTATCCGTGGCTTGCTTACATGGGGACATTGATTTCCCTAATGGTCCACTGCCTGTGGGCTCTGATCCCGAAATAGATATTGGCACAGAGACACGCGTAAGTATCAATAGCAAGCTTGCTACAGACTTAACGTTGTTCTCCTCAGTAGCTCCTGATCCAATAATTTAGAAATGTGGTGACCTGTGGCGCGGTCAATAGTTGCTCATTGCATCGCTGGCGCTTTCTTCGTCGCACTCGCCGTCTGGCTCGCCGACTACATCGTCGGCGAGCAGGAATGGGCGAACGGGCTCGATCTCAAGAATTATTTTTGGCTGGTTTCACGGATGCGGGTGCCCGACACCGAACCTGAAGTCGTCCTGATCGAGATCCGCCCTCAAACCAATCAATCCTTGAATCTTGGGCCGGGTAAACCATCTGTTCCTCGAAAGTACTGGGCAGACCTCATCTCGAAGCTTGATAAGGCTGGAGCGCGGGTCGTTGCATTCGATATCTCGTTCATTGACGAGCGCCCAGGCGACCCTGAGTTAATTCAAGCGATCGAAAATGCGGAGCACGTGATCACCGTTCTTACAAAGTGGGAGCAATACCCAGGAGATGAGTTGGCCGAGGTGGCTTATGATGAAACTCAACCAGATGGCCTTGAGCACCGCTACCACCCGAATCCAATTTTTGAGCAATCCGAGACTGATCGCGTTCGCGTAGGTGTGCTTGGAGCCCTCGAAACGGATTACGGCATTGGTAGTATCGCTACCGAGTACACGGACACCAATACGCTTGAGCCGATCAGCCATTTTGGGCTTGTCGCAGCACTTGCTGGGCGGGGGATAGCTCCCGACCAGTGTGAGTTCGCCTACGATATGAGTTCGGTTACCTGCGCAAACCTGACGTGGGAACTACAAGGCAACTTTGATATTGCGGTGCTATTCCCCAAGTCAATGGAAAAGTACGTGCGAATCCCGTTGGAAGACGCATTACTTCGCTTAGAGAAAGGCACATTTCCGGAAGTCAAAGACAAGATTATTTTGGTAGGCGACTTGCGTGAAGAGGGCGACATCGGGCGCATTCCCGGTGCGGGAAATCGCCCCGGCCCCCACATGAACGCCAATATCATTGACAGCCTGTTAATGCCCCCTCGTTATCAAGTGAAGACTTTGCCTCTGAACTTTGAAAGAGGTGCGACATTTATTCTGTGCGCGCTCGCCCTTGCGGGAGCGTGGTTCCTCAAACCAAGAGCTTATATCCCTGTCTTTGCGGTCCTCTTCGTTCTCATTTTCGTAGCGGCCCAAGTAGCGGCAAGCAACCAGGGAGTCGTGTTCAGCACGGTGTTTCCATCTCTGGCACTTCTCACGTGCGGCGTAGGACTCGGGATTTTCACAACCGTGCGTGGATGGCCGCAACCTCATCACCGTCAAGAATCTCATTTGATTTGTGTTCTATTCGTAGACCTCCGAGGCTCCACCCCTCTCCTCCTAAAAATCGGCAAGGAACGATTCCAAGACCTGAAGAAGCAGGTCCACGAGATTGGTCTCCGCACTATCTCCACCAACAAAGGCGTGCTGGAACGAAGTACCGGTGACGGGTTCATGGCTACATTCCATCTCAAATCCGCCGATGACAGCGTTTTTGCAGCGTTGAAGACCGCCAAAGAGTTCACGGCGGGAGTCGAATCCCTCGGGCCAGAGTACGGCGAGGAGTTGCGGGTCGGTTGCGGCATTGAATGCGGGCAAGTATCGGGCACTTATCTCAAGGAGGACGACCGATACGCCTGGAGCAGTACCGGCGCCACCATCAACCTCGCGGAACGACTGCAAGGTCTCAGTGGACGACTGGGCGAATCGATACTCCTCGGGCCGACCGCTGCCGGGCTTCTTACCGAACGTGCAGAAACCGAGTCAGTCGGTGAGCACGAACTCAAGGGATTCGAAACCCCCGTGGTGGCTTATCGCCCGAAGCAGGACGACCTTCGGAATCGCCCGAGCGGTAGACCACCCGCTAGGTAACATGAATTCACCTCATGAGCGACAGTTTTGGAACCCGGACAACGGCGAAATTAGGCGAACAGGAGGTGTCTTATTACTCGTTCGCGAAATTGGAGGAGCAGGGCCACAATCTCAGCCGCCTTCCCTATAGCCTGAAGGTTTTGCTCGAAAACCTGCTTCGACGCGAAGATGACGTGAATGTCACTCGCGACGACATCGAGGCACTGATGGCATGGGATCCGGCCGCGATTCCAAGCAAGGAGATTGCCTTCACCCCGGCCCGCGTTCTTCTGCAAGACTTCACAGGAGTGCCCTGCATTGTGGACCTCGCTTCCATGCGCGACGCGATGACGGAACTGGGGGGCGACCCCGATAAGATCAACCCGTTGCAGCCCTGTGAACTGGTGATTGACCACAGCGTTCAGGTTGATGCATATGGCAACAATGCGGCTCTCCAGATCAACCTTGATCTAGAGTTTGAGCGTAACAACGAGAGATACGAATTCCTCAAGTGGGGGCAAGGGGCATTTCAGAACTTCAAGGTCGTACCGCCAAACACCGGCATCTGCCACCAAGTGAATCTCGAATACCTCGGCCGAATCGTGATGGAGCAGGGCGGCACCGCATTCATTGACACGCTCGTGGGCACAGACAGCCACACCACAATGATCAACGGTCTGGGTGTCCTTGGTTGGGGCGTCGGGGGTATCGAGGCAGAAGCGGCAATGCTTGGTCAACCGGTAAGCATGCTTATTCCGCAAGTGGTTGGGTTCCGCTTAACGGGCAAGTTGCGCGAGGGCGCAACGGCGACGGACTTGGTTCTGACCGTCACCGAGATGCTCCGCAAGCATGGGGTTGTCGGCAAGTTCGTGGAGTTCTTCGGCCCCGGTGTTTCCGGTCTGCCTCTCGCCGACCGAGCGACGATCGCAAATATGGCACCCGAGTACGGGGCGACATGTGGGCTTTTCCCGGTGGACGGCGAAACTCTTCGTTATCTTCGGGTAAGCGGACGCCCGGAATCGCAGATTGCATTGGTTGAGGAGTACTTCCGTGCCCAAGGGCTGTTCCATTCCTCGGATTCACCGGAAGCCGAATACACCAGCACCTTATCGTTGGATCTAGGTGACGTTGAGCCAAGTGTTGCCGGCCCGAAGCGACCACAAGACCGCGTGCCGTTGAGTGGGGCGGGCGAAAGTTTCCGTGAGTCGTTCCCCATCACTTCGGGCGGCGGTGGCGTAGCCACCATGACCAAGACCGGCATCCAAGACGGTTCGGTAGTCATCGCCGCGATCACCAGTTGCACGAACACCAGCAACCCCTACGTCATGATGGCTGCAGGGTTGGTTGCCCGTAAGGCGCGGGCCCTCGGGCTCAAGCCGAAACCGTGGGTCAAGACCTCTCTCGCTCCGGGTTCACGCGTCGTCTCGCGCTACCTTGACCAAAGCGGATTGCAGGAAGACCTTGATGCGATGGGTTTCAACATTGTGGGCTATGGATGCACGACATGCATTGGAAACTCGGGCCCATTGCACGAGGAAATCAGTGCCGACATTAAGGCCAATGACCTCGCGGTAGTCAGCGTATTGAGCGGTAATCGTAACTTTGAAGGGCGAGTCAACCAAGAGGTGAAAGCGAACTATCTCATGTCGCCTCCTCTCGTGGTTGCCTACGCTTTGGCCGGGTCGATCAACCTCGATATGGCGCGCGACCCGATCGCAATGGATGACCAAGACCGACCTGTATATCTCAAGGACATTTGGCCAACACAAGAGGAGATCGCGAATGCTGTCGAACTCTATATCACCCGGGAGATGTTCTCAAAGTCGTACGAATCCGTGTTTGAAGGGGACGAAAAGTGGGCTTCGATTGCAGTGGACGGCGGTAAAGGGTTCAACTGGAAGTCCGGCAGCACTTATATTGCCAAGGCACCGTACTTTGACAACATGGAGCCAGTTGCTCCGGCGCGGGTACCTGACCTAAATGGGATGATGGTTTTGGCTCTGCTCGGTGACTCCATCACGACCGATCACATCTCACCGGCCGGTGGAATCAAGACGGATAGCCCGGCGGGCCGCTACCTCATGGAGAATGGCGTATCGCCCCACCTCTTCAACAGTTATGGCTCTCGGCGAGGCAACCACGAAGTGATGATCAGGGGCACTTTCGCCAACGTGAGGTTGCGGAACAAACTTGCTCCCGGCACGGAAGGAGGCTGGACTTCCTATCTGCCGACCGGCGAGGTCATGAGCATCTATGAAGCAGCCATGCTTTATCAGGCGAGTGGGCATGATTTGATCGTGATTGCCGGCAAAGAGTACGGTACTGGATCGAGTCGCGACTGGGCGGCCAAGGGAACGCGCCTGCTTGGAGTCAAGGCTGTGCTTGCCGAGTCGTTTGAAAGAATTCACCGAAGCAACTTAGTCGGGATGGGCGTTCTGCCGTTGCAGTTCGAAGAAGGCCAAAGCGCCGAATCGCTTGGCCTCGACGGTTCAGAAGAGTTCAGCATCGTTGGGCTCAGCGACGCGGTGCTCCACGGCTTCCCTGAAGGACGATCGTTGCCAATACGCGCGACAACAGCCGAAGGGAACGTGAAGACTTTCAATGCGACCGTACGGATCGACACTCCGACGGAGATTGAGTACTACCGCAACGGAGGTGTTCTCAACTTCGTTTTGCGAAATCTATTGCACGGCTGAGGCAAGGAGCTAGTTGCGACAACAAAGAGCCTCAACACCTCGTGTACGGTGTTGAGGCTCTTTGATTTGAGCACACTCGGTGCTCGGGTGTGCCCAGCGTTGCGCGTTACCGCTCGATCGTTTCGCGGATGCGAATCTTGATTCCGCGCTTACGTAATTCATCCAAGAACAGCTGCCCACTCATTGCGTTCTCATATCGAATCGCGCCCTTCTCCACCTCACCCTCGGCGACATGCTGCGCAACGATGCT
>JAHBTC010000113.1 GCA_019638835.1 Fimbriimonadaceae bacterium
AAAGACACTCCGGGCTTCATCGCCAACCGATACGGCATGTGGTCAATGATTTTCACGGTTGAGGTTGCGGAGCGATTGGGCATGACCATCGAAGAAGTGGATGCAATCTGCGGACCTTTCCTTGGTCGCCCAAGGAGTGCTGCTTTTCGGCTCAATGACATTGTGGGTCTTGACGTAATGGCAGACATCCACCAAAACTTAGTTGATCGCTGTCCTCACGATCAAAGAGCGCAGTCCCTTGCTTTACCGAAGAGCATGTCGATCCTGATAGAGAAAGGCTGGATCGGCCAAAAAGCGGGTCAGGGCTACTACCGAAAGGAAGGCAACGAGTTCTTTAGCCTCGACTTGGATACCCATGCGTATCGTATGCGTCGAGAACCGGAGATTGCTCGCTTAACTGAAATCGAGCGCATGCCGATCGGCGAACGCATTCGCCTCGGGCTCGAGGACAGATCGTTGCTCGGCGATTTTCTACGCGCATATCTTCCGTCGGCCCTCAAGTATGCCGATGAACTCAAAGAAGAGATTAGTTACTCCGTCGAGGATTTCGACCGCGTAATGCAATGGGGTTTTGGATGGGAGTTAGGGCCGTTTGCGCTCGCCGATGCTGTCGGACACGACACTCTCGGAATGTCGGATGGGCCGTACTACCGGGACGGTGAAATGAAGTCGTATTCCGGAGATTACGTCCCGTGTGCGACTGAACCCGCGTACCGCACCGTAACCGACTTCCCCGTTATCAGCGAATCGCCGACCCTTTCGGTTCGCGACCTCGGCGATGGAGATCTGCTTGTCGCGACCAAGACAAAAATGGGAACGGTTAATCCCGATCTCCTACGAGAACTGAATGAGTTCCTTGATGCGAATCGTGCGCCTTTCATTCTGACGAGCGAAGCTAGGGTCTTCTCCTTCGGATTCGACCTCAAGTTCTTCCAAAGTGCGATTGAGTTATCTGATTGGAACGGGGTTGACGAGGCACTTGCGTTGTTCCAGCAAACTTGTCGACGGCTTTCAATGACGTCATGTGTCTCTGCGGTGTACGGATTCTGTCTGGGTGGCGGCCTTGAACTGGCAGGGGCTTGTCCTATCGTCGTCGCGCAAGCAGAAACAAACATCGGTTTCCCTGAATCAAGGGTTGGCCTCATTCCTGGTGGCGGAGGCACCGTAGAAACTCGACTGCGACATCAAGAGTCCGCGAAACAGGTTGCCGATGCACTAGGCTGGGTTGCGCAAGGAGCTGTCGCGTCCAATGCTGACGAAGCGAAGCGTTGGGGATATTTGCGGGCGTATGATGTGACCGCTTATCACCCAGATCGGCTGATCGCCGATGCAAAGATCGCTCTTCGATCCGCGACCGTGCCGCCAGTTCCTGATTGGACGGTCATCCCCGGTCCGCTAACCGGAATGCTTGATCAAACGCTTGACAAGCTTCAAAAAGGTCAGGACTTCAGTATCCACGACCGAAAGATAGGCGACGCAATCGCCCACGTATTTTGCAAGCCAAAGTCATTGGAAGACGCGTATGCCCGCGAACGAGAGGAGTTCGTCAAATTGCTCCGAGATGGCCTCACTCAGGCAAGAATCAAACACATGCTAGAGACCGGGAAGCCCCTTCGAAATTAGAAGGACTATGGAACATCTGGTACTCCAACCGATTATCTAAGAGTAGTGAGCGAAGATTTCAGCGACCTGAAAGCGATCTACTTTGATCTTGATGACACCTTATGCGGCTATTGGAATGCCGCCAAGGGTGGGCTGAAACACACTTTTTCTTCCGTAACATTGCCCGACGGAGTGACTCCTGAGGGGCTCATGGAAGCGTGGGTTGCGGAGTTCCGCGACTTCGCAGAAGAGATCAAAAGAGATCACTGGTACGAAATCTATCTCTCCCAAGGAGGCATCACCCGGATGGAGTTGATGCGTTTAGCGCTCGCTCGGCTCGGGATAGACGACGCTCGGCTGGCATTTGAGTTGGGAGACGTATATGGCAAGGAGCGGCGTTCGACACTCGCCCTCTTTCCTAGCGCGAGAGAACTTCTCAATGCGTTGCGCGGCCAAGTCACTCTCGGGGTGATTACGAATGGTCCCGCCGACATTCAACGGGAAGAGCTTCAAGACTTAGGCATTGAAGATTGCTTTGATCATGTATTCATTGAGGGCGAGATGGGAGAGGGCAAGCCGGCACCTCGAGTGATGCAACGAGCCGTTGATGCTGCCGGTTGCGAACCCAACCAGATCATGATGGTGGGCAATAGTTTCAAGCACGATATCGTGCCCGCGCGCGAAGCCGGTTGGCGCACTTGCTGGATTCGGCGCGACAGCGATGTCCCCGTTACTTCTCGCACGGGCCGGGTCGAAGAACTGCCTGATGGAGCCGTCGCGCCGGATCTCACGATCACCCACTTAGATGAACTCTATGAGATCTTGACCTCCGCGGGTGTGATTGGCACAGTTCCTGCAAGAAAGGTGAATTGAAGCCAATAGGCTTCGCTCATCCGCTTCCTTCCCCATAATTAGCGGTGAGAAATCATACGGCCCCGCCCCTGCGCGGGGTCTATTCTTGTCAGTGCCCGTGCTGTTCGAGGATGCCGTCGGCAACGTAAATTGGTACGTTCACCCGGAGAGCAATCGCAATCGCATCGCTGGGGCGACTGTCGACATTGAACTCATCCTCACCTTGCTGAACCACGATCTTAGCGTAGTACGTTCCACTCCAAAGGTCGTCAATGATGACGTGCGTGATTTCGCCGTCTAGCTTCTCTAAGAGAGTCACGATCAAATCGTGGCAGAGCGGGCGTGTGGGTGCTTGCTCGCTCAAAACTTGGCTAATCGAGGCCGCCTCGAATGGTCCGATCATGATTGGCAGCTTTCGCTCACCGTCGCTAAGCAACACGAACCGCTCAATTGTCTGCGAGGTTTGAGCGCTCATCACTTGTTCAACCTTGACTTCGACGGGCTCGCGCGAGAAGTCGTCGCCTAGCCCTTCTTCCGAAGTCTCGGAGAACGAGGAGAAGAACGCCGGGGGTTGATTCAGATCTTCCGGCTCTTCGGATCGCTCGTCGCTCATAGGTTCAAGATACCGGATTTGGGGTTGTTTAAGCCCATCCCCCGACGTACTCCGTGAGACTCATGCAGGAGGACATTTCTGGGTCTTTGAAGTGGTCCAAGGCTGAAGCAAGCGCGCGTGCTGTATCAATGCTTGTTAGGCACGCGACCCCAGTTTCGATGCATGCCCTACGGATTCGAAGAGCGTCGGCCGTGCTTTGTTGACCTGGAGTCGGCGTGTTAACCATCAAGCTAACTCTTCCTTGATAGATCCGATCAAGTAGAGTTTCGCCCTCTTCCCTCACCTTGCCCAATCGCTCCGAATTGATTCCGGCTGCCGCCAATGTTCGGTGGGTGCCATTCGTTGCCCCAATTTCGAAGCCCGCGTTTTGCAAACGCTCGGCAACTCCGACTACCATCTCCTTGTCTTCGTCAGCGACGGTAAGGATTACTTGCCCTTCCGCGCGGAATGTGACCCCACTCGCGATCAACGCCTTGTAGAGCGCCGCCTCGAAAGTCCTGTCAATCCCCAAAACTTCTCCGGTCGATTTCATCTCAGGACCAAGTGCAGGTTCGACTCGGGCGAGCTTTTGGAAGGAGAATACAGGTGCCTTCACAGCGTACAGTGGTCGCGGTGTCGCGGGCATTGTCTCGTTGAGTGGAACGATTCTTCCCGGCGTTCTTGGAGCAACTGGGTTGTCCTTCCATTGATTGGGCAACTCAGTCCCAGGTTCAGGCCACCAGGTGCCACTCTCATAACCCATGGATTGCAATGAATCGCCGATCGCGCATCGCGTAGCCAGCGCGACCATCGGAATGCCTGTTACCTTACTGATGTACGGCACGGTCCGACTCGCTCGCGGGTTGACTTCGAGGATGTAAGGCTCACCGTCCACGACAACAAATTGGATGTTCATCAGCCCCTTCACCCGAAGTGCCTTAGCCAAATCACAGGCGGCACGCACAATCTTTGTCTGCGTCTCTCCTGTGAGAGTAACAGGCGGGTAAACCGCCATGGAATCCCCGCTATGAACACCGGCGCGTTCCACGTGTTCCATGATCCCCGGAACGAGTGTGTCCGTACCGTCGCTGATGACATCAACTTCAGCCTCGGTTCCCACGAAGTATTTGTCAACCAATACTGGTTGCCCAGGATTTGCACTTTCGGCTTCCGCATAAAATGCGGCTAGATGCTGGGGACCGGAAACAATCTCCATCGCCCGGCCACCCAAAACGAAACTCGGGCGGACGAGAACGGGGTATCCAATCTCTTCGGCGACTCGGCTGGCTTCTTCATAGGATCGAACCGCGCGCCCTGGCGGTTTTGGCAAGTCTAACTGGCGCAGGAGATTTTCGAACTGGTCCCGATCTTCGGCCAACGAAATGCTCTCCGCGCTCGTTCCGAGCAACTTGATACCCGCGCGGTGGAGGCCCTCTGCGAGGTTTATGGCGGTCTGACCGCCAAACTGGGTCACCACCGCATCAACACTTTCATGTCGGACAATGCTCACGACATCGTCATGCGTCACCGGCTCAAAGTACAACCCGTCTCCGGTATCGAAGTCTGTGCTGACGGTTTCCGGATTATTGTTCAAGATAAGCGCGCGGTATCCCCGTTCACGGAGAGCCCATACACAGTGAACACAGGAGTAGTCGAACTCAATGCCCTGACCAATCCTTATTGGTCCACTGCCGAGCACGAGGATCGTCTTTCCCATAGTCCCGTCCGATTATGGTGGTTCCTTTGTTGCGGAAACCGCACCTTATGCGTCTTTCGTAACGAGGGTTGGTGATGAAGGCGGTTTTGCTGGGTCTGTTGTTGGTAGGAACCGTGTCATACGGGCAAGATGCTGTGACCGTTCGCAATCGTTTGCCGCTAACAACAGAGTCATCCAAGGTTGGCGATCCTGTGTTCCTCCAGACTCAATCGGAGATTCGGGATGGCCAAGGAAACGTCTTAGTCAAAGTGGGCGAGGAACTGACGGGTCGAGTTGTGATTTCGCGAAACTCGGCTATCGCCCGGCGGGGCTTGCTGTTTGTGGAATTGGATGACTATCCTATTGAAGGTGGTTTTATTCGCTTTGCTGGTGAAGCAGGCATGGCTAAACCCGACAAAGGAAATCTGGAGTTCCGGAGAAACGCCACCAGTCGTTATCTGGGGCAATACCGGCGAATGACGCTCGAGGACCGGACACGGGCCGTGATTTCCCCAGAAATGTGGCGCACATTGGTCGGCGAAGCCGGAGAGCGTGAAACGGCAGAGTCATTCATCAATCGGGTGAAGTCGGTGCTGTCTTCCTCCGAGTACATTTCGGATTCGCAGGCCCTCACGGCCGCGTTCCGCTCGACAAACTCCGCCTTCACATTGGACGAGACCCGCGAACAGATTGCGTTGACGATCGCGGGGATGGCTGCCCGATTCAGATTCACGCCGGAAGAGCAGCGTAAGTTCACCGAACTCACTCGTCGCTTGGACACCATGCGTTCTCTTGGTGCGCTCGACCAGAATCAACTTGCGGAGGTCGCCAGCGGATTTGGCCTTGACATTCTCGCTGAACATCTAAAGACGGGCCAACTTCAGAGCGGACTCGCCATGTGGAAGCAGGTTTCGGACACTTATCGCAGTTCAGGCACGGTAAGCGCATTCGACGCCGTGTTACTCGTCGCTACTTTTTGGCCAATTGTTGGTGACGTGTTCAATCGTTTTACCGAAGCAATGAGTGGCACCGACGTCTTCGTGATGCCGGGATACACCTTCGACCTCAGTTACGAAATCGTCCTTGACTAGTCCGTCTTGAGTTACCGAGCCTCAGATAGCTTTCTAAAGAGTGGCTGCTTGTCCGAAACCGCCCCGACGATTCGTATCTTTCGGATTGACCGATACTCCACTCTCGGGTACGTAGCGACTGTATATGAAGCGAGCCCAATCTCTCAATGAGTGAGACGGCAGGTCTATTCCATTCAACTCCGCGATCCATTGTCGAACTGGAACGGAGAATCCGGTCTTTGGTCGGTTCATGACACTTGCGGGTAATGGAATCTTGGGGGTCAACGCCATGTCCCGTTTCGTGGGCGGAGTGTGGCCCGCAACTGCAGAACCGACCGCGTTGAGCACTTCTCGATCCACGAACGGCGTGCGAAGTTCAAGCGAGTGCGCCATGCTTGCCCAATCGCTGTCCACCAGAAGTTGAGGAATCATGAAATTTGAAAGTTCAAGGGCGGCGACCTTAGCGTGCGCGGATTCGATGTTTGCCGTAATTCTTCGGAGTCGCCCGATCGGATCCAGTTCCTGAATTCCCTCCAGCGTCATGTCATGTCCAAGAATCCTCTCGATCTCCCACGGCATATAGAGGGCGCGACGAAGCATATACGCCCCTTCGATGCTGCCCCCATATTCCAGTAAGCCGGCAGTCTTCGGTGACACACCTTTGGGGAGCAATCCGCTTGTCAACAGGCGACGTGTGCCCACCCCCATTCCCGGAATCCAAGACATCGCCTTTGCAGATCGCGCAAGTTTTGGCACTTGGCGGAAGGAAGGGTAACCGCCAAAGATCTCGTCTGCACCGACGCCGGAAAGGGCAACTTTCACTCCCAATTCGGCGGTCACTTTTGATACGTAGAATGAGTTCACACCATCAACGGTGGGCTGATCCATAGAACTCAATATCGCTTCAATGTCTCCAGCAAACTCGTTCCGGCTCACACTCCGAATCGTATGGTTGGCTCCGTAGAGTTCAGCAATCTCACGAGCAATGACTGATTCGTCGTCTGGCGTGTCCTTGAACTCATCGAACGCCAAGGTAACGGCGTGAATCGGCTCTTCTCTCACCTCAGATGCCAAAGCGAGCATCGTGGCTGAGTCGCGGCCGGCGGACAAAAAGAGACTGACCGGAACATCGGCTACGAAGTGGGCGCGCATGCTGTCCAGAAGAACTTCTCGTAACTCTTCCTGCTCAATCGGCCCGCCAGCAGTATGAAAATATTCAGAGATTCGGCCAAAGTGAATCGGTTCGCTGATCCCGCTTTCAGATACCGTGATGTAACTACCGGGTGGAAGCGCCTTGATTCCTCGGTACATTGTCTTCTCGATCGGACATCGACCGTAGAGGAAGAACGCAACGTGGGCCGCCGCTTCGGGTGCCGAATCAATGCCATCACATAGCAGAAGCGATTTGACCTGCGAAGCGAAACGAAAATCACGCCCATTCTGTGCGTAGTAGAGAGGCTTGATTCCCGTAAGATCTCGGGTGACGAAGAGTTCCTTCTTTAGACTGTCCCAGATTGCAAACGCAAACATTCCCCGCAGCATCCGGCAGCACTTTGCACCGTGCTCCGCAAAGAGAGCAAGAACTACTTCAGTATCAGTTCCGGTCCTGAGGGTGTGCTTCTCAGGGTCAAGTGTTGTCGCCAGTTCACGGTAGTTATAGATTTCGCCGTTGAAGCAGATGATGTACCGACCGTCTGGAGAGACCATTGGTTGGTTGCCAAGTTCGGAGAGACCAATGATCGCAAGCCGACGGTGACCAAATCCAACGACTCCGTCTGGTGAGAACCATTCCCCCGATGCGTCTGGCCCGCGCACTGCCATAGAGTCGCGAACCTTGACCAACTCAGATCGGGAAACCTTCCCGTCTCGGCTAAATGCTCCATTGATCCCGCACATTGCTACACCTCGCCCTCAATGAACGTGAGTCGTGTCCGGAACAACTTCTAGACCTTCTACATCAAAAGTCAGTTCAATCGAATCTGGACCGCTTGCCAGCCATGTCATGAGTGTCATATATTTCACCGTCATG
>JAHBTC010000114.1 GCA_019638835.1 Fimbriimonadaceae bacterium
TTCAACGACGGTGTGAACCTGAACATCGTTGTTTCCGGCAACTTGGAAACGAACTTCAACAAGTTGGTCCTGTTCTTCGACAACGGTAACGGCGGCGGATTCAATCCGCTTGGCACCGGCCACGCATCCGGCGACGACTTTGGCTACATTAATACGGTTGGCGGTCAAGGTTTGACGTTCGACAACGCATTCAGTCCCCAAAGTGCCCTTTGGGTTCGCGCCGGTTTCGACGGCAGCAACAACACGATGTATGGCACGTTCGCCACGCTTGGTGCGGCCGGTACGGATACGACCGCAAATGTGCCTGTGAATCTCGGTGCACCGTGGACGCTTGGCTTCGGTAACGGCATCAATACGGCTCTGAACAACGTCAATACGGCGGGTGTCACAGGTGGAACGGGTGCCGCGAGTGGCGCCGGCGTTCTCACTGGCTTTGAAGCCATGATTCCGCTCTCGGCAATTGGAGCGAGTGCCGGAAGCACGATCCGCGTTGGCGGGTACATCACGGGTGGCTCGTTCATGAGCAATCAAGTGATCGGCGGACTTCCCGCCGGTACGGGCAACCTCGGAAACGGTGCGATTGACTTCAATCAGTATGCTGGTAATCAGTTCGTAACCGTTCAGGGCGTTCCTGAGCCCGGCACCATGATCGCTCTTGGCGCCGGCCTCGCCGCTTTCGCTGCGCGACGACGACGCAAGTAAGAATCGAGCGGATCTCGCTCAACCAACCAAAAGGCGGGATCAGCAGTTTGCTGGTCCCGCCTGTCAATTTTGACCAAGAAAATGAAACTGATACAGAGAACATGGACGTGCGTCCTCATTGCGCTCTTCGGCGCAATCCTCTACGGACAAGACAATATTCAGTTTCGCAACAGTGTAGGCACGATTTCCATCACCCGGACCGTCACTGTCGATCCTTGGGAGAACGACCTGCGCGTGGCGTTTCCGCAACTTACGGGTCCGGCCGAGGTCTACATTCGACGTGGTTCGCCGCCCACCAAACAGGTTTACGATTACCGCGAACTAAATCCCGGAACGAACACGATTCTTATCAACGATTCTACGACGCCTCGACTCCTCAACGGAACGTATTACGTCACAATCTTTCCTGTCCGAGGTACGTCGTTCGTTTGCCGGATCACAACAACAAAACCGGCGTCGCAGTACATTGGCATGGGTGCTCGCCCCTACAACTACGGTACTTCTTTCCGCGTTTGGGCTCCCTTCGCCACATCGGTTTCGGTCGCCGGTGAGTTCAACGGTTGGAACGGGACTCAGTTCACCATGCTCCATGAGGGCAGTGGTTACTACTCAATCAACTATCGGGGTGCCTTCTCAGGCCAACAGTATCGCTATGTCATCAAGAACGGTGGCAATACCCTCTGGAAAAACGACCCGTACGCAAAACGGGTGACCAACTCCAATGGTAACTCGATCATCCATAACCCAAGTTTCAGTTGGAACGAAGGCAACTACGCGACCCCAAGCTGGGACAACCTCGTGCTGTACGAGATGCACGCGGGCACTTTCAACGACGCGCCAGGCGGAGCCCCAGGTACCTTCGACACGGCTATCAACCGTTTGGATAGTTTGCAGGAACTCGGGGTGAATGCCCTGCTCGTGATGCCGCCCTTCGAGTTCCCCGGCGACTATAGTTGGGGATATAACCCAAGCCATCCCTTCGCCATTGAATCCGCGTACGGCGGCCCCGATGCATTCAAGCGGTTCGTCAATGCGGCTCATTCACGAGGCATGGCGGTCCTCATTGACGTTGTGCACAACCACTGGGGCCCGACCGATCTTGATTTGTGGCGCTTTGATGGATGGAGCGAGGGGAACTTCGGAGGGATTTACTTCTATCAAGACACTCGATCGTTCACACCTTGGGGCAACACTCGTCCCGATTACGGCCGACCTGAGGTCCGACAATACATTCGCGACAACGTAAAGCAGTGGCTACAAGAGTTTCGCGCCGATGGCATCCGATGGGATAGCGTGTTGTACACGCACACCACGAACTGGGGAGATAACCCGCAGGGCTGGCTGCTGATGCAAGAAGTGAACAACGACACCGATGCCACCCAGCCTTGGAAATTGATGCTCGCCGAAGACCTCACGAACAACCACTTCGTCACAAAGCCTACGAACCAAGGCGGAGCAGGATTTGACACCCAATGGGATCCAAATGTCGTTCACCCGATGCGCCCGGTGATGACCGCCGTCAATGATGGCGACCGCAACATGAACGACGTGTTGCAGGCGCTTCTTTCCAACTTCAATGGCAATCCCCAACAGCGTGTGATCTATACCGAGTCACACGACGAAGTCGCCAACGGGCGTTCTCGTGTGCCGCAGGAGATTGATCCGGGCAATCCAGGAAGTTATTGGGCGAGGAAGCGCAGTACCCTCGGTGCGGCCGTAGTGATGACGGCTCCGGGAATCCCCATGATCTTTCAGGGGCAGGAGTTCTTGGAAGACGGCTACTTCCGGGACGATGATCCGCTTGACTGGACAAAAGCTACGACCTACGCGGGCGTACGCAACCTGTACCGAGATCTCATTCGGTTGCGGCGTAACTGGGCCGACCAAACGCGCGGGTTACAGGGTTCAAACATCAACGTCTTCCACGTCAATCACGGCGCGAAAGTTGTCGCCTACCATCGGTGGAAAGATGGCGGAGTCAACGATGACGTGGTTGTCTTACTCAACTTCAGTAACACCGCATTCTCAAACTACGAAATCGGTCTCCCGCGAACCGGCTGGTGGAGGGTCGCACTCAATAGCGACTGGTCCGGTTATGGTGCCGATTACGGTAACACGTTCGCGGCAGACGTGAACGCATCAGGCCCGGGGATGCATGGACTACCGGCCAAAGGTGGCTTCAATCTAGGACCGTATACCGCCCTTATCCTACGTTATTCGGGCAACTAAACCGCCAAAGACGTATCCTAGAGCGCTTATGACACCCCCGGGCTACGATCCCGTTCCGGTTTTCGACGCCCACCGTCGAAGACTTCTGTCCGACCTCGCACCGGTCGGCGGCACCGCACGTCGGGCCTGGGTGGAAGTGTTCTCCGCCTTCGTCGAACATCACTTCCCCGATACACCTGCGCGCATTACAAAGCCAGGCGTTGCAGAGCGTTTGGTGTCGGCCGAGGTGAGCCTCCCGGAAATGAGCCGCCGCGAACTGAAGACAGTAGCGCAAAACCTGGCGGCCGATTGGAAGCAAGGCATTGCCGACAGTTCAATCAGCCAAGCGGCATGTGCGACTCTTGACAGGTCAGATGTCTACCTTGAGATGTCCGTGGAAGCCGCAGAAGGCTACTTCACGGCTCGAATTAAACTTCGTGCCGGTAAGTTCGAAGAAGAAGACGCTGATCTCACTGATGCGCCCACGGATGGAGCCCAAGAGTCGGTGCAATCCGAAGAAGGCGACGAACCGGGTGGCGGCGAACTTCGACGACGCGAGTATGGCGATCGTCCGCGCCGAGACTACGGCGACCGACCGCGAAGAGATTACGGTGATCGCCCTCGCCGAGACTACGGCGACCGAAACCGAGACGAACGACCTCGACGTGATTACGGCGATCGACCTCAGCGACCTTACGGAGATCGCAACCGCGATGACCGACCGCGCCGAGACTACGGTGATCGTCCTCAACGACCGTACGGGGATCGCCCACAACGCCCGTATGGAGATCGCGACGACCGACCCCGACGTGACTATGGTGATCGCCCACAGCGACCCTACGGTGACCGGAATCGAGATGATCGTCCGCGAAGAGACTACGGAGACCGACCCCAGCGTCCGTACGGTGACCGGAATCGAGATGACCGACCACACCGAGACTATGGTGATCGGCCCCAACGCCCCTATGGCGACCGAGATGATCGTCCACGACGAGACTACGGAGATCGACCGCAACGCCCGTATGGAGATCGCAATCGGGATGACCGTCCGCGGCGAGACTATGGCGACCGACCGCAGCGACCTTACGGCGACCGCAACCGCGATGACCGGCCCCGCCGAGACTATGGAGACCGGGATGACCGGGCGCCCCGAGAGAATCAGGATGGGGATCGTCCGCGACGCCCATACGGTGATCGTCCCGGCGGCGGCTCTCGTGGGTTCGGCGGTCCGAAGAAGTTTGGTGGGCCGAAGAAGTACGGTGCGCCTAAGAAGTACGGTCGCAAACCAAAGGACTGAGCGAATCGTTCATAAAGAGTCGGCTCGCGCTTGAATGGCGCGGGCCGAACTTCTTTTAGGGCTGGCTACTTACGGTAGTCATCTGCGTTCATCTGCCGCAGTTCTTGGGATATTCCGACGGAATCGGGAATAGCCGCCCGCAAAACCGAGAACATTGAATCGGCGATCACAGTCCGAACCGCTGGCGGCCTACCCTCAAGGATGGAGATCGTGAGCCGCACGAACTCTGCTGGATGTCCCTCACCAATCGCATGAAATTGGTGAATATCCGCACAGGCTTTCACGGCGGAAGGAGTAACCGTTTCACAACCGCTCAAGCACTCTACGAGCCTACTCAAAAGGGAAGAAACATCAACCAGTGCCGGAACACCTGCCGACATCTCTAATCGAATGTGAGGCACTACGCTCTCTCCGGTAACTCCGGCACCGGATCAACTTCAGGCACTTCCTCACCTGCTCGCCGAGCCCGAATGATCTCGCCGATTGACATGAGAACCGAGAGTAACATTGGCCCCAGCATTACGCCCAGTGGCCCAAAAAACACTACGCCACCAATCAGTGCGAAAAACAGTCCGATCGGTGGCATCTCCGCTTCGATGAAGAACGGTCGGAGAAGATTGTCTAGATTCGATAGGACGACGAGGCCGAACAGAATAACCCCAATCCCCCTCCCGTAATCTCCTTGTAACACAAGCGAGATCGCCAACGGAATGTAGACGATGGGACAACCCAGCAACGGAATCGTCGCGCAAATAAAGGTTCCGATCCCGAGAAGTAGTGCCCCCTTGATTCCCATCAACGCGAACACCGTTCCGGCGAGCAAACCTTGTATGAACGCCACCGCAACTACGGCCCGCGCGACTTGGATGATCGTTCGGTTCAACCGGTTCAGGATTAGCTCACCTTCACTTCTCATCAACGGAAGGATTCCGAGTGCAGGTTCCTTCAGTTTCTCCCCATCTCGCAACATATAGAACAATGTGACAAGGCTCATCATTGCAATGACAACGGCGAAGATAAACTTCCCGAAGAATGCCGCCACGGGTTTCGCAGCGTTTTGGGCAAACGCGCGACCATTGTCTTTGATGTAACCCGCAATGTCCACATTCTGAATGTTCATCCGCTGAAGGGTGGGCTGCAACCTGCGCTCAAGTTCATGGGCAACATTTTCAAGAGTGTTCTTCTCTGCGCCAGCCTCATTGTTGATATCGGCTATCACCTGTTGCCCTTCTTGTACGGCGTATATCCCCACCATTGTGAGCGGCCCTAGCACAACAAACACAAGGGCAAGCACAACGAATAGCGAGGCGAGGGTTGGTGCAGCAGTCGCTATTTTGAAATCGGCTTTGCCCAACTTAAAGCCCCAGTTAGAGCGTTCAAATCGAGCCCTGATTCGTTCGAAGGATCCTTTGAGCAAAACGGCAAGCACTGCAGGCCACAGAATCGCCTGGATGAACGGCCCGAAGACAAAGCCCGCCAACACCAGTAAAGCGACAAAAAGAATCCAAAACCAGGGCCGGAACATCGCCCGACTATCAACGGAAACTTCACTCATCCGATTTCTCCTCCGACGTAATCAAACGCCACTCGGTTGCATTTCGCATCGCACTCTTGAGCCGGTTCTTGGCCGACTCTAAGTCGCCAGGCGGAAGTTCTCCTCGAACCACCAACTCTCCTAACCAAGTCTTCACCTGCCCTACCATCGGCCCTTCGGGCAGTTTCGTAATCTCCATGATCTCGGCGCCAGAAAGTGGACTGTCAAATCCTACTTGAGATGGGGGTTCACCAAGCGCGGAAATCGCGTCTCGCACCGTTTGGGGATCGAATCTTCTGACACCAACCTTGAGGGCACCTGCATCTGCATCGCAAACGGCGAGGAGGGGTTCGACTAGTTCACCTACGTCGCGAACTAGTCGCCGCGCCACCGTGGGTGTGATTTGTGGCACACCCATGAACCTCATGTGCTGCCGAACCAGCGTCGCAATTGGCGCTATCTCTCGCTGACTGAACTTGAGACGCTGGAGCAGATCGGCCGCCATATTCGCACCGACCGTCTCATGACCGAAGAACCGGATCCGCCCCTTCTGCACCGTGCGAGTCAAGGGCTTGCCGATGTCGTGGAGCCAAGCCGCCCACCGAATAAAGTTAGCCTGTCCTGCGGTGTTTCGAAGCGCTTTACGGGAATGGTGCCATACATCGGCGTCATGATAGTCTCCCTGCGTGACACCTACCATCGCCGCCAATTCAGGAGCAAAGATTTGCAGTAACCCAAAGTCAAAGAGATCTTGCCATGCTTCGTCGGCGTCATCCAACGTCATGATCTTGTTCAGTTCGTCCCGGATGCGCTCGTGGCTTATGATCTTCAACCGTTCTGACTCCTGAACGATTGCTTCTCGCAGCGCAGAATCGTATGCAAATCCTAATTGGTACTTGAATCGAATGGCTCGCAACGCGCGCAACGGGTCGTCGCGAAGCGTTAGCACCGGATCGGATGGAGTTCTCAGAATTCTCGATCCTAAGTCGCCAATTCCTCGCCCTGTTGGATCAAGAAGTTCGCCCGTGACCACATCGCGAAACAAAGCATTAACGGTGAAATCTCTCCGCCTTGCGTCCTCTTCTCGTGTTCCGGCCTCCACCACCGGTTTGCGGCTATTCGGCTCGTAGTTATCCTTGCGTGCGGTAGCCAATTCGATGCGAGTTCCGTGCACCATAACCATTGCGGTGCCGAAACGCGGATAGACAACGGGTTCGTTTGACGCGACACCACTTTGAAACAGCTCCGCAGCGAGCCCAAGGGCGTCTCCTTCAACCATATAGTCAAGGTCGTCGGGGAGGGGCTTCCCCAATAGCTCGTCGCGAACGGCACCACCGACCAAGAAAACGCGCCCCTGCCATTTCGTCCCCGCAAGCGCAGTCGCAAGTGCCTGCTGTGCCGCCGCGACCATCAGCTTATTATGCAGGTGGGGCGAATCCGAAAATTGGGTTTAGCCCAAACTTCATTGTGGGCCGTCCTTGACGCAGAGCACGCAGGTCGGGTTCAATGTCGCTCCCGGTTTGGGGGATTAGCTCAGTTGGGAGAGCGCTTCCATGGCATGGAAGAGGTCAGGGGTTCGAGCCCCCTTATCTCCACCACGATATCAATTATTAAACTAGGTTCAAGAAGCGCACTCGATTGAGAAGAGTGTTTCCTGGCTTCGAACTTTCCCGCACGTGTATCTCGACACCCCGCTTCATTTTCTCACCAATAATTGCGCATCTGGATGAAAAAATAGTAGACATTATGATACTATTTTCATGTGCCGCATTCGCCTATCCAACTCCTTGAACCAAACTTCCAGCCCATCTCCCTAGCAAATCTCTGGCCTGAAAGCATCCGGGCGCTCCGATTCGTCGTCAAACTCCACCGCGCCACCCGACTTCACTACTACATCCGTTTCGAAATTTACGGGCGGCTACTTTCCTTCGAAATAAACGATCTAAAAAATTGTTGGAAAACAACCGCGCCGATTACCCGCGTTGGCGACGACGACCCCAAGTTCATCCTCGGCGGACGATGCATCCCACCCGGCTACGGTGCCGGGCCGACGCT
>JAHBTC010000115.1 GCA_019638835.1 Fimbriimonadaceae bacterium
TACAACGTCTAACAAACCTTCGTCACTACTATGCGCCAAAGTAGGCAAAATAGTCTCATGGTTGGGTGGATCGCCCTCGCGGTTGTCGCAAGTGCAGAACGGTTCAATGATGGATACGGCGTTCCTCGCTTGACGGCCGACTCGGTATCGGCAGTGATGCGAGCGCTCGGCGAAGCCCACGCCATGGACCGACTCTGGCAACTCGAAGTAAGCCGTCGCGTTGCAACCGGAACAATGTCCGAAATCGTTGGAGCATCTGCATTGGAGGCCGATAAGCAGACGCGGCAGATGGGATACACGCAATCCGAACTAACGGAGATGATCGCTGCTCTCCCACCAGATACTCAGTCGATTTTGACGAATTACGCGGCGGGAGTAAACGACGGGATAGAGGCAAGACGAAACGCACAAACGCTGCCACCTGGGTATCGCGACTTCAACCTTCAGCCAAATCCATGGACGGTAGAAGATACGGCCGCAATCGCAGTGCTCATGATTTCGCGGTTTGGGACGGGAGGGGCGGGCGAACTTCGTGACCTCGCCATGTTGGAGTACGCGAAAATCTCACCAGCAAGGAGTCAGCCGTTCGATCTGCTCGATGAACTGGCATGGCGCAGTGATCCAGAAGGGATTCCCACCCTATCGCCAGATGAAGATGCCAGCAATGGAGCCATTCCGAAACTGATTCCACCGGTAAGTAGAGCCCAAACAGAAGCGCACTTAGCATCCTTACCCAAAACGCTTCTCCTCGAGTTATTGCCGGCCATACGAGTGGCGGACTACACAGACCAGAAACTGATTGCGGCGCAGTTTTCCGTGATTCCGAAGGCTGGGAGTTACGCTGTCGTTGTATCTCCAAAGCGATCAAAGAACGGCCGGGCTCTCTTGATGTCTGCTCCGCAGATGGGTCACTTCGTGCCCAATACGGTCTACGAGGCCTGTCTAGATGTGCCGGGATACCAAGTGCAAGGCATCACGATTCCGGGAGTACCTGGAGTCGTGATTGGTCACACTCCGAACATCGCTTGGGGGCTGACAAGTGGCGTCGCCGACTGCGAAGACATATACGCTGCGTTCGGAACAGCAGATGGAGGCTATCTCGTTGCCGGTCAACCGCGTCCCATGCAAAGGCGAACCGAAACAATCAAGGTAGCCGGGGCTGAACCGGTTCAGTTTGTCGTTGAGCGTACGGAGTTTGGGCCCGTGCTGCTTCACAGCACAAGCGGTGACCGCCCCATACTCAGCGTTCGAAAATCATTCTGGAAGCAAGAGTTGGAGGCGATGTCTTCTTTCTTTGGCGTACCATCACTAAAGTCGGCCAAAGAAGTCCTTGACCGGGCCGGTCGTTTTCCCGCTTCATTCAATGTCTTCGCGGCGGACAGTCATGGAAACATCGGGTACCGATATGCTGGCCGCTTCCCTATTCGGAGGGCAGGTCTAGATCCAAGGTTGCCAATCCCGGCGGACGGAACGGAAGCGTGGCCCCGATTCGCAACTCCGGCCGAAATGCCACACACGCTCAACCCAAACAGTGGCTTGCTTGTCAACTGGAACAACAAGCCGATCCGTGACTGGCCCAATATGGACACGCCCGTCTGGGGCCCGATATTCCGTAACGAACTCTTGGTCAATGCCCTTGGTGACGGCCCATTCACTTCTGGCGACTTAGTGGCGGCCGCACGGGAAATCGCTCAAGGCGAAGACACCACTTCAGGAATGTTCCGAAACGAGTTCCTCGGCGCGATTGCTAGTGATCCCGAGTTCACAACGGCACGATGGAGCCTAGAGAGGTTCGACGGTACCTGGAAGAACGGCGATTACGACTCTGCTTTCTATCTTGCGTGCGTCAACGCTCTGCGAAGAAATGCGTACCTCAATAAGACCGGCAACTTCACTTCAGACCAATTCTTCAGCACGGTCATCCAGCCCTCAACCATCATGAGAGCCTTGCGTGGACGGAGTGCCCTCGGTGTCGAAATTTCTCGTGAAGTCCTTCGTAAATCGGTACGAGATGCGATGTCGGCAACCATTCGACCGACGGAACGTGCTGGACTGTACGCCGATCAACCATTTGGACCCGTTGCGTACCTAAACCGAGGAACCTATATCCAAGTTGCTTCACTCGGCGGAGGAACCGTCAGAGCATCTACTGTCCTCGGTCCGGGAAACGCGGAATCAGGCGATCACCTAAGCGATCAAGTTCCACTCACGGCGGGATGGCGGTTGAAGCCGTCTTGGATCAATCGGATTCACTGATCAAGAACAAGATTCGCCGCCATTTCGCCCGCGACAAAACCCGTAGCGAACGCTGCCTGGAGGTTGTAGCCGCCGACTGGACCGGCGATATCCAACACTTCGCCGCACAGAAATAAGTTTGAACACCGATGACTTTGCATCGTCTTGGGATCAACTTCATCGAGGGAAATCCCGCCCGCAACGACCTCTCCTTTGTCAAGCACGACTTCTTGAACGGGCCCGAGATCCAACCCCTTGAGCGCGTTCATCAGGCGATTCCGTAACTTAATCGCAAAATTTGTTGCGACTTGATCGGACGAAATCTCCGTGGATCGCATCAACTCGTTGGCATAACTCTTTGGGACATAAGATTCCACCCATGTTTCAACCCTTTTCTTCGGGTTGGCCTTGGACCACTTGAGGAACTCCTCGGTCAGTAGCTCAAAAGACCGGTCTGGCACAACATCAACTTCGAGATTTGCGACTCCGGAAACCATAACTTCACTGACTTCCCGGCTTATTCCCAGGCAGGTGGGTCCGGAAACTCCTCGGTGAGTGAAGAGTAGGTCGCCGCGCCATCGCACAAACTCCTTGCTTTGGCGTCCCCGCAAGATGCAATCTCGCAGTGCGACACCGGCGAGTTCGGGACGAGCATCTCGTAAGGTAATGGGTGCGAGGGCCGCCAGAATCGGAACAACGGTGTGACCAAGAGATTCAGCCCATGGCCACCCGTCGCCGGTTGTTCCCGAGTTCGGATACGAAGACCCACCGACGCTCAGAACCACGGCACCGGGTTCAAAATCCTCGTTTGCCGTTACTACTTTCGTAATCAATCCGTTGTCGGTCTCCAGATTCAATACCGGGGTCTCAAATCGAACATCAACATTCACGTCACGCAAGTAGTCGCGAAGGATCGCAACCACATCTTTGGCCGTCTGGTGAACTGGGAAAATGCGACCATCAGGCCGCGTATAGACGTCAAGTCCGCGACTTGTGAGCATCTCAACGATTTCTTGGGGACGAAACCGATAGCATGCCGGACGGATGAACCTCGCTTCATGAGGGCGAAATGCGCGAAGCACCTCTTCGAGTGGCCCGTCATGGGTGATATTGCATTTCCCTCCCCCTGAAATCAAAATTTTGGTGCCAATTCGCTTCGTCTTTTCCAGAAGAATGACTTGTGCGCCATCGGAGGCCGCTTTCCATGCGGCAATAATGCCGGCCGCTCCTGCCCCTATCACAATTGCGGGCTTTGTACTTCGGGGCATGTTTTTCATTTTGGTTGAATCAAACCAAAAGGCGCGCTAACTTTCGATAAACAGCAGATTCGATTTCTTTTGTACATTTTCGAAAAAGAATCTAGGCTGTATACTGTATTTCATGTACGCACGGAATCTAGTCGTATGCGTGCTCGCGGTCATTTGTACGGCTGCCAACGCAGATATCATCACCACGACACCGCTCCAAGTCGGCGGGTTCTACGACGAAGGAATCTCAGATAACGCGGTTGACCATCAAAACTATTTCGTCGGTTACGGAACGACAGCAGGGTTCGGTCGCACAAACGAGAGACGAAGTTTCTTCTGGTACCACATTCCAGACTTTGAGGGAGAAGTCGTTGACGTCTCAATCAAACTGGAAATGCTTTTCCCAACGAGTCTCATCTTTGGACTAGGGGAAATTCCACCCGCTAAAGACCCGGTCGAAGCGTTTCAATTAGGCGCTACCGACGTCCCTGCCGAGTTAATTTCAAGTCCGGGACTCTCGATGGCCGAGAGCCAATTCATCTTTGACTCGCTCGACGATCACCCGATCGCAGAAGAATACGAGTTTCTCATGAGCGAGTCGTACACCTTCCCATTCATCGTTGAAATCCACCTGGACGCGAGCGGACTCGATCGGATCAGCATGGGGAGGGGCGGAGACGTTGTTCTATCGGGTTGGATGCCAACATGGTCTTACGATGATCGCATTGACCCCGTTACTGGCGAATTCCTTGAGTCTAGCGAACTCTTGTTTGGGTTCTCCGACGTTCCGTCTCTTGTACCCCCACCGGAACTGACGATTACAACGATGCCCGTACCAGAACCCACCGCAATGGCTGCAACTCTCTTAGGAATAGCAGGTCTGTTGATGAAGGGGCGCAAGGCTAAGACGTAGTCATCCTTTCTTGCCGAGATCTTGACCCCCTGATGAACGTGCGAAAGGGGGTCAATGATCTTATTCACGAGATTTGCGAACGGCGGCGACGAGCCAGTGCGGCAATGCCTAGCCCCAGCGCAATCATGCTCGCTGGTTCCGGAACTGGTCGGGCAAACCGGCTTGACCGAATCGTATTGATCTGGCCAGCAGTCAAGAAGTCCAACCCAAGCCCATCAGGTGCGACGTCGCCAAGTTGCTGCGGAATGCTTCGCTGCCCGCCGGATGCCATCAGGTTCTTGCTGGTGTTCGAGCCACTATAGTGCGGCAAACCCAAGTTGTGACCCACTTCATGCGAGAACGTATCCACTCGGCCAACTTGGCTGTAACCCATCACATTTGTCGTATCAATCGCAAGATAGGGTTGGTCTAAGTAGGCAAATCCGTAAACGCTGGCTCCCGTTACGTTCCTCACGAAGAAGGCGTTGATCGTGAGTGGATCGGCACTTTGTCCATGACCAGGGTCGGACATAAGATTGAACCCCTGGTTGATGTTCATGTTGTTGTACGTCGTGTTGTTCAGGAAGTTCGTCGGGTCAAAGACCACTCCTACATCCGCCTGAGCATAAATTTTTGTGACGTAGTCGCGGAACGCAGTTTCCTGCGACTGATTCGAACCGTCCGAGTTCGCCACGAGAATTGGTTGAATCGTCACCTGGAGCGAAAACGCGCTCGAAATGGCGGTGACGAGGAATGCGGCACAAGCCAACGAAAACTTCAAAGACCTCTTCATGTTGTCAATCCATGCGACCAAACTTGCCGCCGAACGCTTTTGTCCGACAGTCCGCCTCCCCAAGCCGCACCCCCTATTGTGTCACAAGTTACGTCCTTGATTTCCATGACACACGGTGCGCCTTAGATTTGTTGGCTTACTTCAGGTGAGGGTCGTCCCTGACAGGTTTCCGCTCGATTGGGTCAAAATAGGAGTCCCCACGCCCCGGTGGTCTAGCGGTCTAGGACGTCGCCCTCTCACGGCGAAGATCGAGGGTTCGAATCCCTTCCGGGGTACCACCCCCCTCAGGTTCAAAACTAGCTAGGGTTCAGGTTCAATAGCGAAGGACAACCGGACGGGACTTAGAACTCGCGACTGAAACTTGGGCAAACTCGAGCCAGCCAAAACGCTTGAGCTTCTGCGCATCCCTAGGAGGGTGACCAGTAGCAGCCCTGTCCACACGACTATAGCGCATGTTGCGATGATCCACCGACTATCCATACTTCTTGCGGCAACTTTTAACAGCTTGCTAGAGCGTAGACCTCGGCTCAGATGCCTGTAACGATTATCTATCTGGCTCAGTTTCAAAGCGCAGACAGCTGTCGCCATACCAATATAGCTTTTCAATGGAGTTGCCACGTTCCCTTGAAACATGTACCGAACAGATTGTTGGTCTTGTCGTAATCTGAGTGATACAACCCAAAACGCGAAAAGAACGAACAGCACCGAGCGTGGCATCTTGGGCCTGCATTTGACCATATGCGGCCGGAGCGATGCCCGGTGTTGCTGCCCCGCATTGGCCCTTCACCATCTCCTCATAAATGTGTGTTGTCCACGCTTCTGCGTCACGACGCGCCCGAGTCATTAGCATGTTAATACCACTGAGAATGAGGACTACCCCCAGTAGAGTGAACGCAATGACCTTGCCATACTTCATGCCACAACGTAAATCATTTCAAAGCAGATATCGAGCTTCAGCATCGTATTCAGTGGGAGCGCATGGCAAGCACAGCGGATCATATCGCGCGGATAGGTATAGCATGTTCGCACGGGAAAGACATACCAGCCGGGATTTGAGAAGCTATTCTTCACGCAAGCGCAAACATTCGCCGCAATATCGCAACCAACCGCTACTTTTACGCAGTCAACTCTGAATGGCTCGGTTCTGGACTTACACGAATAATTTCTGTTGTCAATCTTGCCCGGACTGATTCCTCCACCTGTCGGATAAAGACCACCTGAACATCCGCCACCAGGACCAATTACGCAAATGTACTTGTGGCTAGGGATTCCTCCTATTATTCCGGGCAGGGTCTTCTCATCACAGATATAAACAGCGCACTCTCCGAAGTTATTGCCCATACCATCCGACTTCTGCGGCTTGTTTCCACTTGGGTCGGTGTAAGTGACTGGGTTGTTCATCGCGTAAGCGTACGGATGCTCGCCACCGAGCCACTCGGCTTCTCGCACGCGGGTCAGGAACCTTGCCGTGCCCGCCATGTAGAATCGGCGGGGCTGGCCGGGGAAGTTCGGCATTCCTTTGGGTGACTGCTGCTTCATTTGTCGTTCTATGTTTTGGCGGTTCATTTCGTTAATTCGCTGGATGTGGTCAATACGGGTGGCGAAGGCTAGTGAGTGTTCAAGCGTCCAAGGCCCTTTAATCGTTCCATCGGGTAGCTCAAAGGTCAGGTTGCTGGCGTTAAGTGGTCCTTGCGAGATTGACCACCTTGAGCCATCGGGAATATCTTCCCGAGCCATGATTCGGCCTGCCTCGCATTTCATCTGGGGTGACGCTCCCTCAATCCACTGCGGATACTTGTCAAAGTCCGGCTCGGGGATTGGTGGGATCACCAGGTCTTGCTCCAGGTCGATTCCGTCGCCCGAGTAGTCGAACGCGAGCTTTAGACACTCATCAATTGAGGCGCGAATCTGATCCTTTCCGTCGTAACCGTGCCGTGTTACGGCATCGGCGAAACCAGTAGCCAACTGAACCAATTTAGGATCGAGGCGAGTGACCTTTTCTAAGGTGTCTTCTAGTTTGGCAAGGGTGTTCGAGCTTGTCTTTTGCTCATCGACAATCTGAGCGGCTAACGCCAAGGCCATGAACACTCCCTCGCGCAGACTCTCTGGTCGGTATCCCGCCTCAATCGCCCTGCCGAGAGAAGCAATGCTCGCTGCCTGGTCCTGGACTATCACCGAAACGTCAAAGCCTTTCTGCGCGATGACCTGATTTACTCGAAGGTCGGTCACAAAGGACTGAACGAAGCTGAGCTGGTGCAGACGACTAGCATCGCTGACGTCCTCCATCACTCGCTCATCTTCAGCCTGATCTACATACTGAACCCAGAGGTGGCCGATCTCATGGGCAAAGTGGGTTTCGTGAATCTGAGCGGCATCGATGAAAAGAAGGTTAGCCCCACCGTTCCCAATCGTATCCACCCAATGGCCATCCGGAACTCCTGCGTCCCTACGGGCGTGAGGCATCGTGTCCAGAACGAGTAGTGTCTTGGTTGTGCAGCGATCCACGGCTGCAACAAAACTTGTAAGCTTCTCACTGAGGTTTTGAGGGATGATGCTGGGGAACAGGTC
>JAHBTC010000116.1 GCA_019638835.1 Fimbriimonadaceae bacterium
CTTTGTGCCTCGCCATGAACTGATCGCGCGAAATGCCTCGAAGCACGACGTGGGCGACCGGCCACTCCGGGTTAGTCGCGTTCTTGCGTCGGTCACTCTCTTCAGCAGGGAGCGCAACCACGCTTGCCCTGCCGATGTCCAGGTGGAGGGCCCCGTCCGCGATGAACACCCTCGACCAGACGATCTCTCCAGGCTTTGAAACGCCGTTGATGGTAGAACCGCCGGCGGGAAAGAATGCCGGACCCTGACGCCAGCCGACTGCATTCTGGTACCCCCCCAAATGAGATGCGGGCACTGATCCGGAGATTTCGTAGAGCCAGACGAACTCTCCGTCAAACTCCTCCCCCCAGCGCACATCGTGCAGCGTATTAGCCGGATCAATGCCCATTGCGGTCCAGATCCGATTGGTCGCGAGCGCATCGACCGCGACACCCTCATCGACCTCATTGAAGTGCGGCAACGCTTTACCTTCCAGAATGACCCTGGACCCATCACGCGTCCTTACAGGCGGCCGGTCGAGATTGTTAAGCAGCCCCTCGACCAGGTCGCTCGCAGGAGAGAGATCCTTGAGCCCCTGCTGATACTGAATGCCGACCGCATCGAGGCCAAAATCGTCGCTGATTCGCAGCGCAGCAATGTACATTTTGTACTGCCAGCGCAGTTGGTTCTCGGTGAGATCGGTTGCCTCGTTGGTACCAAGCCTGAAATTCATGCCTGCGTTCCGCAGCCAGGTCCCGATAGCGTCCGCCTCGGTGTCGCCGACCTTCTGCATCTCAGCCCACAACGCGCTCTGGGAGAGTCGTTCTTTATAGATTCCAAGTGGGTTCAGCATTTCGTCGTCGATTATCGCGTTGTACATGCCCATGCAACCCTCGTCAAACACACCGATGATGGCCTTATCCGAGAGCAACTGCTCGGCAAGGCTCTCACCAAGTTGCTTCTCTGGGCTATTCGGGAGAGCGGGGAGCGAACGCACATGGCTCGAGTCGTGCTCAATCCGACCCGTCTCGATCCAGCTTCGGATGCCATTAAGGAACCATTCGTCCTGGAAGTCGACGCTCCAGATCGTCGAGTAGTCCACGCCCATCTTGGTCAATCCGGCATTTAGATTGAGTAGACCGACCAGCCCAGGCCAGTCCGGAGCGAAGTTGGCTACCGTGAGGATGGGGCCACGGTGAGTGCGAAGCCCCGCGAGCACATGGTGGCTATACTGCCATACCGCCTCGGCGACGATTAGTGGAGCATTCGACGGAATCGTCTTGAAAACCTCCAAGCCCATCCGCTGGCTACGGATGAAGCCGTGACCGAGCACCGGATCTACCGGGTTGGACCGTTTTACGTTCCAGCCGAATCCGCTGAAGGCGCGCTCGAGACTCTCCTCGAGCGCGCGCTGAACCGGCCAGCCCGGTACGTTCGCTGATTCCCTCAGGTCGCCACTAGCGATCAGATAGACCATATTCGGTTCAACCGAAAGTGCCGCGCGTTTCTCTGGAAGGGTGTAAGTCATTGCTGCTCCTCCTGGGGTTTTTGATAACTGAACTGGATACTGTGCCCGGCTTCGATCTCGAGTGAACGGCCGGCGTCTCTTCCGTCCGTCGGTTTGAGCGTTCTGCCCGCTACGGCGAGGGTTCGCAAACTGACTCGACCGCCACGAACCGTGATCCGTGCTCCGTTCGAATCGATCGAGATGCTTCCCCATCCGGTGCCAGTGCTGAAGAACGTGTTGAGCGGCGTCGTTGTCGCTGGTTGGAAACTCAACCTGTACTTTGCCGCGTCCCACTGCGCACCGCTGAAGGCCAGCAGGCAGCCCCAACTCGCCAGAGATCTCGCGTAGTGGTTGCCACATTCAACCTCGTTCCAGGGGCTCCTGGTTGTGCCGTTATGGCGCGCCCGCACGGATCGAACAATTTCGAGTCCCTCTTCGACGAAGCCTTCGTAGATCAAGTGCGTAGCGACCTGGTATTCGATCCCGGTCCAAACTTCGTCCGAGTAGACGAACGGGATGGCCGGGCGAGAGCCTTCAGGCCAGCTACACAGCACGAGCCCGGCTTCGCGGTTCAAAGCGTAAGTGCGCTGAACGCTCTGCTGGTCGGCAAGGTCGCGACGAAAGTTGTAGCGGTAGACAGAGCGGATGCTACTTCGCACGTGTTCGGCGGGAAGGATGTGGCCTAACCCAACTAGATGGGCAAGCGTTTGGCCAAACACTTGGTCGGAGAGGCAACCAGTGCCGTACTGATAACGTCTTGCATCGACGTCGGCGATTCTCTGGACGTAGTACTCGCCGTTGTATAGCAGGTCGTCCATTCGCACCGAACCGTCTCTTGCGCTGTCCCGGTAGAACGTTGCTGTCTCCGGTTCGCCGACCAGTTCGGCGAGTTCAGCTGCTGCCAGGAGTGCGGCGAAGAACATCGAATTCGCCAAAGAGTTCTCGCCGTGGAACTCGATGTCATAAGTGTTGTGTTGCTCGCTGTCAAGCACCGCGTCGCCGTTGCTATCCCAGTGCTCGCACGCATAGCCAATGACGCGCTTGACTCCTGGCCAACATTCCTGCACGAGGGCTTTGTCGCCGCTAAATCGCCACTCCCGATACAGCCTCACGACTGCGCCGAGCTGACCGTCTACTGCGGCATGGAAGTCCCAGGGGCTATTGCCGAACACACTGTTGGCGCGAAAATTCATTCGACCGTCTTCTCGCACTTCGTGCAGGAACTCGGTTCGACGCGCGCTGCGTTCGAGCTCGGGGAATAACCAAGCGATCGATTGGGCGTAGTTCCAGACGTGGGTGCAGGTTCCCTCGCAGCTGCCCGAGTGATCGAAACTGCCTTCCCAAGCCGCGAAGACTCCGCCCTCCAGGCGGAAGCAGGTCGTGGAACGAATCACGGTCAGGTTGGCGCTCGCAGCATCGATGATCTCGTGCGGCAGGCTCGATCCAAACAAGCTTTCGTGGAAGGCGCGGGTGCTAGTTTCAAGAGCAGGCAATTCCTTGATCAGCTGCCGCGCAACCGACCTCGCATCAGGGTAAAGGGTTGCGTAGTGGTTTCGGATGATCTGATCGGCGCCCGAATTGTCTAGGTTGATATTCCCAAGCCAAGCCCGGGGGCGGTTCGGGAAGTGCCAAGCGATGAGGAACTCGAACTGAGCACTCTCGCCGGGTGCGAGCTTGCGCTGGACCGCAACGGAGCCGACCCTCAGCTTTGTGAACCACTCGGCGTACGGTGGTTGGTCTATCGAAAATCGCTCTTCCGGATTCAGCTTTCCAGAGGGCACAAATTCATTCCAGAAAACTTGAACACCGTCTTGCCAGTAGCCGCTGAGCCACTGCGGTTTGGCAGTTGCCTCCGGATCGGTGGTGGCAAGTACGGCACTACCGTACAGGAGGTCATCAGTCGACAGGTCGGTCGAGTAGACCACTCCTCGAAGTGCGTCCTCTTCGAACCAGGTGTTGCTCGGGTTGCCTTTGAAATCCGGGAAGTGAAACACGTTATAGCCGGTGATTCCGACGGGGTTGGTCATGGATCCGGCGATCGTGACCTCGACCGGTGCATCGGTGCGGTTCGTCGCTCTGTAACGCATGATCGCGGCCGGAAGCCCGGATGCGTCGGCATCCAGCGGGACAAACGGAGTGAAGGCTTCGAGTTTCACCTCTACCGGAAGCTGCGGGTCTTCGAAGTCGATTCGCAATAAAGGGTATTCGCCGCGCATGCGCGATTCAGCTAGCCTCGGCAGGCCGGCAACCGATCCCGCGTAGTGACCTTGGTCGCCCGAATGCGGTCCTGGGTCTGCGGCCTCGAGCACATGGGCCGTGACGCCTTTGGGGCCGCTAGTGCGGATCGCAAAGAAACTGAAAGGTAAGCGCCCACCTTTGTTGGGCCGATTGGCCAGTTCCCAATCGCGAAGTTCACCTCTAGCACCGATTGAGAAGTTGCCGGTTCCGATTCCGCCCAGGAGGAATGCGGACACACCGGATCCTGAACCATATATAGGTTCCCCAGGAGTCTTTCTTTCAGCTATCGGTAGCATCGAAATTCGCAATCGATTTCAGAGTACATTTTGTAGGCAGGATCCCTCCAGTTACCATGCAGTATCAAGGATTACAGAAATCGATTTCAAGCGCAAGTACGCCGAACCCCAAGTCTGGGCGGTTTACCCTAAGCGCTTGCCACCGAGATTTCGTTTCGAAGCACGATAGTTCGAGGGGGTTGAGTGTCGCCGTTGATTCGCTCAATTAGCATTTTGGCGGCGGTTATCCCGAGGTTTCGTGCCGGGATCTCAACGATTGTGATCGTTGCGGGGTCGAGGGCGCTGAATGGCAAAGCGCCAATCACTGCGACGCCTACGGCTGGGGCTGTCAATCCAGCCTCAGAAAGCACCTGAAGCGCTCCGACACCCATTAAGTTGTTTGTAGCAACCACGGCATCGGGCGGAACCTCCATAGAAAGGAGATCGGCCATAGCGGCCCTACCACCATCGACACGGTGATTTGCATTGCGAAGGTAGAGTTCTGGCACATACCCACCTTGCCGAATGGCAACTTGGCGCCACCCCATCGTGCGCTCATCTGCCGTATCGATACCCTGAGGTCCAGTTATACATGCCACACGCTTGTAGCCCGCCTTGAATAATGCACTCGCCGCAGCCTGCCCGGCCGGGCGATTGTCAACCATCACGCCGTCGATATCGTAACCAGCACTGCGGTCAACTGCAACGATCGGCCGACCCCTCGACAATACCGAAGTCAGGTCGCTGTGATCGGATGCCGGCGCAAGTATCACCCCAGCCATGTTCTCCGATATCGCGATCTCGAGGTAGGTCGCTTCCTTACTTGTGTCATCGTCGGTGTTACACAGAACAACCGAGTAACCCTCTGCCTGAGCGCGATCTTCGACACCTCTCGCAAGAGACGTGAAGAAAGGGTTCTCGATGTCCGGAATTACCAGTGCGATCACTTCGGAGTTTTGCTTACGCAGCGAACGAGCAGTGCGATTCGGGGTAAAGTTCAGCGTCGCGGCCGCAGCTCGCACAGCTGAGGCTTTCTCTTCTGAAACTGGCATACCATTGAAGACCCGGGAGACAGTCGCCGGTGATACCCTCGCAAGACTCGCGACGTCGTAAATTGTGGCCAAACTAACGCCTCCCGCTCGTTTCTAACATTCGCCATACGCACAGTGCACGCATGTTGACATGCGCGACCAGCCCACTCTACAGTGAAAGTGCATTCAATGAAATCGATTACAGTAATGTTTCAACATCATGTCGAAAATGAGGAGGCGCAGTGCGCGACCTGGATCTGAGCAGCATCTCCACAACTCGGAGAGACATCCAGACCCGATCGATAAGCCCGGAGAATTTCGACGGATCGCCTGGCGGGGGCGGAAGGGCGATTGAGGGAACCGGCGCCGATTGTGCGCGCGATCTGGGACCAGGCTGGAAAATTAGTCCGAGTGTTGATGTAAAGGCGGGGGAAACCTTCGATCTGGCCCAAATTAATGGTGGTGGACGGATCACGCACCTGTGGATCACGACTCACACCGATAATTGGCGCACCCTATTGCTACGAGCCTACTGGGATGGTTCAACTGAGCCTGCAATCGAAGTCCCGTACGGTGACTTCTTCTGTAATGGCTGGGGTGTCTTCGCGCAAGTGGACTCGCAGACCATTGCAGCCAATCCGCACGGCGGATTCAACTCGTACTGGCCGATGCCTTTCCGCGACGGTGCACGACTCACGATCGAGAACACATCAAGCGTCGACGTGCGAATTTACTATCAAGTGACCTACGAGATCGGCGGCGACTACTCGAATGAGTCCTACCTGCACGCACAGTGGCGGCGCAGCAACCCGCTGGAACTCAAGACACCGCACACCATTATCGAGGGCGTGGAGGGTAATGGTCACTACGTTGGAACCTACCTCGCGTGGGGCGTGAACTCCAACGGTTGGTGGGGTGAGGGCGAGATCAAGTTTTATCTGGACGGCGATACCGAATACCCGACCATTTGCGGCACCGGAACTGAAGACTACTTCGGCGGAGCCTGGAACTTTGACGTGCCTGGTAAGGGCTACACCGAGTTCTCGACACCCTACCTCGGCATGCCACAGGTGATCCGGCCAGATGGACTTTACCTAAGTCAACAGCGCTTCGGGATGTATCGTTGGCATCTGGCCGACCCGATCTATTTCCGTGAGCGGCTGCGTGTGGACATACAGGCGCTCGGATGGCGCAGCGGATGGCGCTACCTTCCACTTCGCGACGACATATCTTCCACCGCATTGTTCTACCTCGATCGTCCGACCGCGAGAAGACCAAAGACCCCGTCAGCCGATGACTTGGAGGTTCATATAGGTAGCGCACCAGTGCCCGACCTCGGCGCGACTCCTATGCGACCACCGCTCAGCTGAACCGCACCCGCGAGTTCGGGGCGGCCGGTCTGCCTATCAGTGAGTCGAGCCTTCTCTCGTCCACGCGTTCCAGAGCCGAGCGTACGAACCGCCGGCGGCTAACAAATGCGCATGCGAGCCAAGTTCAACGAGACATCCGGCCTCGATTACCGCAATTCGATCGGCGTCGAAGGCAGTGTACAGCCGGTGAGCGATCGCGATGACGTTTCTGCCATTGAGTGTGGCCGAGAGTGCGGACTCCAGATCGCGCGCGGCACGGGGGTCCAATGCCGCGGTTGCCTCATCCAGGATCAAGGTGTGCGGGTCGGCCAGCACCACCCTTGCCAGCGCGAGTTGCTGCTCCTGGGCTCCGGAAAGCGCCATCCCGCTGACACCAACCGCTGTATCAAGCCCGTGCGCCGTGCGCTGCACCCAGCCGAGAGCACCGGTTGCCGCGAGTGCCGCTCGAATCGATTCCTCATCCGCGCCTGGCCGTGCCAGTAGCACATTCTCCCGAATACTCATCGCGAAGATATGGCTCTCCTGGGATACCAGCATTACTTCCCTGCGACGCCGATCAACTGGAATCGAAGCGACATCGGCATCGCCAATCAATGCCCGACCGCTGCTCGGCGTATCCATCCCGGCCAGCAGTCTGGCAAGAGTCGACTTTCCCGCTCCTGACGGTCCGACGATCGCAAGCCGCTCCCCCGGAACGATCTTGAGGGAAACGCCGTGAAGCACCTCACGGCCCTCCCTGTAGGAGAAGCGTACATCCCTGAGTTCAGGTTCGGCGGGGCCAGGTTCGGATCGACTCGGAGATGCGGCAATGCGTTGCTCGAGTTGAGAGGAACCAAACTCTCTCGCGACACCGAGGATTCGGGCGAACGAGACGAAACCCTTCTGGATCTCATCGGTCCACCGGATGAGTGCCTCCAGTGGCGAGACCAGAGCGGTCGCGAAGAGCGTCACGCTCACGGCCGTACCTATCGAAACGATTCCGTTTAGCGCAAGCCAGCCGCCCCAAGCAAGAGAACCGAAGACCGGAACCGCGAAAGCGAGATTGGACCACGGCAGCATTACCTGGCGGAGCCTGATCCGACCGAGTATCGGCAGCCAACGTGCCGCCAGGGCCAGGTCCATCGCACGATTGCGCGAGGCCGCTAGGGCCAGCGCTTCGACCGTGCGGGCACCGGATGCCGTCTCAGTTAGCGACGAAAACACCGGCCCGTAGCTCGCGCCTAGCCTGCGGTAGACCGGGCCCGCCCGTTTGAGGTACCACCGGATGACGGTCACTATAAGTGGGACGGCGAGTAGATATACCGGGGCGATGATTGGAGATG